>BTUC01000104.1:0-18703 GCA_045863575.1 Phycisphaerae bacterium
ATGCAGCGGGCCGTGCGGCCACTCGCTGCCCGGTGTAGTTCACCGAATGGATACCATCATTCTGAGTTGAGCATGGCTTTGTTGAAACCGGTTTCAGACGCAGCGCGCCTCTCAAAGCGAGAGAGACAATCCACTGATCGGTTCCTGATTCAAGTAGCGACGAGTTGATACTACACGAAAATAGCAACGCATTTCGTTTTACTAGATTCTTGTCATTTTACTCTTGCTTCGCTGGGTTGTAGTGATAGACTGCATTCTCGCTTCGGGCGCTTGGGGGGGTTATGAGAACTCAAGTTTTTCTCAAGCCCACCCACGTGATCAACCAGCAAAGTTTGTGCAATTCTTCTGTTTCTTGCGCAAGGAGAGCAACATGGACCTGGCAGGTTTCAGGCTTCGTTTGTTACTGGTGAGCTTATTGCTGTCAGGGCCATCAACTGGTGTAGCATCCGCCGCCAAGTATCTCCAGGTGCTCTCCATCAATGAGATGAATAGAAATCAACCGCATCTGAACTGGCATAAGTTCACGGTCGTTGACGGGACCACCACTTATCATCATGTCTGCCAGTTGAAGGATGCGGCCAGGGATCTGGAGATCAACAAGACGATCGATACAGGCGGCTCGCCGGTGACGAGCAACCTGGTCACTCTGGCCTCATGGACGGAAGACATCGGCGCACCCAATCTTGGCCGGGTGGGGCCCGCACTGGGTGTGGAGATCGTCGGCGACTACATTCAATTTCCTGACAACCTGATGAATCAGGTCGTTCGCATTCACAAGGTCACCGGCGAGGTCAGTGTGTATGTCAGCAAGGCGGACATCATGGCCGTGACCGGCACTCCCGACCTGACCGTAACCAAGTGGAGCGGAATGTCACCGGAAGGCGAGTCCGTTTTCTACGAGGAGGATTCCAACAGTATTCTGCAGACAAACGGGCCGGGGGCCGTGGTGACCGTGGTCAGCTCGGCCGAACTGACCGCTGCGGGGGTCTACATGGTGGAATCCGGTTTGACCTACGACGGTGCCGGAAACCTCTACTGGGGTGACGACACGGGGGATAATAATACTGTTCCTGTCGGCGATCGCATCTTCCGGAGGGCGCCTGACGGCACCATCACCTCTATTATCAATGCTCACAACTTCCAGGACCTCGGAATCAGCGTCGACCGAGCCATTTTCACTGGCGACATGTACTACGCCCCCGACGGTCTGATCTACTTCCGGTACGGCAAGAACACGTCGGGCTCACTGGGCATCTACTGCTTCAACCCCGCCAGCCCTGATCCTGCCTCGACGCTGGCCATCGTCTTGAGCGAGGCGGACTTCCTCGCCGGACCCAGCGGCGCGATTTCCCAGTGGGCCGGCGCGACCTACCACATGAGCTGGTGGGACGGGCGATTGGCCTTCACCAAGGAGGCAGAACGCGGCGTCCAGGGCTACTTCGTGGTCGGCTGCAACCGGCCTTTCGCCGACGCTGATAACGACCATGATGTAGATCAGGAGGATTTTGCAATCTTTCAGATCTGTTACACGGGCTCGATCCCGGTGAATTCGCCGATGTTGAGCGATCCGACCTACTGTGCCTGCTTCGACCGGCCCGAGGGCGGAGATATTGGCGACGGGGATATCGATCAGACCGACCTGGCCGAGTTTGAGAAATGCGCGACCGGCCCGGCGATTACCTTCCTGCCCGGAGACGTAACCACGTGGCCGGGATATGGGACGGCCGAGGCCTGCGAGGGCGCCGGCTACCAGCCCTGAGCGCGCAAGTGGAATGCACTCGTACCGGCCTGTGCCATCCATCACTTCTCGATGCACACAGACCGAGATCGTCGGCCTCGGCCGAAATACGTATGGTTCCTGTCATAGCAGCCCTCGTCTGGGCGGAAGGAGAGGAGGAAACATGTCTGTCACTCAATGCAGGGTCCGTTTCTGGATGTTCGTCATCCTGGGAGTCGGCGCGCTGCCTGCGGCGGCCAGTGCGGCCAAGTACTACGAGGTGTTGCCCCTGAGCGAACTTAACCGGGGGCAGGCGCACCTCAGATGGCACAAGTTTACGGTTGTGGAGGGGACCACCACCTACCATCACGTTGCCCAGTTGACCGACGCGGCCAAGGACCTCGAAATCAACAAGACGATCAACACGGGCACCTCGCCGTCCACGTCCAACCTCACCACGCTGGCCTCCTGGACGGCTGACATCGGTGCGCCCACTCAGAGTCGAGTGGGCAACGCGCTGGGTGTGGAGATCGTGGGAGACTACATTCAGTTTCCCGAGAGCCAGAACGACCAGGTCGTCCGCATACACAAAGACACCGGAACGGTCAGCATTCACACCAGCGCGGCGGACATCAAGGCCGTCACCGGCCTGACCAGCATTGCCGTCACCAATTTCAGCGGAATGTCGCCGGGGGGCGAATCTCTCTTCTATGAGTCGGCGTCCAATACCATCCTGCAGACGGCCGGACCGGGTGCTCTAACCACGCTGGTCACTTCGGCCGACCTGGCCGCCGTGGGCGCGACGGTGAAATCCGGCTTGACCTACGACGGTGCCGGAAATCTCTACTGGGGCGACGATGCTGGCGATCACAACACCGCCCCCGTCGGAGACCGGATCTTCCGAAGAAGCCCGGGCGGGGCGATCGAGACCATACTCGATGCGAATGATTTCCTGGCCCTGGGGATTACCGATAACCGCGCGACGTTCGGTGGCGACATGTACTACGGGCCTGACGGGCTGATTTACCTCCGCTACGGTCGAACGGGGGAGGGCTCACTGGGCATCTATTCGTTCGACCCGAGTCTTGCCGATCCGGCCGCGTCGCTGGCCATCGTCCTGAGCGAGGCCGATCTCATTGCCGGTCCCGCCGGCCTGAACGCGGCCAACGCCGGTTTTACGTACCACATGAGCTGGTGGAACGGATACCTGGCGTTCACGAAGGAGCCGGAGCGAGGTACCCAGGGTTACTTCGCACTTCCCGAGCCTGCGTCGCTGCTGTTCATCGTGCTGGGCGCCCTGGGGCTGCTCCGCCGGTCCCGATGAGTTCAGCCTGCTATCGTTGTGCGGTGTGTGTTAACGGGAGCATCAAGGCCGGTCAGCCGGGTGGAAGGTGGCCGGCCTTTCTTCTGCCTCGCCAGTGCGACGGCGCGGCAGGAAGCGCCGCTGTAGATCTTACGGTTTTGTGGCCCTGCCGGGCGGGTTATATTGCCGCCGCAGCGGGGGTAGGGCGATTGCATTAACGCAGCCGGCTCGCGCCGGCATCACCATCATGGAGGCTGAACGTGCACATGGGAGGAAACATGCGCTGCCCAACATGCAACGGAGTTTCAATATTGTGCCTGACAAGCGTTTTCGTGCTCGGGATCGCCGGGCGGACGCTGCTGGCCGATGAGCGAATGGATGACATCGCGAAGCGCAGGCAGGCCTTCCTGGTGCAACTGGCCGATGACTGGAAACGCGTGGGGTATCCAATTCAGTGGAAGCACGACGAGTGGAAGTTCGACGAGATCGAGCCGAACTGGTCCGGCGCCCTGGCGGCCATGCGCCTGAAGCGCTCGCCCGAGGAATTGGCCAAGGCCAATGCCTTCTTTGAGGCCATGCCGCTGGACGAGCGGATTGATTACGACATGCGCGTCTGCGAGGTCCTGCATACCTACTACCTGTTCCGTGATGATCCGGACCTGAGCGTGAAGGCTCGGCGACACCTGCTGGAACTGGCTCACTTCAAACCTGCCCCGCGCCGGATGAACGCATCCATCTGGCATTTCGGCGCGACCGAAAACCACGCCCTGATGGGGCACGTGTGGTGCCTGCTGGTGGCCCAGATCGATCAGGATCGCGAAACCGCCGCCCAAATCAGCCGGCACATCGAGGCCTACGTCGTCGAGCATATCAAGAAGGGCTGGCTGGAATACAACTCGCCATGTTACGTGGAAAAGGAGGTCGGCTGTCTGCTCCTGCTCGCTGAATGGGCCGAGGATCCGGTGCTGCGCAGAAAGGCTCAACTCGGTCTCGACGTTCTCTTCGCGGAGCATGCGGTGCTGAATCTCGATGGGATGTTGGGTGGGCCGGCGTGCCGGGTTTACCGTCCGGGGCACGAGGGCATCCTGCCGGAGGAACTGGGTCACAACAGTCGCCGGGATGCCCGCTGCAGCGGCAGCTATCCCTTGATGTACATGTTGTTCGGCGAAGGCGAACCGCACTTCTACGGCGTGCTGGGGGCGCCATTGCTGGCCACCAGTGGGTACGTGCCGCCAGCGGCTGTTTCGGCGCTGGCGACAGCCGGTGAGGAGCGTGGCTCCTACGCGTTCAAGGCCCGGCGGCCGGGCAATGGCCACCGATCGAGGCCGCCCGAGCCCGCCAGCGCCGAGCTGACGCCGGAGATGTTCAATGCCCGCGTGTATGCGTGGGTCACGCCCGACTTCGTGCTGGGCTCGTTCCAGGAAGTCCAGGGCCGCTACTCGGCGGCCCGATCGCTGCCGCTGACCAGCGTGCTGCGCATGGCCGGCAGCACCCGCCGGGCGGTCTACACCAACCTCATGCTCGGCGGCCGTGAGGAAATGGCCGCGGCCGTGGCCGACTGTTTCCAGCACAAGAACGTCAGCATGGGCCGGGGCAGCGTCGGCGAGGCTTATCTGGCCACCAAGGAATTCGAGGAAGTCATCGAGAGCGACGGGTGGATCCTCATGCGGGCCGGGGGCACATTCGCCGCCTATCGCGTGGTCGGGGTGTCCTACAAGTGGCAGCAACTCAGCGGCCCCTCGCTGTTCGGCGACTTCATCAAGTTTGAAAAGCCGGACGCTCCCTTCATCCTCGAGGCGGCCCGGGCGGCCGATTACGGCGGCGATTTTGCCCGCTTCCGCGAGGACGTGCTGGACAACCGGATCGAGCAGGGGAACGACTTCGTGAGCTATGAGAGCTGCTCGCAGGGGCAGTCTGGGCCGTCGGCGGAGGCATTCGCGATGACTCTCCGCTATGGCCAGCTGCCGCTGGTGGATGGGCAACCGGTGGATCTGGAGGCTTACCCGACGTTCGAATCGCCTTATCTCAACTCGGCTTGGGACTCCGGTATCGTGAAGCTGCGCTTCCCCGGTCATCGGTTGACCGTCAATGTGGCCAAGGATCGTTCACCGCTGCGCGTCGAAGAGACCATCCTGCCACTGGCTTTGCCTTATGAGGCCAACGGTGATGCGCCCGATGAGGCTTGGAGGCCGTTCGTCAACTACTGGCGTCTCAAGCCGGAGCAGTGGTACTGGGACGCCGGCGGGGGCAAAGGCGGCGGCTGTCTGCGCCATGATGGAGCCCTCGGCGCCGCCAGCCGCGAGCGCGGTGCCCACGACTCGTCGATTCTCCTGCGCGGCGGCGAAGCGTGGACCGATTACGTGTTCACGGCCGACGCCTACGCGACCAAGGGGCGGTTGGGCCTGTGGTTCCGGGGGGACATGCATGACGAGGGTGGCGGTAATGGACGCTGGGTGAAGGGGTATCACTTTGTCGTTGATCCCAGCCGCAAGAAGTGCCGGCTGACCCGGACGCGCCAGGATGGGCTCATTCCTCCCAGGGCGAAGGGGGCAGACGTCAAGCCCGAGCGCAACGAGTTCTCCAACCCGTGGGTGCTGGCCGAGGGCAAGGCACCGGAAACGACGCAGTACGAGCAATGGATGGCCCTGAAAGTACAGGTTTGCGGCCCTTCCATCCGCTGCTTCATCAACGACCAGCAAGTGATCGAGATCGAGAACGACATGTACCGGTCCGGCTCGGTGGGCTTCATGGCCTACAAGGGCGAGGACGTCCGTCTGGACAACATCCGCGTGGTTGCATTGCCGAGCGGCGCGAATGCGAGCAGGTGAAAGCCGGGATCCTCAGTTATCAGGAGCAGAAATGATGAGCAAGTCCAGGCTCGTCGGTGCACTCATCGTGGTGTGGTTGCTCATGACCGTGATGCAGGTCCAAGGTCAGTCCCTGCCCGCCGCCATGGTGCGCGTTGCTCTGGGCGTCCAGAGTCTCACGGCCGATCGCCCGCCCAACATCATGGTCATTTTGGCTGATGATCTGGGTTATGGCGACCTTTCCAGTTACGGGGCCCGGGATCTGCGTACCCCCAACATTGACCGCCTGGTCAACGGCGGCATACGCTTCGACAACTTCTATGCCAACTGCCCTCTGTGCTCACCGACTCGGGCGGCATTGCTGACGGGACGCTATCCGGACCTGGTGGGCGTCCCCGGCGTGATCCGCAGGGAGGATGAGAGCGATTGGGGCAGTCTCGGTTATCTGTCACCGCGGGCGGTGACCCTGCCGCAGCTGCTCAAATCGGCCGGCTATCAGACCGCCCTCTTCGGCAAATGGCACCTGGGCTACGAGCCGCCCAACACGCCCAACGCGAGAGGGTTTGACCTCTTCCAGGGCTGGCTGGGCGGGATGATGGACGATTTCTACAAGCACCGCCGCAAGGGCGTGAACGACATGCGGCACGACGAGCGGAGCATCGATCCGGAGGGCCACGCCACCGAGCTGTTTACGCGCTGGGCGATCGACTATTTGAAGCGGCCTCCGCGCGAGCCGTTCTTCTTATGCCTGGCCCATGTCGCCCCCCACAAGCCGATCCAGCCGCCGCGAGAATGGCTTCAGAGGGTGAAGGAGCGCGATCCGCGGCTCTCCGAAAAGCGGGCCAGACTCGTTGCCTTGATCGAACACCTGGACGAAGGCATCGGCCAGGTGATGAAAGCTCTGCACGACACCGGGCTGGCCGAGAATACGCTCGTCGTCTTCGCCAGCGACAACGGCGGCGAGCTCGACGCGGGAGCTGATAACGGATCACTGCGGGCCGGCAAGTGGGCCCTGTACGAAGGCGGCATCAAGGTGCCCCTGTGCGCCGTCTGGCCGGGGCGGATTGGACCGGGCTCGCGCAGCCACGAGATCATGCTGATGATGGATTTGTTTCCGACGCTCCTCGATGCCGCCGGCGTATCCATAGATCATGCAATCGACGGACGAAGCTTTCTGCCCGTGTGGCTGAATCGCGGGCCGGCGCCGGCGCGGCAGGATGTCCTCTTCGTGCGCCGCGAGGGCGGCCCCCGCCACGGGGCCCAGGCGATCTACGCGGTTCGCCGCGGCGACTGGAAGCTGTTGCAGAGCGCTCCCTTCTCCCCCTTGGAGCTCTACAACCTCCAGCAGGACCCTCGAGAGGAGCATGACCTGGCCGCCGCCAACCGTCCTATCGTTCAGGAATTGTCGGCCGTCATGCGCCGACACATTCTGCAAAGCGGCCAGGTGCCCTGGCAAAAACCCTCGCGATGACAGACCAGGCGGATCAGGAACCTGGCGCGGTCCCGAGCGAGATTCAATCTAAATCCCTGGTCAGCTCAAACGCGATCGTCTCCGGTTGCGTACTCAATCCGCGCTTGCGCCTCGAACTGGTAAAGGAGGGGCACCGGCTGCTGGGCCGGTGCCCCGTTCGGGGGTGCGCTCCTTCCGGAGTCGTCACAGAGCACGCAATGTCCTGTGAGGACGCAGTGGGTAGCGAGCGTTGCACTCTCGGCTCGCCCGGATCAGTTGATCCTCAGCGTATCCCAGCGCACGGTGGGGCCGCCACCGCCGGAGGAACCGAGCTTATAGCCCACACTGATCTGCGTGTTCGAACCGCTGTTGAAGCTGGCCGAGTATTGGAGCCACTGATCGCCGTTGCCGTTCGTCCCGGCATTCGAGAACTTCTTGATCATGGTCCAGGACGCGCCGTTGGCATCGAAATCCTGGGCCGTGAAGTTCCCAAGGCGGTAGGCGCACTCCGCCCAGTAGACCTGTGCTGAACTCGGGCAGCGGAAGTAGACCGAGACGGTGTAGTTGGTGTTGGGGGAGACCGAGTAGACCTTCACCTTGGCCGACGAACCCTCGGTGCTGCGGCTGGCCTGGAGACACGTCCCGGACTGGCCGCCGGAGACGATGGACCAGGAGGCGGCGCCGCCCCAGGCGGCATCAAAGCTGCTGGACCAGCTCGGCATGGAGTTGAAGTCCTCGGCCACGGAACCGCCCCCGCCGCCACCACTGGGCGAGTAGACCTCGAGTTCGGGCAGACGCACATAGTTGTCGATGCCCGCATCGGTGATGTACAGGCGCACGTACCGGATGGATTGCGGCGAGGTGTAGCTCAGAGTGGTCACGTTCGCCTGGGCCGAGTTGTTGACCGTGGCGTGCGTCGTCCACGGTCCGGTGTATGACGAAGATACCTGCATCTGGAACGCCTGAGTGTTGAAGTAGGAGGGCTCCCCGCCGGCGCCGGCGTGGCGAATGATGTAACCATTCACGGTCTTGATCGACCCGAGGTCCAGCTTGATCCAGTGGGGCGGGGCGTTGCCGTTGCTCACCCACTTGCTGCCCGAGCTGACCACGCCGTCGATGGCCTTGCTGGCTTCCCAACCCGAGGCATAAACCGAGTCTGCCGCCGATTGGGTCGAGGCAGTGGCGATGTTCACGCCGGTGGGGGTGGCCGTGGTCATGGTCACCGCGGCCGCCTCGCCCCACACCTCGAACTCAGGGATGCGGGTGTAATTGTCGATGCCCGCGTCGGTGATGTTGAGGCGGATGTACTGCGTCGTGACCGCCGGGTTGAATTCGACGACGCTCACGTTGTCCTGAGCCGTGTTGTTCACCGAGGCCACCGTTGTGTAGGTGCCGTTGAACGAGGTGGCCGTCTGGATCTGGAAGGCCTCCGTGTTGTAGTAGCTCGGCTCGCCGCCATCACCGGCGTGACGCACCTTGACGCCGTAAACAGTCTTGCTGCCGCCCAGATCGAGCTTGAGCCACTGGGGCATGGCGCTGCCGTTGCTGGCCCATTTGGTGCCCAGCGATCCGTCGATGGCCTTGTTGCCGCTGAAGGTACTGCTGTAGTTGGTGCTGGTGGCCACCTGTGTGGAGGCCGGTGCGATATTGGTGCCGTCCAGATCCGGCGGCGGGGGGCTGCTGCCCCATTTGTATTTCTGAGCAACCGCGCTGTCCAGGTCGGCGAGGATCTGACCCTTCTGAGGGCTGCCGTCGATGTTCCAGCCATCGCACCAGGAGCACCAGCGGTACATGTTCACGCAATGGTAGATGCCCTGGCCGGTGGCGGCATTCGCCTGGTTCCAGGCGTTAATCTCAGCATAGATCCAGTCCAGCCAATCCGTCTGGTAGGAACAGGACGGGTTAAAGGGGTTGTTGCATTCGGGGTGCCCGCCTTTCCAGTAGTAGATGCCGTTGCATTCCGTGGCGTAGTAAGGAAGTGTGCGCAGGGCCGCGGGCGTGCCCAGGTTCACCCAGTCCTTGTACACGTAGAAGCTGAAGTACTGGCCGTTCACCTTGGCTGTGGAGTGCACGTCGGCATAGGTGTAGCCGCGGGAGTTGATGTGCACGGCAATGCCGTCGATCCCGCCGCTGCTGTTGATGGCGGTGAGCATCTGGTTCATGTAGGCGGTCCAGCCCAGGGGGTTGGCGTCGTGGTCCCCGCCGGCGGGGTACGGGCCAGCGAAAGGAGCCAGCGCCTGGCAGATGACCTTGGCGTTGGGGCGCACGGCCTTGATGGCGTTATAGCACTGCCGGAAACAGGTGGCGTAGCTCTGCGGTGAAATGTAGGATCGCCAGCCGTTGACCTTGGGCCATTCGTTGGCCAGGTTGGTTTCATTCCCGATGATCCACAAGTTGCAGCCGGAGGACGCGGCCACGTAATTGGCGCAGCGTTGGGCGAAGTTGGCGTATTGCGCGGAGACCGGGATGGTGCCATCGTCGCCGTAGCCGTTGTTGAGACGCGTGATGACGGTGTGTCCCTGGTTCGAAATCCACGAGAAGTCACCGCCGCCCATGTCGCCGGGGTTGTGGCCGATGCCTACGGTTGCCGTGACCCAGCCGGTCACGCCCCCGGACGCCATGCGAGTGAGCCATTCCTGCTGCCCGGTATCATGATCGTGGATGCCGTAGATGTAGGGGGATTCCTGGGCGTGGGCCAGTCCGGCCGGCACGAGCAGCAGTGCGACCAGTGAGATCAGCGGATTCCATTTGGATAGACATGCCATGAAAGGCCTCCTCAATGAGATGTGTCTCTCAACCGAGATGCGTCGGCGCGCACCGGATACGCACGGCGCGCCCCTGGCACCGGACAAGCGGGTCGACGGGTCCCAACTTTGCGTACTCTCCGCGACGCAAGGCCCGGGCGGGCGGTCCGGAGGTTCGACAAACGAGTCACATGCGATTGTCTGATAGACAGGCGACGCGCCGACGGCGCCCTGCTCCGCACGACGAGGACCGTTCAGGCAGGACACCCGGCACGACTGAGGTTGCCACCGTTCCCAGGTTGTGAATTCTCTCCACGTCGTTCGACGGGCAACTCACCTTCGTTCCGACTGGTTCTTCGTATTACTTTCGCTGAAGAGCTATAACCGCGTAGGGTAGATCTGTCAAGTGTTTTTCTGACCGAAATGTCGCCAGCTAATCGGTACAGGCGGGGTCGGCGGCGTGGTTCGGGCCGGACATGCAGCCCTGGAAAATGTCGAAGTCCGCCTGGTCCACATCCAGGTCGTCATCGAGAAGGGCTGGGGCACACGCAGGTTCGGATTGAGTGACGGCCGGACCGGTCAGGCAGGCCTGGAAGCGGCCGAAGTCGTCCTGGTCGATATCCCCATCTCCATCGAAATCCGGCAGCGCCGGCAGTACGGTCAGCGTCGCCTCGGGTACCGAGGAGCACAGACCGGGCACGCCGCCGCTGATGTTGAGTGTTTCGGGCGCGGTGTGCGCCTGGGCGAATCCCAACCAGACGACCGCATTGGCTCCGCCATCGGCAATTCCGAAGCCCCCGATGCAGAGGTAGATTCGAACTATACCGCGGTTGATCCCGGTCAGTTGCAGGGTGGCCAGGCGAAATGCATCGTCCGGGAGGGTATTGGTGTTGGTGAGATCAAATGCATTGGCGTCATCGACACCTTCCCCGCCGAGGTCAGTGCGCGCGATACCACCGGTGGCGCCCGTCCACCGGCCGGGGGGCAGATCGAAGAGCAGACTGGCCCTGGCGGTCCCACCATCTGTACTCACCAGCCGTACGTCGAAGCTTACTCCATCCAGCCCGTAATTGCTGCTCGCGGGGTTCATCCACAGGTAAAGCGGCCGGGATTCACCCGCCCGCAGCGTCAGGGTGGCATTGGTCGACGTACCCAGCTCACTGCTCGACGGATCGGCCTGCAACCAGAAGTGGGGTTGCTGGGCAGCGGCTGAACCAGCCGTCGCCAGGTAGGCCAGGGAGACCATCAACAAGCCGCGATGCATGTTCATGCGCCCCCCTCTGTCGCCGCAGTACCCGGCGCTTGCTCGCTCTGCGATGCTTCCGGTGCGACGGTTTCGGTTGTTGTCCCGGCCATTCGGATCATTTCGTCAACTGCCGCCTGTGGCACGCCCGCTCCGCGCAGCTTATCGGCGAACAGCGGCACGTCGTTGGAGTCCACGAGGGCATCGCCGCTCAGATCGCCGCCGGGATGGAACTGGTCGCCTGCCTGCACCATCTGGATGAACGGGAAGATGTCGCGGTTGGTGACTCTTCCGTCGCCGTTCATGTCGCCCAATCCGTCGAAGCCGTTGATCACGACCCGCACGTTCCCGAAGGTGACTCTGCCGGCGCGGCCGGTCTCTTCGAAGGCAACCAGATCGAGCCGGTGATTACCGGCGCTCAGGTTGTTGATGACCCGCCGGAACTCGTCCCGATCGATCCGGTCGGCCGGATTCTGCCCCTGCGTAGCCAGAGAAACCACGTCCGTTCCGGGCTGCTGGTTGACGAACACGTGTACGCTGTTGGCCGTGCGATCGGCGCAGCGGAAGATGAAGGTGGACGCGGGGGTCGTGATGGGTGTGCCCGGCGCCGGCGAGACGAGCTCGATGGCCGAGGGCAGGCGGTCAACCAGAAAGACCTTGCGCCAGGTCTCAAAAATCGGCGGGGCGTTTGAGGGCCGCGACCGGAACGCGATGACGCTCAGGTAGTGCCGCCCTTCGGAGAGTTGGGTCGCGTCGATGGTCTGGCGATACAGGCCCTTCTGACCACCACCTATGTCAATGCCGCCTGATTCCAGCGGATGGCTCTCGGTCAGGAAGTTCTCATAACCGTAGCCGACGAAGGCAGGATCGAGCGCATCGATGTGGCCGTTGCCATTGATGTCCATGCCGCCGTCGATCCGCAGCATGGCCAGATCATCCTCGCCCTCGTCGGTGCTGTCGGGGTCGGTCGTCTCCAGCCGGACGTCGAAGCTGTCGGCCGTGAGCACCGGGATCTCCGTGAGCCGCCGCGTGCCGTTGGACTCCCCCTGTGGATCGGCCGGAATCGTCGCATTGACGTTGGTCAGCCTCAGCTCTCCGTCCGGGTTGAACGGCCCATACGCGACATAGCCCTTGTTGTGGGCCATGTTGTTGAGGTTTTTGTTGCGCGGCACCCGGATGGTCACCAAGCCCCCAGGGCCGACGGTGACGACATCAAAGATATCGTTGTTCGGGTCAATCTGCGGATCGATGGCGTTCCCGGTCAGCTCCTTGAGACGCAGGCCGGGGCTGAAGTTCGTGGCTACCGTGCGCTGATCGTAGCCGCCGTCCTGCCGATCGTTGAGGCCCACCAGGCAGGCGTTGCTCCGCTCGTAGATGAGCACATCCTGAAAGCTCGGATTGCCCGCATCGCGGCGCTCGATGTAGTCGCCGCGGGCGTATTCGTTGTGCACGTCCACGAGCGTAGTGATCAGCGTCCCGAATTGCCCACCGAGTGCATCGCCGCGACCGCCCTTGGGGAAATCCACGGAGCCGAACTCGCCGGCCTGGAAGTAGACGATGGGCGAGCCGGTCCGGGTCAGCAGGTAGGCATAGGCGAGGTTGTCGGCGGCCGGCGCGAACTGGTCATGGCTCTGCACGTACTGCACGCCGAAGGTTCCATTATTCGGGTCGCCGTCGAAGATGGCATCCACGCTGGCGCCGACGATGTTCTCCCACGTGCCCAGGCCGGTGCCGTTCAGCTCGTCGCGCAACTTGAAATAGAGTGGGAAATCAAGCGTGTCGCGATTGCCGGCTACCCCGTCGGCAGTGTTGCAGTCGCCCTGGCCGTTCTTGCACACGTAGCCAGCCTGCACCCCCAGGTTGCCGTCGAAAACCTCCAGGAAGCAATAGGGCGTGGTGACGTTTCCGTTCAGATCCGTACCCCCACGTCGCCACACGTGCCGGTCATAGAAATCGCGGAGCACCCAGGAGGGCATGTGCTTGGCGGCGTCGATGCGGAAGCCGTCCACCCGGATCACTTCCAGGAGCCATCGTGTATGGCGGAGCAGCAGGCCCATGGCGTTCTCGGCCACCGGATCGCCGGCCGTGGGGTCCGTGGAATTGAACGGATGAATGCCGATGCTGTTGGCCGGCAGCGCCTGGTCGGGGTAGAACCGGCGGTTGGATTCGGCGGGCCGGTCATGAGTCAATCCCGCAGGGATGTTCTGGGGTCCGCCCGGTGTCACCGGGTGTCGGATCATCACGTGGTTCTTCTCGTGGGCGATATCGATCAGCCCGGCGATGCGGCATTCCACGGGATTGCTTTCGCAGTCGTCCCAGCGAGGGTGAAAATCTCCGTGAGGGTCGCCGCCAAAGCTGATCACGAAACCGGGATAATCCCCATTGCCTTCAAACCCCGGCGTGGCATTGTCGCTATGGGCATTGTGGTTCAGGATCAAATCCACGAAAGTTGCGATACCCGCCTTGTTTTGCTCGGCAATCACGGCCAGCAGGTCCGCCTGGGTACCGTACCGGGTCGGTGAGCCGGGCGCTCCCAGGTCGAAGCGGTCGAAACAGTTGTACCCGACGGAGAAGCCGCCGCCTTCGCCCTTGCTGGGCGGGGGCGTCCAGACGCGGGCGTATCCGGCCATGAAGGCGTCGGCGGTGCGATCCTCCATGGTGCGCCAGGAGGTTTCAAACCATTGCAGCGTCACCGGGACACCTTGTGCCCAGGCCGCGGCGCTGAACAGGGCTGTCCAGAAGAGGCTGACGATGTACGGCTTCATGCCCATGGTCCTCGCCCGGTGCGCCGACGGCGAGAGGCCCACAGGAGCCACCCGCCGTCGGCAAGACAGTGCAGCTTCTTCCTCGCCCTCCGTCGCCTGGAACGGGTCGGCGCAGGCCTTCAACCGCCCCTCCAGGTGCGGCCAGCCCGGCCCGAGCGCGTCGCCTGGATACGGCGCCGAATTGAACCAGCTCTTGAACGGCCCGTCAGACGCGTCTGCGCCTGCTGAAAGCGATCAAGCCGGCCAGCAGCAGCAGCCCTGTCGCCGGCTCGGGGATGACCACGAAGCGATTGTAGTTCGCCCAATTGACCGGCTGGAACGTCCCGTTGTTGTCGTAGCCCAGATTGCCTCCGCCGTTGAAGGATTGGGTCGGAATGGACTCGTCGGACATGTAATTGTCGTTCGACCCGTACCCGACGAAGAAATCGATCACTGCCGGACTGGCCAGACTGCTCAGGGGGATGGCTATTTCGCGGGCCAGGCCGGGATCGTTCCCGGTGAAGGTGCCGTCGAACTGGACGAAGGCCAGGTGACCTGACGTGTTGCCCGCGTTGAGTTCAAACACCACGATCCCGAAGGAGCCGATCACGATGCTGTAATCAGCGGGGAAGGGGAACACGTCATCCACGTCGCGGGTCAGATTCGAGCTCAGGTTTCGTCCCGGATCGGCCGTGTCGTTCATATCTGCGTCGAAAAAGCCGCCGCTCCGGGTGTCGAGGAGGATCACCACGTTATCGTTGAGCGGATTGCCGGGCTGGAAACCGATGTAGAGATTGGACAAATCGCTTTCCAGGTGCAGCGTGCCTGCTCCTACGGTACCGCCGAAACCGGCGCCCCCGCCGGTGTAACTGTACACATTGGCGGGGCCGTACTCATTGGCTCCGATCGAGCCGTCCACGACCGCGCCGCCGGGAGTGGTGTCAATCCGGGTGTCCACCAGTGCGGCCGAGGCCGCTGAGGCCGCCAGCGCGAGCGCTAATACAAACCACGAGCCCTTCATGTTTCTCCTCCTTCCGCAAACCGTTCCTGGTATAAGCCACTAATACCGGACAGCAACCACAAGGCCGTTGCCCGGAGCGGTTCTGTGTCCGGGCCTACAAGGCCAGCGCATTGTCACAGGCCGGATCGGCCGGAATGGTTGGCCCCGAACCGTGGATGGAATCCACCTCTGAACCGACCGCACACCGCTGGAAGAACCCGTAGTCCTCCTGATCGATGTCGCCGTCGCTTTCGGAAAGATTCCAGTCGAAGCAGGCGCATTCGGGGCTTACCGGTCCGACATTCTCGCCGGTGTAGCAGAGCTGGAAGACCGCGAAATCTTCCTGGTCAACGTCCTGGTCGCCATCGGCGTCAAAACGGGGATCATGGCATTCCGGCGGCGGTTCACCGATGACCATGGTCAGGCATTGATAACCCAGACTGGCCAGATGGGCGCCGTTTCCGTCCGGGCCATTGTTGGGATTGGGCTGCCCACCACTGGCCAGCGAAGGAAGAATCTGGTTGGAGACCGGCCGGTCATCAGAACCGCCCGTCACCATGGCGATGATGCCGATCGAAGTTCCCTGGGCAGGACTTCCGACGGCCGTTAGCGGTATGGAGATCTCCCACCCGGTGGTGGCCGTCAGTGCATTGGCGGTCTGCGGGTCGTCCTCGGCCTGGCCAGTGACTCCGACCACGTTGTCGCTATCGAGAATGATCGTCCAGCCTTCGCCCGCGCCATCCTGGAGGACACCGTCACCGTTGTTGACGGGGTCCTTGCCCAGATACGTCGTCGTGTCGCCGGTCAGGTCGATCAGATCCACGAACAGATCGCCCGCGAAGATGTTCATGACGATGGCGTAGTCGGCAGCGCAGGGGAGCGTGTCCCCGTTGTTGCCGGCGAGGCGGCCGGGATTGTCGGTCAGCGTGGTTTCGCCCGCATCCGGAATCGTGTCCAGGAGAATCACCAGGTTCTGGCCCCCGAACTCCAGGTTACCGGTGATGCCGATCTCCAGTTGATCTCCATTCTCCTGAGCGAAGAGCTGGTCGAGTTCGGAACCGCGATTGAGGCTGGCCTGCTGGTCGCCAAACTGCGTGGGCAGGGTCTGCGTGGAAATGAGATCCCCGGGAGCGTCGAAGTCGTCGGGGATGTTCTGCCCGTCGATGCTGCCGTCCCAGGTTGTGTCCACCAGTGGAACGGTCGCGGTCTGTGTCCCGGGAAGCGTCTCGTAGTTCACTTCGTTTCCGGGATTGCCGGTCCCATCGGCCAGCGGATGCAGCGACTGGTTGGCGACAAAGCCTCCCCCGCTGACGATGATGGCCTGTATCTTGAGGTCCTGGGAGTGTGGCAGGCCCGAAATCCCAAGGTGGCTGAACGGGATGGCTGCTTCGATGCCGGTTGTGGCGGAAGCGGCGTTCGCGGCGCTGTCACCGGTCACACCGGCCACGTTGGTGTTGTCCATGGCCAGCACCAGACCGTCGGCCGTGCCCTCTTCGAGCGTATTGTCACCATTGCTCAGTCCGATCTTGCCGCGATAGGTGCGACTGGGCGTGCCCGTCAGGTCATACCAGCTCACAAACCCATTGCCTGCGAAGGTGTCCACGTGCAGGACGTAGTCGGCCGCGAAACCGGTTTCAAGCACGTCGTTTTCCATACCCTTGAGCGCCCCGGGACCCTCCAGTTCCCCGAGACCAGTCAGCACGGTCTGGCCTCCGGCCACGGTGTCGAAGAACACGAGAATGGCATTGCCGTTCGTTTCCAGGTTGCCGGTGACGCCCAGGTACAGGACGTCGTCGGTATCACTGGCTTTCACAAACAATTGGTTGAGTTCGGACCCGCCAGTGAAGCCTCCGGTGCTGGTCTGATTGCCGAATCCCGTGTAGTTCGACTGCACGGCAGAGGCCCCGGGGCTGCCCCACTCGTCACCGGGAGACTGGAAGTTGAGTGTTCCGTCGAAGGTGACGGCCGCCCAGGCCGCACCGCCCGCGGCGAGCGCAACCAGGATGCTTCCGCACACCGCTTGAACGTCGCGCCGCGTACGCATACTCCTTCCTCCGTTCCTGAGTTGTTCCGTTTGACTCCTGGCCGTCTGTGTCCGACGGCCCGAATGGGCCCAGTAAGACGTGGCGGCGCCGGGGCAGCAAAGCTGACCCCTGGGCGTCGGGCGGCGTTCGATTTTCGAACAGCCGCTTGAGGGTCCGGACCGATATTCCAGCCCCTCCCACCGAGTAAAATGTTTTACCAAACATGCCTTTCGCTGTCAATGGGCAAATACCTGGGGGGCACCGCTTCGACGATTTCGCAGCGCTGGAGCTTCCTTCCGTCAATCCTTGCCGGTAAAATGTTTAACCGCAGGGCGGTCTTCATTGGGACATAGGGCAGCCAGGCCTAGGGCATTGACTTGGCTTGTGTTGGCACTTTACATTGGCTGACACGTTTCAGCTTCCCTCAATGCCCTGCGGCAGGTGAGCATGCCTCCTGGTGAACGAAAACCCGTCAGTATTCGCGACGTCGCGCTGGCCAGCGGTGTTTCGCTGACAACCGTATCGCTGGTGCTGAATCGTGCCGACCGCAGGATCAGTCAGGCCACGCGGGAACGCGTCTTGAGCGCCATCGAGCAACTGGGTTACCGCCCCAACCGACTAGCCCAGGGCTTGCAGAGCCGGCGGAGCCGGATTCTGGCCATCCTCGTGCCGCAGTTGAACCATACTTTCGCTGATGCCTACTTCGGTGAGTTGATCAGCGGCATCTACGATCATGCCAGCCGCAGTAATTACAAGATCCTGTTGGAGGCGGCCGCGCCAGCCTTTATCCGCACGCGCAAGTACATCGAACTGTTCGATCAATGTTACGTGGACGGCATGTTGTTTATGGGTTCCCACGACGGGCACGACTTTGTTCAGGAACTGACAGGCCCAGAACGGCCGTTCCTGCTGGTCAACAATATCATGCCCGGTTTGGGTCACGTAGTCTGTGATTATGGGGCCGCCGGCCGACTGGCGGCCGCCCACCTGCTTGGGTTGGGTCACCGGCGTATCGGCATGATTGAGGGCGGCACCACGGTTCAGACCGCCCGGGATCTAGGCAGTGCGTTCGCCAAAGCGCTTCAAGACCAGGGTGTCGCGCTGCCTCCTGAGCTGGTGGAGGACGGTTTATTCACCGAGGAGGGCGGAGCCCAGGCCGCAGAGCGCTTGATCCGTAAAGAACCCGCGCTGACCGCTATTTTTGCGGGGAATGACAAGATGGCCATCGGGGCCATTCACCGCCTGACGGCCATGGGGTGGTCCGTTCCAGGCAGCGTGAGCGTCATGGGTTGCGACAACATCGGCCAGGCCGCCTTTGTGACTCCGCCGCTGACCACCGTGCAGATGCCGCTGTACGATCTGGGGCGGCGCAGTTGTCAACGCCTGCTCGAGATGATTCGAACGCCAGGCATGTCGTGCGCGGAAGTACTGCCTGTGGAAGTGGTGATTCGCGGCTCCACCGCCAAGGCTGCGGCCCTGCGGTTTCCGGACCGATCGCCGGAAACTGAGCCACGCAGGTCGGCCGCCCAAGGGTTATCCTGAATCGGGCGGGGCCATCGTTCATCCTCGGTCGACTATTGATCCGGCGTGGGCGTGGGGGTAGACTCCATATCAGCGGGCGAACACTCTCAGTGATTTTCTGTGGGGGCGATTGCGGGAATGAAGCGCAGC
>BTUC01000105.1:0-18649 GCA_045863575.1 Phycisphaerae bacterium
CTCTGCTCGATGCCTATGTTCGGCCGCGGCTGGCGTCCGGCTCCGTCGAAGTCGAAGCGGTGCTTTCCGCGCCGGCCGACGAGAACCTGGAGCTGGCCGTCAACGTCCTCGATGGGACGCGCACGATTGGCCGGACTCTCATTTCGATCCGGGCCGGTAGCGATCGCTTGACTGGCCACGTGAAATTGAACGCGTACGAAACCTGGACGCCGGAACACCCGCAGCTCTATCTGCTGCGTATGGCGCTGCATCCGGAGGGGAACACCGCCGCCGTGGACCGGGCCTCGATCCGCTTCGGCATGCGCGAGATCAGCACGCAGGGGACGAAGCTCCTGCTGAACGGGCGGCCCATCTTCGTCCGCGCGTTCGGCGACGATCACTACTACCCGGAGACGCTCTGCCCGCCGGCCGATCGGCAGTGGTACCTGACGAGGCTGCGGACCGCCCGCGCGTACGGCATGAACGCCGCCAAGGGATGCGTCGAGACCATGACACCCGAATACCTCGAAGCGGCCGACGAGGCCGGCATTCTGATCATTCAGGAGATGCCCTTCGGCCTGTCGGGCCTGCGGGCGAAACGCTACACCATCGATCAGCCGTTCCGCGACTTCTACTCCGCTGAACTGGATGGACTGGTTCGCTGGAGCCGCAATCATGCCTGCGTGGTGGCGTTCAGCATGTCCAGCGAGCTGGAATTCCACAACCAGACGCAGGAGTCGTTCGATTTCTTCAGCAGCGATCTCGTGCGGCAGACGCGCAAACTGGCGCCGCACGCCCTGGTCATCGACTGCACCGGCTACCTCAACGTCGAGGACACCAACAAGGGCAAACGCGATACGGACTTCTACGCCTCCATCTGTCCCACCTGGATGAAGAAGGTGCTCGACGAGACGCCGATGGTGACGGATCGGAAACATCCGATGATCCTCCACGAGTACAACTGGTGGAGCTGCTACCCGGATCCGGCCGACAAGGCACGCTACGAAGGCATGCAGCTCAAATCTTTCTGGCTGGACACGCTGGTGCGAACCGCGCGGAAGAATGGGCAGGAGCACCTGTTGCCCACCTACCGCAAGCATTCGCTGTGGCTGCAGGCCCTCTGCCGGAAAGACGGCATCGAGTACGCCCGACGCAACCCGGATGCGGAGGGCTACATTCTCTGGTTGCTGATCGATTTCGCCCAGTACTCGGAGGGACTGCTGGATGACTTCTGGCAGCCCAAGAACGTTTCGCCGCGGGAGTTCCTGAAATCCAACGGCGACACCGTCGTGCTGCTGGCGAAGGAAGGGAACCGCTGCCTGATCACCGGCGACAGGCAGGAGATCCCCCTGGCGATCAGCCATTATGGAGCTCAGCCGCTTCGGGGATGCGTGCTGCACTGGCGCGTAAACGTGAAGGGCAAACCTGCCCAGAAGGGCAGCATCGGCGTGCAGGATGTTGCTTGTGGCACGTTGGAAGCTGCCGGCAGTGCCCAACTGGACCTCCAGGCGGTCCAGAGCCCGTGCATGTTCAGACTCTACGTCACGCTGCTGCAGGACGGCCGTACGATCAACACCAACGACTGGTCGTTCTGGGCCTTCCCGGAAGTGGACCCGGCATGGCGGCAGCCCACCTCGCCTCCGGGCCGATCGACGCTGGCGAATCATGGCGTCTTCATCCGGCTCGGCGATGAGGCCACGGCCGCGATCCCGGCAGGGACTCGACTGATCCTGGCCGAGTCGGTGGACGAGCCCCTGGCGGCATTCATCGCCGGCGGAGGCCGCTGCCTGCTGCTGGCCCGCGGGACGGCCATCGAAAACACGACCAAGTACTACGGCGACACGACGTTCTACAACGTGTTTCGCACCATCCCCTGGAACGCGGGCACGAGTGGCAACTCCGGAACGGTGATTGAATATCACCCCGCGCTGGCGGCGTTCCCGCATGAGGAGATGTGCGACCTGCAGTTCGTCTGGCTTTTCCGCGACGTTCTACCCATGCACTTCGAGCCGCTACGGCCATACGGCGTCCAACCGGTCATCCGCATGATCGATCACCACGCCGCGAACCGGAACAACGCCCACCTGCTGGAGTTCAGCGTCGGCGACGGTAGCGTGCTGGCCACCACGCTGAACCTGCTGCCGAACGTCGAGCAGCGGATTGAAGCCCGATCCCTGCTGAAATATCTGGTGGAGTACGCGCTGAGCCCTGAATTCCGGCCGACGACGAGTGTACCGAAGGAAGTCCTTCACAAGTGGTTCAGCCGCCGGCCGACAAGCGCGCCCGCAAAGTAAAGCCCCCGCGAGGGTGCAGTCCGGCCCGATGACACGCCGCCGGCTCAGGTGCTCGTGGTGGACTCACCGCCAACGGCCGTGGTGCTGGTCTTCTTCGCGGCCCCGGTCGGCTGCATGTAGGAAGGCCCGATCTCCTCGATACGATAGCCGTGGGGATAGCTGCGCTGCCGCAACTGGGTCCGAAGCAACGGCCGGCGGCGGCGCGGCAACCACGAGATGACCCGCGCGCGCGCCGCCATGGCCGACAAGACCGTTCGTTGCATGAGCGGATGGGGATCGGGAAAACCGAAAGCCTTCCGCGTGCGCTCGTCCAGGAGCACATGAATGGCACCGCGAACCAAGGGGCGCAGCGGTGCAGGGAACCAGCTCGCGAACATCTCGCGCGTGGCTGTTCCCACGCGGCGATTCGCCTCGGAAAATCGAAAGTGCTCCAGCTCGTAGGTGACGTTGTAGGTTTCGTACGTCTCGTAATCCTCAGGTATGTGCTTGATCCCCATCCTGCGGCCAACTTCGCACCAGAAGTAGAACATGGCGAACTTCTCGGCCCCGGTCAGCCGCCGCCAGCCGAATCGCTGGTTAAAGCGGATGGGCTCGTAGATGAACGTCGAGAGGACGTAGAGGAAGTCGTCGTTGGCAATCTTGAACCGGCGGTGAATCTGGTTCATGCGCCGCAGTGCGGCGCTGCCGCGATCGGATTCGTAACCGTAGTCCAGCAGCTCGCTGATGATGATGTCCGTGTCGTCGTAGCGCTTTTGAGTGAACCATTCCATCTCGCCCGTCCGGTGCAGCAGGGCCGAAATGCTCGGCACGCAGAACGTGCGAAACAGCGCCAGTTCGAGGGACCGCGTGGTGTCAAAGGGAAAGTCAAAACGCGTGGTCAGAAAGACCATCCGCTGGTGATTGGTCCGAGGATCGAGCTGTTCGAGTTCTTCGAGTACAAGCGAAGAAGACATGCGCCCAGTGTAGCAGCCGGGGGCTGGTTGGAAACTGTTCCCGCCAGCGGAGGACGCAGATCGGCACGCGAAGCCCCCTGACGGATGGCCCGCGAAGTCGCTTAAGTCCCGACGCTGGAACAAGTTATATTAATGGAGGCGAAGGGATTCGAACCCTCGACCTTCGCATTGCGAACGCGACGCTCTCCCAGCTGAGCTACGCCCCCATCAGTGCCCATTAGTGTATGGTCCAACCGCCCGTCTGGCAAGATGTGCCGCCCTAGCCCCTGCTGCCAGATGGTCGACCGGGAGGATCGCCGACACGCAGCACCTCCCCATCATTGATCAAGCCATTGCCGGACACGGTCACCCCTGCGTCCGCCGAGAGACTCCACGTTTCTGAGGGGCACTTCAGACCCACCCCCGCCTGATTGGAGCGGCGGGGGTGGTCGTTTTCATGTGACGTGAACTGGGACAGCCGGTTTAGAGCAGATGTCGCCGCCACCGGGTCAGGAGGCTCAGGCCAACCAGGCACAGCAGGGCTGCGCCCGGGGCCGGAATCGGTTCAACGGTGAGCTGAACCTGGGCGGAATCCGCCGAGAAGCCACCATTCACATCGGCATCCGCGAACAGCGCATCGGCGTTGGCCGAAGTGATCGTGGTTAAGTTGCCGAACGAGGTCAAACTCAACTGGATAATCGCGAACACGCCCTGGTCATAGGCACCGCGGTCAGCGGCGAGAACCGTGAACGAACCGATCGAGCCCGTGTAGACGAAATTGCCCAATACAGGGTTGAGCAGGATCGAATCGTTGAGACCCGAAACACTGAGCACACCGGAGATGGTGAGCTCCTTCTTGGCCAGGTCCCACACCACGCCGTCGGCGTCACCGCCGGTGGCCTTGCTGGCCATATCCGCCATAAGCGACGGATTGGCCAGCGTCGTGGTCGTATCCGTGCCCCGGTAGAGGCCGCTCATGGAGATGTTGTTGTTGCCGGCCGGGTTGACCACTGCGCCGGCGATTGCCATGTCGAAGGCACTGCCGCCGGTCGTGGCCAGAGAACCCGGTACCACCGTATTGGTCGTGGTATCGACCAGGAACGCATTGGCGATGGAGTTGTTGTTATCGCCCAGGACGAGCGAACCGGAGCTGTAGCTCACATCCAACAGATCGTAGTTGATTTTGACATTGATGGCCGCGTCGGCCGCCGGGGCCAGCGCCGCCAGCAGACCCAGTGCAACCATTGTCACCAGAGGTTTCATGATACTGCTTTCCTTCCTGGGAGAAGCCACACGGCTTCACAAGTAAGGTATGGCCTCAACACGAATGTCAGACAGTGAACAATGTGCGGAAAGCCCCGCTGGCCCCTCCGGGCGGCGCGCGGGGAGATGACTGTATGAGGAAGCACAGCGGCTCGAACCACCAGGGAGACTCCTGGTTTCGGATGAACCAGAAAGCGCCAAGTCGGATCTGAGCTCCGCACCCGAAGAGAACGGGCTGAGCACACTGTGGATGAGACCACGCGAGGGGCCCGACGCGACAGCACCCTCCCGCGAAGCCGTCCGCCGGTGTGCACCAGAGGAGCACTTGACGCCGGGCTTTGGTCAGATGCCAGAGCCCCAGCCCCAGGAGAGTCGGAACGCAGACCCCCATAACGTGACTGGAACGGCGCCGCCCCGGACCTGAGCTTTCAGTCATGCGTGGCGCCGGCCGCAGCTCGTTCGGGAAACAGTCCATACCAGCGCAGCGGGCCAGCCACTGATCCGCGAACGTGTCTTGCATGCCGTCCACGCCCGAGCCATGGAGCACGCCACCTGGTAATCGAAAGACCGCGGGGGAGATCGGTCCGGTCGGTGTAGACGTAGAATGGAGATCCGCGTGAACCCCCCGGCTCCACGCCAGCACCAGCGCGCACCCAAACAGCACCGGCTTGCGTGCCACAATACGCCTCTTCCCTGAGCGTCCGCAGGCTGAACCTGCTCCTGCAGAGGAATTGTTTAGGGTTGAACGGGAAAGCAGTATAACGGGAATGAGCCCAGCGTGTCAAGGACGCTGGCTGCAATTTGAATGATCAGCAAGGCCTGGCGGTGAGAAACTGATCACGGCAGAGGGCTCCAGGCCATAAGCCCTGAGGTGCACAGCCCATGGCAGTTAGAGCTCAGCAAGGGGCCTTCGTTTTTTCATCGAATCTGTGATGCCGGCCCCAGGTGCCAGGCCGCCCCCGCTTCCCCTGGTGCTGGTTCGACTTGGCGCGGGCTCCGCTTGGAGCTAACCTGAACGAGTAATGTTTCTCGCGGGGACAATCGAAACTGAGCGTCTGTTCACCGCCGAGGGACAACCTTTCATCGCGTCGTAGATGAAAAAGCACTTCTGTGCGGAGGATGGACAATGAAGAAACTGTCAATCATCTGTGGGCTTCTGGCCATTGCGGCGGGTGCTGCCTGGGGCGAGGTCACTCCGGTATTCACCGAGGACTTTGAGTCCGGCCTGGCCGCCTGGACCACCAAAGTGTTCGGGGCCGACATCCCTAACAACAACACGCCGTTGCTCTTCAGCCCGGGCGATCCTCTGCTGTACGAGAACAGCGGCAACCCCGGATCGCAATCGGCGGGTTACTCGTCGGACATGTCGCCCTGGGACGGGCAGCAGCCGCAGTATCTGCGCCGGCTGATGCCGGCGGCCGTTCCGGCGGGAACGTACGATATCACTTTCGAACTCGACGTGTATGTCTACTACGGCGCTGAGCCGCCGCCGGCGAACCCCTGGGGTGCCGATCCGTGGGGCGTGGGTAACCGCGTCTACGTCCTCTCGGACGGGCTGTACAACAACCCCTCGTTCAACTATGACATCAACGATCCGGCTGTCGGGCTGGCCGGCCACTACTGGCCGGGCGACCCGCATTCCGCGGGCAATCCCACCTGGGCGAATAATGGTCAGTGGCAGCACGTCGTCCTCACCAAGAGCGTGACCACCACGACGGGCAACTTGGAGATCCGCCTGCTCATGCACGAGAAGCACGAAGGGCCGCAGGCCGTCGCGTGGGACAACGTGCAGTTGACCGTCAAGCAGGGCGAGACCGAGATCTTCTCCTTCAGCGACGATTTCGAGAGTGGCCTGGGCAACTGGGCGGCCATGGTGGGCATCGCCAACAACGATTCGCCCATGACCTTCACGGCCAATGACCCGCTGCTCTATGACAACGTGGACAACCCCGGCTCGATGTCCGGCGGTTATTCCTCCAACCTGGCCTCCTATGACAATACGCAGGCGGCCTGGATGCAGCGGCAGTTTCCTGGCCTGCTGACGCCCGGAACACACACGCTGCGGCTGGAGATGGACGTGTACCGGTATATCGGCGAGGGTGTCGGCGACCCGTGGGGCGTGGGCAACCGCGTCTATGTCCTGACCGATGATCAATATGACGACCCAAGCTGGCACTTTGATCAGGGCGACCCATCGCCCGGATTCCGGCTGAACTACTGGCCCGGCTGGAATGATGATCTGGGCGAGGAAGACCGGACGCATGATGGCGTCTGGCAGCATGTGGTCATTGAACGCGACGTGACCACGGCCACCGGGAACATTGAGTTCCGACTGCTGCTGCACGACAAACACGCCGGGCCGCAGGCGGTCGCCTGGGACAATATCAGCCTGTCGATCGTCACGCCGTGCCATGAGCCGCGCTTCGACCTCGACGGCGATCTGGACGTGGACCAGGTGGATTTCGGCCTCTTCCAGGTGTGCATCACCGGCGTAGACGACCCGGCCGGCATTTTTGATCCGGAAGGCTGCCGCTGCATGAACACGGACGGCGACCTGGATATCGACCAGTCCGATTTCGGTGCGTTCCAGCTCTGCATTTCCGGTCCGACCCTGGCCGCGGATCCGACGTGCGACGACGCCCTGCCGCCTCCGTGATCCTGCCAGCCGGAAGCGCAAGCAAGGGATAACCTCAACAAACGCGAAGCACAAGCGAGAGACGGCCCCGTCTCTCGCTTGTGCTTCAGCGCAGTTCGATTTCCTGATCCCACGCCCGCGCTACGGGCTATTCCTATTCTTGCTTACGCTTCGGGGTCGATTTGTTTTCTTTCCTTCGCTGGCCCTCCAGGCCGGTAACGAGCGGTTTTTAGCCGCCGCGCAGGGCGATGCCGACGATCGCGGCCGTGACGGCGCCCGCCGCCAGGATGATGGTCACGATGAACAGCATCAGGAAGCGTTTGTCCTGGCGGGAGACCAGGCGGGCGATCTGGTTTTCGTGCTCCGCCGTCCGGACGGCCATCTGCCGCAGCAGATCGGCCTGGGCCTGACCGGTCTCGCCAAGCGCGCGGATACCGGTGCCCAGACGGTCCATATTCTGCGAGGCGACCACGGCCTGCTCGTTGGCCATCTCGAGCTGGCGGCTGACGCCGTTGAGCGTGTCTGATTGGGTGCGGGCGGCCTTGGGAAGCTCGGAGACGGCATCCGCGAGCTGTTGCGTGCGGGCGTTGGTGGTCTCCAGGCGGGCGGCGATCTGCTCGAGCATGGCCACCTGTTCGCGGCCCATGGCCGGCGCATCGCTCATCGACCGGGCCAACTGCTCCAGTGCCGTACACATGCGGTCGCTGCGGTCGGCCTGGGTCACCAGGTGGTTCTGAATCTCCTCAATGACCCGGGTAACTTTCTCGTAGCCCTCCTGGAGAGCGGCCAGCGTCTGATCACGCTTGGTCCACCGGGCCAGCGGCCCGGAGGCGCGATCGGCGGGAGCCTCCGGCTCTACTTCGCCGGGAATCTCCACCGGATCGGCCAGCAGACCGTCCTCGCCCACCTGGGGAAGGTCCGGAAGTTCCGTTCGGCGCCGGCCGTCTCGCGCCTTGAAGCCCAGTGACTCGCCCACACGCGTCCAGAATCCCATTGTCTTCACCATCATCACTGTGCCTCCTTGAAGTTGCACTCAGCAGGCGATACCCCCAATTGATAGTGACGTGACCAGGGGCCGCCCCGCTCATCCATGACAGCGCCGATCCTACTTGCCCGGGACCTGCGGGTCAACCTCCAGCGGCGCCGGCTGCGGAAAAATGAATCGCGGCCGGCAGAGCAATGGCGTTCTCGAGCCAACAGGCGCCCGCGACCGGGCAACCCATCGCATCCTACGATGTCGCCCCGGGAATGAGAAGAAAAATCGCGGTCGCTCCCAGGCAGGGACGTCATTCGCCGGAGGTGGCGCCGCTCACCTTCCGCCAGTCGGCCAGGAATTTTTCCAACCCGATGTCGGTGAGCGGATGGGCGAACATCTTGTCGAACACCGAAGCGGGCAGCGTGGCCACATCGGCGCCGATTTCGGCCGCCTGAACCACGTGCAGCGGATGCCGCAGGCTGGCCGCCAGGATCTGAGTGGCGAAGTCATAGTTGTCGTAGATGGTGCGGACACTCGTCAGCATGGCCATGGCATCCTGGCCGATGTCATCCAGCCGCCCGAGGAAGGGGCTCACATAGGTGGCTCCAATCTTGGCGACGGCCAGCGCCTGGATGGGCTGAAACACCAGCGTCATGTTGACCTTGATGCCCGTATCCACACACCGCGTCAGCGCTTTGAGTCCCTCGGAAGTCGTGGGCAGCTTGACCACCACATACTCGGAAATGCCGGCGAGCGTGCGGGCCTCGGCGAACATCTTATCGGCCTCGACGGCCGTCACCTCGGCCGAGACCGGGCCGCGCACCAGCTCGCAGATCTCACCGATCAGCTTGTGGAAGTCCGCACCCTCCTTGGCAACCAGTGAGGGGTTGGTGGTCACGCCATCCAGCAGGCCCATGGACTTGATCCGACGAATATCGTCCAAATTCGCGGTGTCTACAAAGAATTTCATAATGACTCCTCGGCTCGTGGACCGGCAATATCACAGCACGGCCGGCAGTCCCGCCCGGCCCTCACGTTCCATTATAGAACCGTTGAAGTCACGATGAACGGTGTTCGAGGCACGCAGGCTGACGGCTCGCGGCCGGCGCGGTATAATGCACCCCCGTTGCGGAGAACATCCTGGTCGGAGCAGATTCCAGCTTCGGCCCCACCCGGGAGGCCCCAAGCATGATTCGGAAAATGCCCCTGCTGCTGGCCTGTGGCCTGGTTGCGGCTACGGCCGTCCCACATACTCTGGCCGAGTCCAAGCACGTCTTCGGCATTCACTTTTTCGACTGGGGCTCCAATGTGGATGTCATGAGCCACCGCACCGGCTGGTGCGTGGAGGCGAATGCCACGCACGACGGCGGGCCCAATGTGGGGGGTCGCCAGAGGCCGGCCACGGCTCAGGGATACACGCTGATTCAGCGGCTGGACTGGAAATGGGAACAGACCATCCCGCTGGGCGAGGCCGACCAGAACACCTTTGCCGGCCAGTGCCGCGACTGGGCCCGGCAGATCAAAAAGTATTGCCGCCACTACTCCATCGGCAATGAGGTCGAGTTCTTCGGGGTCACCCCCGCCATCTACGCCTCCTGCTTCACGAAGGTGCGCAATGCGATACTCGCCGAGCAGCCCGAGGCCCGCGTCATCATCGGGCACATGAACAACAGCGCCAACCAGCGCTCCGTCATTCAGATCGTCGGGCGCGACGGGTACGACGGCCTGACCGCCCATACCGCCAGCAGCGTGCCCACCGGGCTGCTGGATATCCTGGACCAGGAGAACGCCCGGCCAGGTGTGGGCGTGTACATCACCGAGTTCGGGTGGGTCGCCGACACGAACCCAAATTCCATGAACGTCATGCGCAATTTCTATCTCGCGTTGGGCCAGTCGAACCGTTCGCGCGCCCGCCAGGTATACTGCGCCTGCTGGTACCTCTACCCAAGCTATCTGGGCAAGACCTTCAGCCTGGAGTTGTCCACCATCGACAACCCGGCCTTCGAAGCGGCCACGGCCATCGGCACTTCAGTTAATTCCTACGCTGATAATCCCGTGCTCATGAACGATCTGATCGCCGACATCCCGGACGTCGGTACGAGCGTCACGGTGACCTGGAACACCAACGTGCCCGCGCGCGACCAGATGTGGTACGCGCCGCTGGGCACCTCGGGAGCGGGCAATGAGCAGATCAGCAATCTCAACAGCAATCTGGCTACCAGCCACACCCGCGTGGTGTCGCCGCTCGATCCGTCTAGTGCATATGAGGTGATGCCCACCTCGACGCGCGACGATTACGGCGATGCCGGCGGCCGACGCTTCAAGGTCAAGACCGGACCGTGGAATACCCTCTCCACCCCCGCGGGTGCGGGCAAGATGCAGATCAACTGGACCACCGACTGGCCGGCCGATGCCCATGTGGACTACGGCACCACGACGCTGCTGGGCCAGACCACCAGCCGTACGAGTCTGGCCATCAACCACGCCGTCACCCTGACCGGCCTGACCCGCGGCCAGTACTACTACCGCGTCCGCTCGAGCGAACCGAATCCCGACGGCACGACACGCCTGTACATGCGCTCGCCGATCCGAACCTTCACCGTGCTCCTGTTCTTCCCCGACTTCGACGAAGACGGCGATGTGGATCAGACCGATTTCGGCTTCTTCCAGGCCTGCTACAGCGGCCCGGGCGTCATTCAGAACGATCCGGCCTGCCTCCCCGGACGCCTCGATGCCGACGAGGATATCGACCTCAATGACTTCGGCGTCTTCCAGCGTTGCGTGAGCGGCCCGAACCATCCGGCAGACCCGGACTGCGCAAACTGATGGCCCCCAACCTCCAAGTCAGGAAGTGTACGGACCCGTGTTGGTCCGAATAGTTTCACCACAGAGACTCAGAGGCACAGAGATGACCGGAATCAGGCGCTTCCGGTCGAATGCAGCCTGTCAGAGGCGCCATCTTCTCTGCGTCTCTGGGTCTCTGTGGTGAATCATCATGGCACATGTACTACTTTGTGGGCCGGGAGCCCAAGGCTTCTTCGGATGGCGCAATACCCCCGAACTCGGCAAACGGCAACGGCGCGGGATCGGCGACTTGTCCGGCAGCGCGCAGGTCGTTGCCCAGCCAGAGGCCCGTGTCCTTCAGGCTATGGTGGCTGAGGAAGATTCCTGTGTCGGGGGCGGCATGGCAGTGGCGGACGGTGGGTTTACGGCCGTCGCGCAGGGCGATGGCGGCGTGCCGGCCATCGGGATGGGACTGGCGGCCTTCGAAACCGTCGATGAGCAGATTATCGAAATGCTCGCACTCAATTGCGTGCGTGAAGAAGTCCGGCAGGTCTTCCGCCCAATTCACCCGAAAGCCGTCGATCCGCAGGCCGTCCACGCCACGGGCGTAGAGCGCCGGGATGTCGTGCTTGAACACCCAGAGACGCTCTTCGGTGGCCGGGCTGAGGTCGAAATTGCCGCCGTAGTCGTCGTTGAGCGGGCTGGGCGTGATCTGCAGGTCCACGTCCTTGAAGGCCAGATCGCGGATCCGGCTGTCGTCATTGGCCCACACGACGATGCCGTGCTCGCTGCGGGCGCGGATGTTGGAGAAGGTCACGCCCTCGACACGGCCAAGCGGCGTGCCCTTCTTCTGCCGGATGCACGAGACGTGCAGCGGCTCGCCGTTGCCCCACCAGCCGGTGTGCAGTCGCGTCTGGATGACGATGTTGGAGAAGAGTATATCCGTGACCGACCCCTCGTCGCGGACGAAGACGCCCAGCCCGCGGTTCGAGTCGTGCACCACCAGGTTCTGGAACACGCAGCGCTGGATGCTGTTGGAGCCATACCCGACGCGCACGGCCACGGAGCGCGAGCGCAGCGTGCAGTTGCTCACCGTGATGTTCTCGCACAGGGCCCCCGGCCGTCCCCACAGGCCGGTGACCGCAATGGCGTCGTCGCCCGCCTGGATGTCACAGTCGGAGATGTGGATGTTGCGGCTGGTCACGCAGTGGATGCCGTCGTTGTTGGGGATGAGCATGTTGTTGAGGATGCGGACGCCGCGGGCATCGGCGATGTCGCAGTCGGTGAACACGAGCGTCCACTCGGGCGCGTCGCGCAGCGTCACGTCGCGGACGGCCACCTCGCTGCATCCGTCGAAATGCACGAGAAAACCCGGCCGATCGTTCATGACAAAGGGACCGTCGGCCCGGCCGTTGTGATAGGCGGTGCCCTGGCGGGTGAACTGACCGTTCATGTGTTCGAGCGGCTTGGGGCGGTCCTGCATGAAGGCGGTGCCGTTCCCCAGGATGGTCCCGCCGCCGGTGACGGATACGTTGCGTGCCCCGCGGGCGGTGATCAGACCATGCTTGCGTCGGCCCTCGCCCCGGTAATCGTCGAAATTCCTGCTGCCCTCCAGCACGGCCCCGGATTCCAGGCGCAGCTCCATGTTGCTGCGCAGCTCAATGGGCCCGGTCAGGAAACGTCCCGGCGGAATGACCACCACGCCGCCGCCGGCGCCATCGCAGGCGGCAATGGCCTTGCGAATGGCTTCCGTGTTCATGGTCTTGCCGTCGCCCAACGCACCCAGATCGACGACGTTGAACACGGCCGTTGACGGCGCAGCCGAAAGGGAACTGCCGCGAGCCAGCAGTGCGGCACAAAAGGCCGCGGCGAACGTGCCGGTGGATAAGCAGAACCGCAGCCTGTTTCCAACCATCGGGGCAAATAGCATCACGAGTCCTCAACGCAGCAAAAGCAATATCCGAAACAAAGGAAAAACCAGCTTGCACGGCATGTACAGCCTCGTTCACCCTCCTGGCCCGCTCGACGGCGGCGTGGACGGAGCTGTCGCGGGCTGCATGAGCCACGCACGGTTGAAGCGAGCGATGGTCAGCTTCTCATAGTAGACCTTCGTACCGCATTCGTAGAGACACAGGAAATCGCCATCGCGCGTGGCCGCGAGGTCGCTGTAAGCGGACGGACCGGGCTCCAGAACGCGGGCCAACGACCAGGTGCGGCCTTCATCCTCGCTCAACCTCACCGTCAGGCCGGTGCGCACGTCCGAGGCCGGATTGCTGAAGAGCGCTTCACGCTCGGAAATGCCCAGGCTGCTGGCCTGACAGGTCGGGCACGGCAGGCTTCGGTCCAGACGAGGTGCGGACCACGTCGCCCCGCCATCCGTGCTTTCAGAGAGCGCGCGGAATCCGCCGAGCTGATGGCCGCGCAGATTGAGAAGAAGCGACCCGTCGCTGCGTTCCAGGACCGTGCCCTCATTCAGCCGATCGAGCTCGGGGGGGACGAGGCCGCCGGTCTTCCAGGTGTTGCCGCTGTCGTCCGAATAGATGGCCCCGGACTGGTAGCGGCTGGCGGCCGGATTCTTGTCATGTTCCCCGAGTTTCCGATCACAGACCCACACGGGAGCGACCAGGCGTCCCGATCGAAGCTGGATCCCGTGCACGGGGCCGGTGGCGATGCGCATCAGGGGGTAGTCGAATCCCTTCAGGATGGCGGTGTGCTCGACAGGCCGCGACCAGGTGTGGCCGTCGTCGCTGCTGCGGGTGTAGAACAGGTGCTGGTTGTTGCGCGTGAACAGCAGGTGGATCACGCCGCGCCGGTCTGCGATCGGGCAGGGGTTGCCGATGGTGATGGGGGCGTCGCCGCCCTCTTCGTGGATGATCGACTGCCGGGACCAGGTCCGCCCGCCATCCTCGCTGCGCTTCACGAGCAGATCGATGTCGCCGTCGTCGCGCGGGCTGTTCTTGCGTCCTTCGCAGAAGGCCAGAACGGTGCCTTTCGCGGAAACCGCCAGCGCCGGAATACGGTAGGTGTGATAGCCGTCCTGGCCCCCGATGAAGACATCCGTCCGTTCGCACGTGGGCTGCTCCGCTGAAACGGCGGGCGCCCCAAGAACGAGCAAGCTAGCCATCACTACGACGAGAAGTTGCATCATATCTATGCCCTCTTTATGACTCTTTCGTATCCTAGTCGGGCCTCGCTCGGTCTTGTCGTCGGAGAATGTCCTCCCGCGCTTTCGGACCACTTTGCGACGAAGGGGTCGAGCATGGAGCTGACCAGGTTCGAGCGGCCTCACCATACCGTCCGTGGACTCAGGAGCCAAGCGCCTCTTGGGGCTTAGTCAGGTTCTATGCTGTTGTCCCCATTAACAATCAGCCGCTAAACTGGCAGATTGAAAAACTATGGATTGGCGCTCGATGGATGAAGCAGGAGTGGTGCCATTGAGACTCAACCGGCTCAGAGTATTACTGACGCGGCTCAAAAGGCGAGATCCCAACGTATGCGCGGGAGCTCCGGATTGGATTGTTCGGGAGCTTATAAGCCGTCTTGGGAACTTCCTGGACTCTGATCCCGAGGACGCTATGGTCGAGAGATTTGTGCGGGGAGGAGTGCGCTTCGTTGCAGATCAGGGCATCGACTGTGATTGTCTGCTGATGAGCCTGCATGGAGTCTTGGGCTCATGCGAGCGAAATGACTGACGGTGGCGGCACCGGTATCCCGGCAATGCCACCCGCCAGACGCTGTCGGGGAGCATAACGCCAGGCAAGGCTGCGGTTACTGCGCGCAGGCCGGATCCATGAGGGCGTCCGGCCCGGTGATGCAGCGCTGGAACAGCCCGAAGTCGGCCTGATCCACGTCGCCGTCGTCGTCGAGGTCGGCCAGATCGCACTGATCGTCCGGCGGCGGCGTGGATGGACCGCTTAAGCACGCCTGGAAGCTGCCGAAATCACTCTGATCGACCGAGCCGCTGAGATCGAAATCGCCGACCGGCTTGGCCAGCAAGCGGATCACCGTATCCAGGCAGACCTCGCCCGCGAGGCCGAATTCAATGTCGATGGCTGGGAACTCGGACCCGCCGATCCGGTATCCGCTGTCGAATGGCTCGACCGGGCCGGCGTTGGTGCGCAGTTCGAGCCGCAGGCGGTGGGTGATGGCGAATTCCCCGCCGACTTCGTACGTGCCCGAGCCGCTCAGATGGCGCACGTCACCGTAATCGGTCACGTACGAATCGATGTTGCTGACCGAGTAAACGGTGAAGAGCGGGTTCTGCTCTTCGAAGGCCAGCAGGAACGTCCCGGTGATGGGCACCGGTTCGCGCAGGGGGCAGGCGCACCGGTCGAAGCAGCCTTGCTGGTAGGTACTGCCTTTTCCAAGCCGATAGACCGTCGCCGGCTTCGCCGGTTCGGCCACCACGTGAATCGCCGTGTCGAAGCAGTACATCCCGTTGATCGAGGCGATGATGTCGATTGCCGGGAACTCTGATCCGCCGGGGATCAGTCCGCTGTCGTAGTGCTCGGATGTGCCTTCGCTGGACTGCAGATCGAGCAGGAGTTGGTGGGCCGGCTCGCCCCCCGTGCGGATGCGGTACGTGCCCTGGCCCGTCAGGGAAAGCTTCTGATCGCCCTGCGTGACCATCCAGCGGATCTCGGTCAACGTGTATGTCGCGAACAGGGCGGGCGATGGCTCCGGCGTCAGCACGAATGTGCCCGAGACCGGCGCCTCCAAACTGATCGGGCACAGGCAGGGCTCGAAGCAGCCGCGCTGCCAGGTGCTCTTGTCGGTGAGCCGGTAAAGTGTCGAGGGAGCGTCGTTCTGGGCCAGCGCCGCCGGCATTCCCGCCCCCATTATCACCGCGAGGGCCAGCAGTTTGAAGCTGGACATGGCGAACCTCCTCTCGGGGCGAAATCCGTCTAACGTAATGGACCTGATTTTAGCCTATCTTCTGATCGGGCCGGTCGCAAGACGGCCGGATGAATATTCACAGAGCAGAACAGCCTGAGTGGTCCTATCGGCGAGGCACACCGGACGTGCTCGGCCCAGCACAGCGGCATAGAATACTGAAGGCCCGAACAAACCGTTGCGGCGTCTATTGCGGCCGGCGGTCCTGAGGGATGATAATGGGTAAGGTCATGAGCCGCGAACTCAGCATCGCATTCGTCCTTGTCGAAACGATTGATGGCGTGGAAGTCACGCCTGCCAATATCGGTCTGTCCCGATTCAATGAATTCAACCAACAGGTGGCAGAATTCGGCAAAGCCGGTCGAGTTGAGTGCGGCCACCGACTTCCGCATTGGCGATGTCGTTCCTTGGGTGAAGGTTGAAAAATACCTGTTCGGGACGGTGGTGGACATGGGCGGCGCCCAGAAGGCCAACGTCCACATCAGGCTGGACGATTCCGGCGACGTGGTGCTCATCGGCAGCAATCAGGACTACCTGAGAGATCAGGAGGAGAACCGGCTATACCGCAAGGTCCTTGTGCGCGTGCAGGCGGACCAGCACTACCGCACCGGAAAGCTGCGCAATCTGCGCCTGCTTTCCTTCGAGGACTACGAGCCGCAGTATAGCGAACGGGCTCTGGAGCGATTTGCTGAAGTCGGCCGGCAGGCATGGGCCGATGTGCCCGATGGTCCCGAGTGGCTGCGGCGGCTGCGGGGGGGAGACTGATGCCGGCGGGAGTCATCCTCGACACCAGTTTCCTGATCACGTTGGCGGACCCGAAGCGATCTAATCACGGAGTGGCTCGGCGCTACTGGCGGCACTTCGCCGAACAGTCAATACCGGTGTACCTGCACGATTGTGGTGTCGGAATTCTGCATTAGGCAGGAGATACCACCGGATATCCTGCGCGCCTGCGTGGTACTGCCGTTCAATTGGGATGATGCTCTGAAGGCAGCCTCGTTGGACTTCAGCAAAGCCGACCGTGAAGGTGGATCACGGGACGCCCTGAAGGATGACATCAAGATCATCGCCCAGGGCCTCGTGAAGGATGCCGCGTGGATTATCACCGATGATGCGGATACGCTTTACAGGTTTGTCCAGAAGTTGAAGGCTGAAGGAAAAGCTACCATTCGTCCGATCAAGCTTGCAGATGGTTTTGATCTCTCCCGTTTCGATCCGGGCCGGCAACGTTCTTTGGACTTCGACGAGACCATGGAGGAACCCGAGGCCGAGGTTTGATCCCGATTCATTTCGGGGAGAGACTCGGGCAGCCGATTGACCACCTCAGAAAACGAGAGATGGGCATAGAAGCGGTTATGCATTTGCAGACAGGCCCAGCTCTCAGTTGATCATCGCTGGGAAGGCAGAAATCACCACCGACGTCTCACGCCAGGATTCCATCCACCACGTGCCCGGCCACGTCGGTCAGCCGGAAGTCGCGGCCCTGGTATTTGTAGGTGAGCTTGAGATGGTCGATGCCCAGCAGGTGCAGCGCGGTGGCGTGGAGGTCGTGGACGTGGACGACGTTTTCGACGGCGTTGTAGCCCAGTTCGTCGGTGGCGCCCCAGGTGATACCCGGCTTGATGCCGCCGCCGGCCAGCCACATCGAAAAGCCCTTCATGTGGTGGTCACGGCCATCGCCCTGGGCCATGGGCGTGCGGCCGAACTCGCCGCCCCAGATGACCAGCGTATCCTTGAGCATGTCGCGCTGCTTCAAGTCCTGGATGAGCGCGGCCGAGGCCTGGTCCACCTCGCGGGCCACGATCTCGAGGTTGGGCTTGAGGGCGCCGTGGTGGTCCCAGTCGCGATGGTAGCACTGGATGAAGCGCACGCCGCGCTCGGCCAGCCGCCGGGCCAGCAGGCAGTTGGCGGCGAACGAGCCGTCGCCGCCCTCGGTGCCATACAGATCCAGCACACTCTTGGGCTCGCCGGCCAGATCCATCAGGCCGGGCACGCTGGCCTGCATCTTGAACGCCATCTCGTACTGGGCGATGCGGGTGGCGATCTCGGGATCATCCACCAGCTCGTCGTGCAGGCGATTGAACTGCGCCGCAGCCTCGATCACGTCCTGCTGCCGCTCGCGCGTCACGCCCGGCGGATTGTTGACGTAGAGCACCGGGTCGCCCTTCGAACGGAAATGGACGCCCTGTAACCGGCTGGGCAGGAACCCGCTGTGCCACTGCCGCGCGGCGATGGGCTGCATCTGGCCGCTCTTGCCGGTGGAGGTGAGCACCACGAAGCCGGGCAGGTTGTCCGCCTCACTGCCCAGCCCATACAGGAGCCACGAGCCCATGCTCGGGCGCCCCGAAATGGTCGTGCCCGTGTTCATGAACGTATGCGCCGGGTCGTGGTTGATGGCCTCAGTCTTCATCGAACGGATGATGCAGATCTCGTCGGCGATCTTCGCGATGCGCGGGAAGGCCGAGGAAACCTCCTGGCCGCTGTGGCCGTGCTGGGCGAACCTGAACTGCGGCGCGAAGCACTTGAGCTGAGCGCCCTGGAGCTGGGCGATGGGCTGGCCCTTGGTGAAGGACTCGGGCATGCCCTCGCCGTGCATCTTCGCCAGTTCGGGTTTGTGATCGAACGTCTCCAGGTGCGACGGTCCGCCGGCCATGTACAACCAGATAACCCGCTTGGCCTTCGGGGCAAAATGCAGCGGGTTGATGATGCCGCGGCTCATGGCCAACTCCGTCCCCGGACCGGCGGCAGGAGCAGCTCCACGCAGGATCCGGGGATTGAGCAGCGACGCCAACGCCATCGACCCCAATCCACCGGCGGCTTTACCCAGAAACGCCCGGCGACTTAGATCGCGAATCGTCAGATGCAACGGATTCATATTCAACTCCAGCCCTTG
>BTUC01000106.1:0-18426 GCA_045863575.1 Phycisphaerae bacterium
GGTCCACCGAAAGCTGCGAGCCAAACCAGCGAGCCGCGGGCTTTTAGCCCGCGCGGTCCACTCGAACTGGGGGAACCACACAATAGAGGCCAAGTACGTGCGATGCCCTAAAGCCACGCGACGGTAATCAGCGCGGAGACCACAGAGACCGCGGAGTAACCACAGGCCGCATGCTTTGGGCGGGCCCTCAGAGCCCTGAGCGCAAGCGAGGGGGATCGGCTGCTGCGCGGCCTCTGGCAATTTGGCCTCTCGCTTGCGCTCAGGGCTCTGGAGCGCCTCATCGCCCAAGTTGCCATGCACCCGTAGGGATGGGCCCGGATGGTTCGAGCATCCTTCGCACGTTCTCACCTTCCCCGCATGAAGGCCCGCCCTTGTGCGGATCGCCCCGGCCGTGGATACTGCCGGCTGCGAAGGGCAACCCGGTCCATTGAGGCGATTCATGACTTTCGACGAATACCAGCACGCTTCCCGGCAGACGGCTCAGTACCCGGACATGGGGCGGAACCTGTACTATCCCACGCTGGGCCTGGCGGGCGAGGCCGGGGAGGTGGCCGAGAAGATCAAGAAGCTCATGCGCGACGAGAGCGGCGTGCTCAGTGACGAACGCCGACAGGCGCTGAAAAAAGAGCTGGGCGACGTGCTCTGGTACGTGGCCGCCCTGTGCAGCGAGATGGGCCTGTCGATGGATGAGGTGGCCGAGCACAACGTGGCGAAACTGCGCGACCGCAAACAACGGGGCGCGATTCAGGGCAGCGGCGACAACCGATAAGCCACAGAGCTCGCTGAGCACGCTGAGCGTGTGGAGAGTGATGGTCCACGGTGTGCCACTGCTGCGCGTGCCACGCTGAAGCCTGTTCGCGAGGGCGGGTCAGCAGTGCTTGGATGCCATCGGCGCCTTCTCACACCCCCGCACCGCTCACAGAGCAGTGGCACACGCTCTACTGGGAGGGGGCACTCAGAGATCCCCGCGTGCTCCGCGGTCTTTGCGTGCTCTGCGGTCATACGAATGGTCAAGGAGTGAAATGATGCCGAGCGTATTCACGCGCATGTTGACCGGCGACGAGCCGGGGCGGTTCGTGTGGCAGGACGAGCAGACCGCCGCCGTCGTATCGGCCACCCCGATCAAGCCCGGCCACTGCATCGTCTTTCCGCGCGAGGAGGTGACCAACTGGCTGGATCTCACCCCCGAGCTCACCACCCGGCTCATGGCCACCTGCCAGCGCGTCGGGCGAGCCATCACCCAGGTCTACCAGCCGGTGCGGGTCAGCTTCAGCATCATCAGCATCGCCGTCCCCCACGTGCACGTGCACCTTGTACCGCTCAACACCGTGCCCGAGCTGGACTTTACCAGGCAGGACCCCAACGCCCGCTCCGAAGACCTCGACGCGGCCGCCGAGAAGATCCGGGCGGCTCTCGGCAACTCATGAGAGCGGCTATCTCAACGTACTGTCTTCCTTGGCCACTCTCAGCGGCTCCTTCACGCCGAACAGTTTGAGCCAGTGGGCGTAGTTGATGACCGGGTCCGCGTCGTTGCGCAACTGCAAGCTGGCGCCGTGGCCGTCGAAGAAGTTCGCGTTGGTGAATCGGCCCAGGTGCATCTTTCGGGCCGCCCGGCGGGGCCCCTTGGCATCGGAAAGGTTGAACGTCAGCTTACCCTCAGGAAGATGGGCCCCCATCCACACGTCCATGGCCTCCAGCCCCGTACTCGCGGGACTGCCGCTGTCCACCCCACCTTTCCAGCCCTCCCGTGACATCTGGAGGGCAATGGCCGATCCCAGGGGCGTGTTCTTGTCCTCCAGTTCCGCATCAGCCACATAGATGACTTCCGACGGGCGCTTGTACGTGCCGATTTTGGTGTGATCCCCTCCTTCTTCCGCTTGGGGATGCAGCCAGTAGCCGTAGGTCAGCCACTCCGTGGTCATTGAGTTGATGACATAGTCGATGTAGGGATGCGGCAGGGTATTCATCCGCTCGGGGCAGTGAAAGACCGGCATCTGCTCGACGCGAAGTTCGTTGAGCTGAGCAGGGATGCGTTTGATGTAGCCCAACTCCTTGGCGACGGCGGAAATCCAGCACACCACGTTGTCGGTGCTGAGTTCGATACCACGAGGGATCAATTCTTTGTTGGCCAGGGCGTAGGTCTGCATGGCCGTCCCGATCTGCCGCAGATTGCTCAGGTCCTGCGTGTTACGGGCCATGGCCCGAGCCCGGGCCAGCGACGGCATGAGAATGGCCACCAGCAATGCGATGATGGCCACGACGACCAGCACCTCGATGAGCGTGAACCCCGTGCGCGGTGTGGATCGCGCCAGGGGCCGATTCCACGAATCCAGCCGGATCGCCAAGATGCACCTCGCCAGAAGAAAGAAATGGACGAAGCCGAGGAGCGGGGCCAAGGCAGCAACCGCCCCAGGCGGGACAAGGCACCAATTCCCTCTCAGAGCGACAAGCCCCGCCGTCAACTTCCGTCGGCATGCAAGCGTATCACGAGTGCCCCACGCGAAGCAACACTCCGCTTGCAGAAACTATGCCCGGGAAAGCGCGCACGTTCAGTTCAGCTTTTATCCATCAGCATATCCTGTTTCACCCGCGTCGGAGGATGGTCGAGCCATTCTTGCGGACGAACCGGATGCCGATGAAAGGGCGTGCTCCAATACCTTGGCGGCGGCTGATGAGCGCTGGTAGTGACGTTGGACTACACGATCTGGATGACCACGCACTTCGCGCGCGACGCGTTGTCACGCGACACTTCCCCGAGCGATATCAGAAGAGCCCGGCCTAAACCGGCTGGCTCTGCGGATTCCTACGTCCGCAAGGCGGGGCGGGAGGCCCTGCAGATCTGATTGTCGTCAGTTCACAAGATTACCGTCCTGCTGAGCCACCGCTAACGGATCTTTGACGCCGAACAGCTTCAACCAGTAGGCATAATTCGCCACCTGATTTGGCCTGTTTGACAATTGTACACTCGCCCCGTGGCCATCAAAGAAGTTGGCGTTCGTGAATCGCTGAAGGTGCATCTTGCGGGCAGCCCGTCGCGCGCCTTTGGCGTCAGTGGTATTGATAGAGTTTTTGCCCTCCGGCAAATGAGCCCCACGCCAGACATCCATACAATCGATGCCGCCATTGCTCCAGATCGCCGGATTCTGCTGCTCATGGCCCTGCTTCCATTGCTCGCGAGCTCGGCTGAGTGACGGGTTACCCCCCGACTCGGTGTTCTTGTCCTCGCGCTCCGCGTCAAGGACGTAAATGACTTCGCTGGGTCGCTTGTACGTACTCACTTTGCAGTAGGGCAGGTCTTCTTTGTAATCGTGGATGAGCTGAGCCGCACCCCAGCTCTTGTTATCTCTCAGATAAGCCACCGGATTCATCGAGTTCACGACGTAGTCCATAAACGGCGTGGGCAAGCTAGGCAGCCGCTCGGGGCAGTGGAAGACGCCGTACTTGTCCACGCGCAGCATGTTGACTGAGAGCTCACTGGGATTAGTCGGATGCTTCGGAAAAGCCTTGATGTAGCCGAGCTCGCGGGCAACCACCATCGTCCAGTGCACGGTGTTGTGGTTGCCGCCTCGGGGCACCAGTTCCTTGTTAGCCAAGGCGAATGTCTGCATGGCCTGCCCCGACTGCCTGGCATTGCTCAGGCATTGGGTGCTTCGAGCCTGGGCGCGGACGCGGGCCAGCGATGGCATCAAGATAGCGACCAGCAGCGCGATGATTGCCACCACCACGAGAACTTCGATCAGTGTGAATCCGGTCTGCTGCGCGGTCTGCGCCCTCTGGTGATTGCAGGATCTCAATCGCATGGTCAAGACACACCTCGCTCTGACTGAGAAAACATGACGGGCTCGTGCAACTCGGGCTCGAAGCTTCCGCGTGGACGGCCGGATCACAGCACCTTGGCGCCGCGTGTCCCGCCGTCAGCCTCCGCCGGTACCTGAAGATACCATGGCTACCACGTGGGAGCAACCGTAAGGGTGCAGAATTTCTCGTTCAGACCACCGGCCGTCTAACAGCTTCAGCTTAACTTACTTTCCATAACCGGGCAATGGACCTGTCTTGATGGCACTGCTGACCCGACCTGCGCGGCGGGCTCAGGCGCGCACAACCTGAGGGGCGAATGCCGACCCGCTGTTCATAGCTCTCAGTCCGATCTCCGGCAGAGGTCGGCAAGGCAACGGGTCAGGACGAGCAAACCCATGAACTGAGGCCGCGCGGGCTGAAGCCCGCGGCTCTTTGAGGGGTTGAGTCAGACACGAAAAGTGAGGCCGCACGGGCTGAAGCCCGCGGCTCTTTGTCCGTCGCGGGGGCATTTACGTGCGGTGCAGCAGCACGATGCTGATGTCGTCGGGGTGCCGGCCATCAGCGAAGAACGTGCTCAGCTCGTAGGAGAGGTCCTGAACGGTCTGCGAGGGCGGTTGGCCGAAAGCGTCGCAGACCAGCTCCAGAAAACGCCGCTCGCCGAAACGCTCACCGGCCGCATTGGAGCAGGTGGCTACGCCCCGGGAATAGAGTACCAGCGTCTCGCCGGAGCCGAGCTGCTCGTTGCGGGGGACGTATTCGTAATTGCGCACCTGGCCCACCGGCGGCGTATCGGTGTCCTGCAACGGCCGGGGCTCGCCGCGGGCATTGAGGATCAGGGCCCCCATCTTGCCCGCGCGGCTGTAGCGCAGCTTCCCGGAGGGCGGGTCGATGACCACGCAGATGCTGTCCACCGTGGAGGGATCACGCTCGTCGTACATGAGCCAGTTGAGCTCGCGGCTGAACGCGTGCGGCGGATCGTTGTGCAGCATGGCCACGCGGAAGGTCGCGTGCAGCCGGGCCAGCGACATGGCCAGCAGCGCCCCCGTCGCGTTCACGTGCCCGAGCAGAAACGAGGTGATCTCAGTGTCCGGATGCTTCATCACGTCGTAGACGTCCCCGGGGCGCTCCTGCCCCGAACGACTGTAAGCCGCCAGTTGCAGGTTCTTGAACGACGGCGCGTACTTGGGGTCGAGCTGGGCCTGGATGGCATGCACCACGCTGGTTTCGGTGGTGGAGACCTCCGCGCTGCGTTGCAGGCGCTGCTGCACCAGGGCGTGCAGCTTGGCCGCGATTGGCGAAGCCAGCGCGGTCAGCACGTCGAGATCGGGGATCTGAAACCGCTTGCTGCGCACCCGCCGGTCCACGTAGACCATGCCCAGCGTCCCGCCGGCCGCCGAGAGCGGGACGGCCATGGCCGAGCCGATCTCCTCGTGGTCGCGCACCTTGCGGACGCACACGTGCTGATTGCGCTCCACGCAGCGGTACTGGAGCAGCTCGATGATCGGATTCGTGCCGCAGGGCTGGCCCGAAGGCAGCTTGCCCGCCTGGATCTCCAACTCGCCGCGCGTCTGCCGACGGATGCCAATCCACGCGGCCCGCGCCTTGAACTGGACTAACAGGGTGGAGAGCACCTCCTCCACCAGCTCATGGATGTCGCGGCAGCCCATCAGATCGGTAGCGATGCGCCCTACCAGGTCCAGGTGCTCGTGAGCCAGGCTCACCGGGTCGAAGTGGCGCTTCACCACCGAGCCGGCCGGCAGCGGGTACTCCCGAATCTTGGCCAGTTCCTCGGCGGAGAGCTGCACGTCCTCCACAACGTGGCGCTCGAGGGCCGCCTCGGTGTAGACCTTCAGGAGGTATTCGTGCAACGTGATCTCGTCGCCGTTGCGCAGCTCCATCGAGTCGACGACCCGATGGCCGTTGAGCAGGACGGTGTTGTCCGGATCCAGGACGGCCACGTTCCAGTCACCCGACTCGGTGGGCTGGAGAACCGCGTTGTGCGGGCTCACGCGCATATCGGGCAGATGAATGGCGCAGGTCGGCTCAGAGCCGATCAACACCTCCTCGTCCTCGAACGAGAGGTCCGCCAGCACCGCTTCGCCTTCCTTCACCAATACTCTCATAAAACCGGTACTGCTACGCCTGAGTTTATGGCCACTGACAACTGACAACTGACCACTGACCACTGACCACTGACCATTGACGAACTTTACATTGTCCCCGGAGCCCCGTAGAGTCAGCCGGTCGGAGCCGGACCTGACCGGTTTCAGCCAGGAGCTTCTGCCGTGTCGAAACGTTCCGCCCCTGCCGGGCCTTCGCCGAGCATTGCGCGTCGGTTGGACGCCTGTAGAGAGAAGATACAGCAAAAGGGCGTGTCCGGCTACCTGGTGACCAACCGGGTGGATCAGTTCTACCTGACCGGGTTTAACGGCGAGGACGGCGCGGCGCTGATCCTGCCTGAGCGCGTCTACCTGCTGACCGACGGGCGGTTTCAGGAGGAGGCGGCCCACCAGGCTCCCTGGGCCAAGGCAGTGGTGCGCCGCGGGCACCTGCACGAATCGCTGGAGAAGGTTGTCCGTCGGCACCGGATGAAAACCATGGGCTTCCAGCCTTCCTGGCTGACGGTGGAAAGCCACGCCAAGTTCCGCAAGGCACTGCGACCGACCCGGCTGGTGGCTATGCCGCCCGTGCCGGGCGAACTCCGCCAGAGCAAGGACCAGGCGGAGGTAGCCGTTATCGAGCGGGCCATCCGTGTCGCCGAGGACGCCTTCCAGGCGGTCATCGGCCGTATCCGCATCGGGATGACCGAACACGAGCTGGCGGCCGCTCTTCAGCACGAGATGATTCGTCGCGGCGCCAGCGGCCCCAGCTTCCCCGTCATCGTAGCCGAGGGGCCCAACAGCTCACTGCCCCACGCCCAGCCCGGCCACCGCCGGATTCGCGAAGGCAGCGCCATCCTGATCGACTGGGGGGCCACGGTGGACCACTACCGCAGCGACTTGACCCGGGTGGTGTTCGTTCGTAGAATCCCGCCGCGTTTTCGGCGGATGTACGAGAACGTGCTCACGGCCCAGGCTGCGGCGATCGGCGCGATTCGTCCGGGCGTCCGCATGTGCGACGTGGACGCCGCCGCCCGCAAGTCTCTGAAGCGGGCGGGCATGGACCGGCAGTTTACGCATGGCACCGGCCACGGGCTGGGGCTGGACATCCATGAACCCCCACGACTTGGCCTCAAGGTGACCGAGACGCTTCGCCCCGGCATGGTGGTGACGGTGGAGCCCGGGGTGTACTTTCCCGGCATCGGCGGCGTGCGAATTGAGGATGATGTGCTGGTCACCGAGACGGGCTGCCGCGTCCTGACGCGTCTGCCCAAAGATCTGGCCGCCATGGTCATCCGATGAACCGATCAGGACCCAGGAGATCGGCGTGATTGACGTGCAACGAGTGCGCGAGCTGGCCGAAGTGATGGCCGAACACGACTTGACGGAGATCCGCTTCCGGGAAGGCGAGACCGTGCTGACGCTGCGGAAGGGCCCAGCGGAAGGGGCGGTGGTCTGGCCGGGCCCCGTGATGCAGGCGCCCCCGGCGGCGCCGGCTCCGGCCGCGGCTGCGCCGGCCCCGGTGACCGCCGAAGCCCAGACGGCTGATGAGGGGTTGGTGCCCGTCCTCTCTCCGATGGTGGGGACGTTCTATGGTTCTCCGGACCCGGAGTCGCCGCCATTTGTCACCGTGGGCAGCGAGATCGAAGTGAACACCCCGGTGTGCATCATCGAAGCCATGAAGGTGTTCAACGAGATCAAGTCGGAGGTGGCCGGCCGGGTCGAGCGCGTTCTGGTCAAGAACGAGCAGGCCGTCGAGTACGGGCAGCCGCTGATGATGGTCCGTCCGCGAGCGTGAACCGGAGCACAGATGGAGAGACGGAGCGACAGAGAGACGGAGAGACCCACCCAGGAAGGTTGGCGCTCCGTTCGAATGCCCGACTTCGCCAGGAGTCTTCCGATCGTCTTCCCTCTGTCGCTCCTTCTCTCCGTCTCTCTATCTTCTTCCCGGAAGGGTGTATGTTTTCCCGAGTGCTGATCGCCAATCGAGGGGAAATCGCGCTGCGGGTCATCCGCGCGTGCAAGGAACTGGGCATCCAGACGGTCTGCGTCTACTCCGAAGAAGACCGCCACGCCCCCTACCTGCGGCTTGCGGACCGCACCATCTGCATCGGGCCGGGCCCCGCGGTGGACAGTTATCTCAAGAGCGATCGCATCATCGCCGCCGCCGAAATCACCAACGTCGACGCGATTCACCCCGGCTATGGCTTCCTGGCCGAGAACGCCCAGTTCGCCGACGCCTGCCGTGATTCGAAAATTGAGTTCATCGGCCCCAGCGCGGATTCCATGCGGCTGCTGGGCGACAAGATCGAGGCCAAGCGGCTGGCCAAGAAGGTGAAGGTCCCCAATATCCCCTGGACGGAAGGACCCGTCGAGGACGACAACGAGGCGGCCAAGTGGGCAGGCGAGACCGGCTACCCGGTCATGATCAAGGCGGCCGCGGGCGGCGGGGGACGCGGCATTCGCCTGGTGCACAATGAGGCCACGCTGCGGCACAGCCTTCCTGCGGCCCGCGCCGAAGCCCAGGCCGCCTTCAAAGATCCGGCCGTATACCTCGAGAAGGCCATCGAATCGGCCCGCCACGTAGAAGTGCAGATTCTCGGCGATCGGGCGGGCAACGTGCTGCACCTGTACGAGCGCGATTGCAGCATGCAGCGGAGGCACCAGAAGCTGATCGAGGAGTCGCCCAGCCCGGGGCTTAACGACCGCACGCGCGAGGAGCTGTGCAAGGCGGCCGTCCGGCTGGCCCGGGCGGCCAAGTACTACAATGCCGGCACGGTCGAGTTCCTGGTCGACAAGAAGGGCCGCTTCTACCTGCTGGAAATGAATACGCGCGTGCAGGTGGAACACCCGGTCACGGAAATGGTCACCAACCTGGACATTGTCCAGTGGCAGCTCCGGATTGCGGCCGGGCAGACGCTCAAGCTCCGCCAGCGGGATGTCCGCCAGCAGGGCGCGGCCATCGAGTGCCGCATCAATGCCGAGGACCCGGCCAACGGCTTCCGCCCCTGCCCGGGGAAAATACTCCAATTTACGTCCCCCGGGGGACTGGGCGTCCGCGTGGACACGTACGCGGCGGCCGGCGTGACCATCAGCCCCCGCTACGATTCGATGATCGCCAAGCTCATCGTGCACAAGCCCAGCCGGGCCGAAGCCATCGCCTGCATGCGCCGCTGCCTGGACGAGTTCGTCATCGAGCCGATCAAGACCACCATCCCCCTGCACCGCGAGATTCTCGGCCACACGCGCTTCCAGGAAGGGGACGTGGATACTGGATTCATTGAGCGCACATGGTAGAATTTCCCCCCGTTTGACAATCCCATGGTCCGTCGGCCGACCCGCCTGTGGCCGGTTCCGACGCAGCAAGAGGTGCATCGATGTCTTCCCCAGTTGGCGGTAACGCGGTAGTCGGCCAGGCCGGAGGTCCGACGGTAGTGATCAACCAGTCGCTCGTCGGCGTGATCGAGCAGACGGAAATGTTTCCCCATATCAGGCAACTGCTGGGCGCTCGGCACGGCGTGCGCGGCATCGTCAACGAGCAGTTCTTCGACCTGAAGCGCCAGCCCAAGGCCATGCTCGAGCTGGTGGCCCAGACACCGGCCGCCGCCCTGGGCGCCACCCGCGACCGGCCGGATCGCGAGTACTGCGAGCGGATCTTCAACGTCTTCAAGAAGCACGACGTGCGCTACTTCTTCTACATCGGCGGCAACGACTCGGCCGAGACCGCGCACATCATCAGCAAGGTGGCGGCCGACGCCAAGTACGACCTGCGGATCATTCACGTGCCCAAGACCATCGACAACGATCTGCTGGTGACCGACCACTGCCCCGGCTACGGCAGCGCCGCGAAGTTCGTGGCCTCCGCCTTCATCGGCGACGACCTGGACAACCGGGCCCTCAAGGGAGTCAAGATCAACATCATCATGGGCCGCAACGCCGGCTTCCTGACGGCCGCCAGCATCCTCGCCCGCCAGCGCGAAGATGACGGCCCGCACCTGGTCTACCTGCCGGAGCGGGCTTTTGACGTCGATCAGTTCGTCAACGACGTCCAGGAAGTGTTCGACCGCATCGGGCGCTGCCTGGTGGCCATCTCCGAAGGCATCGCCGACAAGGACGGCAAGCTGTGGGCCGAGAAGGTCTCCGTGCTCAGGCAGGAGAACCTGATGAAGGACGCCTTCGGCAACCTCCAGCTCTCCGCAGGCGCCGGGTCACTGGCCGACTACCTGGCCGGCACGCTGCGCAACAAGTGCAAGAACATCACCCGCGTCCGGGCGGATACCTTCGGTTACCTCCAGCGCAGCTTCCCCATGCACAGCGAAGTGGACGCCTGGGAGGCCCGTCTGGTGGGCCAGATGGCGGTCACCTACTCGGCCGGCGCCCAGACCGACGGCAGCGTCGCGCTGGTGCGGCTCCCGAGCACCACGTATACCGTGGGCACGCAGCTGGTCAGCCTGCGGGACGTGGCCCCCGAGAAGCCGCCGAAGACCAAGGACGTACCCAACGAGTACATCAACGAGTCAGGCAACAACGTGCTCAACAGCTTCCGCGAGTACGTGGGGCCGCTGGTCGATAACCTGCCGAAGGTCGGCTGGTTCGAGCAGATCGCCCAGATTTGAGCCGGCCGTTCAGCCGCTTATCCGAGGAAAGACATCAGGGGCGGGCCGATGGGCTCGCCCCTCTTTTTTTGCGTAGAGCCCGTGCGCTGGGGGATCCATCCACACCTTAATCCTCCCCCCCACTCCCGTCGGGGCACGCGTCCCGCTGCTGCGCGGCGCAGTGGCGGATGGCTTGCAGGAGCTCGTCGAAGTCGCAGGGTTTCTCCAAAAACCCGCAAGGACCGATCTCCTCCACCTGGGGGCGCAGCTTGTCCGCGGGCAGGCCGGTCAGGAAGATGATGGCCAGCCGCGGCTGCGCGCCCAGCAGCCGCCGGGCCACTTCCAGCCCGTTGGCATCATCGGGCAGCAGCCAGTCGGTCAGCAGCACGTGGGGCAGGAAGGACTCGCCGATCTGAATGGCTTCGGCGGCGGTGGCGGCGGCGCGCACCTCAAAACCGTCCCGGCTCAGGATGCGGGTCAGCAACTGCCGGGGCACCGGCTGGTCCTCGACCACCCGCACGCGTGTTTTATCTTCCATGGCTGCACTCTTCCTGATGCCAGGCGATTGAAGGCGTCTGTCAGCGTGAATCCCTGCCGCCAGCGGGCGACGCTTCCGGACCGCCGCCGCCCCGGCAGGCCCGTTGCGGGCCATCAGGCCGGAATCGTGAACTGAAACAGGGAGCCATCACCCGGCCGGGACTCGACCCAGATGCGCCCGCCGTGGTGTTCGACGATCTTCTTGCAGATGGACAGACCGATGCCCGTTCCCTCATAATCGCCGTCGCCGTGGAGCCGCTGAAACATCGCGAAGATCCGCTGATGATGCTCCGGCTCGATGCCCATTCCGTTGTCGCGCACGCGGAACAGCCACTCGCCGCCTCGGCGCTCGGCCGAGACATGCACGCGGGGCGGCTGCTGGGACCGGTACTTGATCGCGTTTCCGATAAGGTTGGTGAGCACCTGGGCCAGTTGCGTCTCGTTGCCGATGACCGGCGGCAGCGGGTCGTGCGTGATCAGCGCTCCCGATTTCTCGATCTGTTCGCGAAGATCGGCTTCGGCCTGCTCGAGAATCGCTTCCGCCTGGACGGGCACAAAGTGATTGCTGATCGACGTGGCCCGGGCAAAACTGAGCAGGTCCCGGATGATGCGCCCCATGCGCCCGACTCCGTCCTGAATCATGTCGATCAGCTCGCGGCCCTCGTCATCCAGGATCTCGGTGTACTGGTCCTTGATTAACTGGGCACAGCCTCCGATAGCCAGCAGCGGCGAACGCAGATCGTGCGAAATGACCGCCGCAAACTCCTCCAGCTCGGCGTTGGACCGGGCCAGATCCCGCGCCTGCCGGTCGAGCATCTCCTCCGTCCGTTTACGGTCGGTGATGTCGCGCATCACCTTGGAGAAACCGACCAGCTCGCCGGCTTCGTCGCGCATGGCCGTCAGTATCCCGCTGGCCCAGAAGCGGCCCCCGTCCTTGCGCAGATGCCACTGCTCTTCCACGGCCCGGCCCAATGCCTGAGCCTGCTGCATTTCCTGCTGTGGTCGATTCTGCTTCATATCTTCGGGCGTGAAGAGAATCGAGAAATGCTGCCCGATGACCTCATCATCGCCGTAGCCGGTGATCTGCTGAGCTCCCGGGTTCCAGCTCAGGATATGCCCATGGGGATCAAGCATGAAGATGGCAAAGTCCTCGGCGGAATCAACGATCAGACGGTAACGATCCATGTTGGCGAGTTCCCGCATGCGGTCATCCTCCCTGTGCGCCGGACGGATTCGAGCGCTGTCGCTCCCGTTCAGATGGCCCTGCTGTGCTTCTAGTGAGATCCGTCCCGAAGAGGCTGCCGCGGGGGCGCTCCAGCCACCGCGGCCGCTTTAGAGAATATTAGGCCGCTCCCGGGGGCAGGGCAATGATCATAGTAAGCGGAAGTTTAGACTCAGATGAGAAGACCCTCAGGAGGCTCCTTCGGAGAAGAGCGCCTCGACGAATGTGTCCGGGTCGAAGGGTTCGATGTCCTGGGGGGTCTCGCCGAGCCCGACGAATTTAACCGGAATGCGGATCTGGTCGTGAATGCCGATCACGATGCCGCCCTTGGCTGAGCCGTCCAGCTTGGCCAGAAACAATCCGGTGACTTTGACGTGCTGGCTGAACATGCGGGCCTGGGTAATGGCGTTCTGGCCAATGGTGGCATCGAGCACCAGGAGCACCTCGTGAGGTGCACCGGAGATTTTCTTCTCCACGACGCGCTGGATCTTGTTGAGCTCACGCATGAGGTGATCCTGGGTGTGGAGCCGCCCGGCCGTGTCGATGATCAGCACATCCGCTTTGCGGGCCAGGGCCGCTTCACAGGCGTCGTAGGCCACTGCCCCGGGGTCCGAGCCCTGCTGGTGCTTGATAATCTGTACTCCCAAACGGCTCGACCATTCGGTGAGCTGCGCAACGGCGGCCGCGCGGAACGTATCGCACGCCCCCAGGATGACCTGCTTGCCCTGGGCACGCAGATGATGGCAGAGCTTGGCCACACTGGTGGTCTTGCCCGAGCCGTTAATGCCGACGACCAGAATCACCGTCGGGCCGGCCGGCGCCTGGATGAGCTGGCGGTCGGCCTCCGGCCAGTAGGCCACGATCTGCTTCTTGAGGAACGGGATGATCTCCTGCGTTTCGTGGATGCGCCCGGATTTATAAGCCCCGCGGACCTCATCAATGAGCCGGGCGGTGATGGCCGGCCCCATGTCGTCGGCCAGCATGGTCTCCTCGAGCTGATCAATCACCGCGTCATCGATCTTGCGCCCGAAGGGCAGCACAGAGCGGAAGCTCTGCGCGATCTTGTCCCGCGTCTTGGCCAGCCCCTGCTTGAATCGGTCGAACAGGCCCATTTTCTCGGCACTCACTCTTACAAGCTGATCACGGCCGCTCCGTCATTTCCTCTGCTCCTGAGCGCGAGCGGTCCGCATGACTGGATGGTTCTTCCAGATCGCATCCAGAACACCGTTCACGAACTGGGCCGTGTCAGCCGAGCCAAACTCGCGCCCGATCTCGATCGCTTCGTCGATGACCACCTTGGCGGGCACATCCGGCTGCTCGACCAGCTCATGCAGAGCCAGCCGCAGGATATTGCGGTCTACCACCGCCATCCGGCTGACGTCCCAGTGACTGGAGGCGGCCGCGATCATCTCGTCGTATCGGGGAAAACGGGCCCACGTGCCGGCGGCCAGCCGGCGGGCGTACTCGGCCGCGGCGCCGGTCAGTTCGCTTTCGGCCAGGATCGGTGCCAGGTATTCCGCAACGCCGGTGGAATCCGGCAGCCGCTGGATGTCCAACTGATACAGCCCCTGGAGAGCCGCCCGCCGCGCCTGGTGTCGAAGTTGCTTCGTCATCGGATCAATCATAGCCCGCCCGAAAAGAGGAGAACGAAAGAGGCGCGGGCCCCCGGAAACGCCTCCACCCGATCGCATCATGCCCGCTGTCCGCCTTTGCCCTGGCGTCGCGTGGACTCGTTCAGACGCATATAGAGGTTCGCCATCTCAATGGCCGCCAGGGCTGCATCCGCCCCCTTGTTTCCGGTTTTGGCCCCCGCTCGGTTGATGGCCTGATCGAGCGTCTCGGTGGTCAGCACCCCGAAGATGATGGGCAGATCGGATTCAAAAGCCGCCTGGGCAATACCCTTGGCGGCCTCCCCGGCCACGTAATCGAAATGCGGCGTTTCGCCACGGATGACGCATCCCAGACACACCACCGCGTCGAATTGACCTGATCGGGCGGCCCGGCGGGCGGCCTGAGGCAGCTCCCAGGCTCCCGGCACCCAGATCACGGTCACATCCCCGAGCCCGCACCCGTGTCGCTCCAGTGTATCGACGGCCGCTGACAGCAGGCGCGAACTGATGAACTCGTTGAACCGGCTGACAATCAGTGCGAAGCGCTGCTTGTGAACGACCAGATCGCCGGTAATGGTGGTGACTGCCTCGGCCATGACTAGACTCCCATTGAAGAGGCTTCGAGCCTCGCTAAAGGCCGGTATGATAAGAGATTGGCCGAATGGACGCCACCGGCGACCAAGCCGGATGACCGGCAGGACGACCGGCTCCGTTCAAGAACCAGTAGCCTGCCGCCAAACGCCGGCGTGGAGATCGGATGCCTCTGCCCTTTGGTATCGACGTTCAAGGTGAGTTCGGGCCGGGTCAGCTTGAGGTGATCTGGCGAGACGAACCGCGCTCGGCACATGCCGAGCTGGACGCTTTCGTAGCCCGCGTCTGGACCGAGAAGTGCAAGGCAGCGCAACGAAACGGCCAGATGCTGTTCAACGGACCACTCGCTCGCCTGCTGCGGTTCTCCGTCGCGGGAGGCACGCTGCTGCTGGAAGTAGGCCCGACCGACTACGCCAACTTCATGGCCACCAATCTGTTGTATCTCCACGAGACCGCACGCTTCGGCCCCCATCTGCGCAGCGACCCGGTGGGAACATCCGCCCTGCCGGTCACGTCGGACGGCTGGCTGCTGTGCGGGCGTCGAAGCGGGCGGGTGGCCTTTCACGCGGGGTTCGTCCACGTCTTTGGCGGTGGATTGGAGGCCGGCGATCGACGGGAGGATGGCTCGATTGACGCCTTCGAAAGCATTTTCCGCGAACTCTGGGAGGAGCTGCACGTCGACATCGCGGATATCGTCCAACCTGTCTGCCTCGGCCTCATCCGGGATCCGGCCATCCTTCAGCCGGAGCTGACGTTCGAGGTACCGCTGCGGCTGGAGCGATCCGAACTCGCGGGCCGTCTGGATCCTCACGCCAGCGACCAGGAACACACGGAGCTGGTGTGGTGCCGTGATGATCCCGAGGCCATCCTCAAGTTCCTGGCCGAGACGCGTCCGATCACGCCCGTGGCCGTGGGCGCGTTCTGCCTGCACGGACGGCGTCGATTCGGTGAAGACGTCTGCCGGTTATAATGGGTTGTGCAATGACTCCGCACCTCGGGCGACAAGCTGCGATCCTGCTGACATGGTCGGTACTCCTTCCCCCCCTGCCGGTTTTGGCTGCCGGCCCTGGATCGGGTTCGCCGGTCCGAACCGCGCAGCCGGTCGGCCCACCCGCCCCCTCGGCGACGCGGATCGGCCCTCCTGCGAGCACTCGCCCCGCATTCACCTTGGAGGCCGGACCGCGGCAGTATCTGACCGCCCGCGTCGACCCGCGCGTCGAGCTGATGAGCATTCTGTTCCGGCTGGCGGGCAACCCTGAATACAACATGCCCAGCTCTCAATCGCCCTACTCCCGGAGGGTGGAGGAGCGTTTCGGGAGCTTCCGGGAGCACCCGGCCGTCGAGCAGGCCCGCCAGCTCCGCGAGACGCGCGGCATCGCCTTCGACGCAGTGGCCAGTCTGGCCGTCCGTCTCGAGGATGTAACCGAGCTCCAGGCGAAAGTGCCGCTGGACAGCCCGGAAAACGGCCTGGACCATCGGTGGAAACCCGAAGAAGCCGGGGTATTCCTGGAGAAGGCCCGCGACTTCGTGCGGGAAGCGCGCTTCACCGACTTCCTGGCCGAAAACAAGATTTACTACATGGCCGCTGCAATCCGCATGAACGAGATGCTGGCCCGCCGGCAGTGCCGCGAGTGGTTTGAAAAGTTTTTCGGCGCGCGCCCGGAGGCCGGATTCACGGTCATCGTGGGGCTGCTCACCGGCGGCGGCAACTACGGCCCCAGCGTCCGCACGGCCGATGGCCAGGAGGAGTTCTGCGCCATCCTGGGCGCTCACCACTTCGACAACAGCGGCCTGCCCGTCTTCGAGGACCGGGTGAGCGCGGTCCTGGTGCACGAGTTCTGTCACTCCTACACCAATCCGCTGGTGACCCGCCGGCAAGACGAACTGGAGAAAGCCGGCCGTCGCATCTTTGCCACCTGCGCAAATGCCATGCGGCGCCAGGCGTATGGCTCCTGGCGCTCGATGATGTACGAGTCGATGGTTCGCGCCAGCGTCTGCCGATATGTTCGAGCGGTAGACGGCGCCGAGGCCGGCCGCCGGCAGATCCGGGAAGAGCTGAAACGAGGTTTCCGCTGGATTGAGGAGTTGTCGGATCTGCTCGGCGAATACGAAGCCCAGCGCGACCGTTACCCGACCCTGGAGAGTTTCATGCCCGAGGTGGTGAAGTTCTTCAATGCCTACGCCGACAGGCTGGGCAAGCCCGCCATTCCAAACGAGACGGCCTCCCCCGATTGGTGACTTCAACTTCCGGACATCGACTCCCTCTTCGGTTAGAATGCCGGCTTTATCCTCCCGGCCGCGCCGGGCGGAAGGAAATCGAGAGCCGAACACACAGGAGAGACGACATGCAGCGGGGCAGGATCGATCGGCGTAGCTTCCTTCGTCAGGGCGTTGCCGCCGGGACGGCCGGATGGGCGTTATCGCGGGCCAGCGCGTCCAGCTATGCCCGCGTGATCGGGGCGAACGACCGCATCAATCTCGGCTTGATCGGCTGCGGAGGCCGCGGACGGTACATCCTCCAGCACATGACCCCCCTCGAGGTGGCTGGCCGTCACCTGGGGGAAGCCGGGCCCGGTCAGCAGGAGTCGAACCTGGAACTGGTGGGCGTCTGCGACGTCTGGAAAAACCGGCTGGAGACCTACCCGACCGAAGCCGAGAAGCTTTTTGGCCATAAACCCAAGCCATACGCAGCCTACCGGGAGCTACTGGAAAGTCCCGACATTGATGCGGTCATCATCGCGACACCGGACCACCAGCACGCCGGCCAGACCATCGACGCGGTACAGTCCGGCAAGCACGCGTACGTGGAAAAACCGATCATCGGCCTGGACTGTGACCTGCCGGAGCTCAACCGGCTCTATGACGTGGTGAAGGCATCGAAAGTAGTCATCCAGCATGGCACTCACGGCGTGAGCGGACCGGCTGCCAGGGCGCTCAAGGAATTCATCGCCGGGGGCAAGCTGGGCAAGCTGTTCCGGGTGGAGGGCACCGAGACGGCCTATCGACCTTACTGGGTGGGATACGGCGGTCCTCAAACGGAAGACCAGACTGATTGGAAGGCGTGGCTCTATAACCGCAAGCCGCGCCCCTTCGACGCCCACATGCACGCCAAGTGGATGGGCTACTGGGAAATCACCAGCGGCACCATCGGCGGCTGGATGACCCACTTCATCAACATGGTGCACTACGTCACCGGCTGCGAGGCCCCCATCTCCGCGGTCGCCTGGGGCGGCAAGTATGCCCCCACCGAGGACCCGCGCTGCACCGCGCCGGACAACACCATGGTCATGCTCGACTACGCCGAAGGCTTCCATACACAGTTCACCAGCCACTTCGGCAGCGAGATCGACAACGAACGCATCGTCTTCATGTTCGAGAAGGGCTCTATCCGCTGCAAATTCGGGCACTGGCTGGTTAACCCGATTGTCTCCAGCGAAGGCACTCCGGGCGACATGAAACCCAAGGGACTTCTTGAAACGGACGAGCCCTATCCCGGAGCCGACCACGTCAGGAACTGGCTGGACTGCATCCGCACCGGGAACCGACCCAACGCCGACATGGAGTTCGGTTACAAGCAGGGCATCACGGTCGTGATGGGCGACATGGCCTGCCGGCTGGGACGCAAAGTGACGTTCGACAAGAAGGCCCGCGAAGTGAAGGTGTAAGCCGGAGCGGGTTCAGCCACTCCCTCCTGGCGTACTCTGGAGGAGGCGCTACAGAAGATCCCCTCTCCCGGTAATCCGGGGGAGGGCCAGGGTGGGTGCTTGGCAGACAACCGGCCGTATGACAAGTTCGGGCGCTCGGTCAGTTGAGGAGTTCACCGTGAACCAGTCACATCTAAAGAGTGTGCTCGCGACCGCCGCGATTCTAGTGGGCACCGCATCCACCGAGCTTTCCGCGGCCGGTCTTCCGGACCTCACCCGCCCCATCGACGGCCGTTCGCGGCGCGTCTCCAGCCATGACCCGAACTGGGA
>BTUC01000107.1:0-18365 GCA_045863575.1 Phycisphaerae bacterium
CCGTTATCGCACCCGCCCTTGACACGGGCACGCTCATGGAAGCGCAAGCGAGGGGCCGAATCTCCCGGGGCGTTCCGCGAACATTCTCCCGTCGGCCCTCAGGGCGGGACCCCGAGGGACCCTGAGCGAGCATGCCCCGCTCGCTTGCGCTCGGGGCTCTGAAGAATCTGCCCCAGCTGTCATGGAGCCCGGGTGGTGGTCGGCGGTTGCCTTGCGACAGCGCGCCGCCTGCTCTAAGATCGCCCCGGCGTACCGCCAAGGAGACTGTGCATGACTCGACATGGCCCCGTGCCGGGCTGTCTGGAGCTGGAAGAGCTCATCCGCGATGTGCCCAACTTCCCCAAGCCGGGCATTCTGTTCAAGGATATCACGCCGCTGCTGGCCGACCCTGCCGGACTTTCGCTGGCCGTGGAATTCCTCACGCAGCCGTTTCGCGACAAGCACATCGACGTGGTCGTGGGCGCGGAGTCGCGCGGCTTTATTTTTGGCACCGCCGTGGCCCGGAACCTGTCGGCCGGCTTTGTACCCATTCGCAAACCGGGCAAGCTGCCGGCGAAGAAACTGAGCCTGACCTACGAATTGGAGTACGGCACAGATACCCTGGAGATTCACGCCGACGCCATACGGCCGGGCCAGCGCGTTCTGTTACTCGACGATCTCCTGGCGACCGGCGGCACCATGAAAGCCTGTTGCGAGCTGGTTGAAAAGCTCGGGGGAGACATCATCGGCGTGGCCGTTCTCATCGAGCTGGTTGGTCTTCGCGGCCGGGATAGGCTGGTCAATTGGCCTTTGCACTGTGTTCTCTGCTACGACTGACTTGCCTGGTCGGCAGGTGATCTGTGGGCACGCTTTACTGGTCCATCGTGTCGTTGGCGGTCGGTGGATGCATCGGCAGCTTCCTCAACGTGGTCGTTTACCGCTGGCCTCTGGGCCTGTCTGTCCGTCGCCCGACCCGGTCCTTCTGCCCCTCCTGCCGCGCGGACATCGTCTGGTACGACAACGTTCCCGTGATCAGCTACCTCCTGCTTCGCGGTCGTTGTCGCAACTGTCGCACAGGCATTTCACTCCAATACCCGCTGGTTGAACTGGTCACCGCGTTTGTCTTTCTGCTGACGTACGACGCCCTGTTTGTGGCTCAGCTCCGCAACGGCATTGGGGACCTGGGGGTGGACTGGCCCATGCTTTTGGCCCACTGGGCACTCTTCGCCGGCTTGATCGCGCTGGCGGTGATGGATCTTGAAGCATACATGGTGGACATCCGGGTGACCTGGTTCATCCTCGCGGCGGGCCTGGTGGGCCATCTATTCTGGACACCTCCGGCTAGCGCGGAATGGCTGCGCCCCGGCTCGGCATTGTCGGCGTTCGCACTTGCCATCACGTTGGGATTGGCCGGCGCAGTTTGGGTGGCCACGAGATTGCATGGCCGCGAGAACCCTGGTGAAGGCGATTTGCCGTCACTGGGCGATGCACTGGGCTCCGAATCGATTGAACAGGGAGACGAAAAGCCGTCACGCCCTCCATCCGCCTCAGGGCTCTATTGGGTATCGCTGCTCGTTCCCGCAGGTTTGGTGGCTGCCTATGTCGTTTCCATGCAGGTACTTGGCGCGGGGCAGGCGTACCTGGTCGCCGACGAGTTCGGAGGACTGCAGGTCGAATATGGTGTGGGTGCCGCGCGGGTGGGTGCAGGCCTTCTGGTTGTGTATCTCGCGCTGACGCTGGCGGCCAGCCGCCCGCAGCCGGAAGCCGATGCCGAAATCGTGGAGACGATCGACTCCGAGGCCCCGGACGCGCGCAGGATGGCCTGGTGGGAACTGAAGTGGCTATCGCCCGCGATTGGACTGGGCATCCTGGCGGTCGTGGCGGTGACCCGCTGGCCGGCAGCATCGGCGGCGGTGGCCGGCGTGCTCGAGTGGAGTCCGACGGGCGGCTGGAAGCCGCTGTGGGGGCTTTCCACCGCCCTCTCCGGCTGGGTGGTGGCCGGGGCGATTGGCTGGGGAACTCGCATCGGCTTCACGCTGATCCGGGGAAAAGAGGCCTTTGGCATGGGCGACGTCCACATTCTGGCGGCCGCCGGCGCGGTGGCTGGTTGGCTGGTGGCGCTCTTCGGGTTTTTTCTCGCCGCCGTGTTGGCGCTGCTGGCATTGATTATTATTCATCTTCGGCGACAAAGCGCGATGTTGCCTTACGGCCCGTGGTTGGGGCTGGGCTTCTTTCTGGGCGCCTTGTTTCAGGATCTGATTGTGCAGTATCTTAACCTGGACTGGCTGCTGCCGTGACGCACGGCGCGCGGGAAGACGGGCATCCATGGCGCTTGCTCTGAAACGGATCAAGGTCTATCTTAAGCTCACTGCGATCGTGACGGTCGTGGTTCTCGTGCTTCTCATCGTGCTGAAAAACCAGGAATACAGGACCGACATCTGGTTTTTCCGCCAGTACGAGCAGATCAATGTTTTGTGGCTGATTCTGATCACGGCCGTCTGTTCCATCGCGGGCTGGTGGCTGGTATCCAAGATCTTTTCGACGCTACGGGAGCTGCGCGAGTTGCGTCGCACCCGCCAGAGCGAAGAGGAGCTTGCCCGACAGCGGCGTCTGGCGCAGGAACTGGCCGAGCGGGAGAGGCGGATCGACGAAAAAATCAGGCGGTCGATCGCGGAGGGACCGGATCGGCCCACCACCTGAGAGCCGCTGGAGCAAAGGGTACGCGGCATTCATCGGGCTGAATTCAGCAACCATCGAAGGAGGCATTGGGCATGACACGCTTCACTGGGATTGCCGTACATATCGTGGGTCTGGCACTGCTCGCCGGCGCGGTCGGTTGCGAGGAGAAAACCACCACCGCCGCACCGCCGATCGTGCAGATGCCCAATTGTGACGATCAGATTCGCGACCTGGAGGACCAACTCGCCCGGGCTCAGGCCGACCGTGACGCCGATCAGGATCGCATCCGCGCCCTGCAACAGGAGCTCGAGCGCATTCGTGGCGAACTGGCCAAGATCCCCGAGACGCCGCCTCCCGGCTGGCAGGCGGTGCCCGGTGGAGCCATGATCGCGATCGACGGCACCGTTCTGTTCGATTCCGGCAAGGCCGACCTCAAGCCGACGGCGAAGCAGACGCTTGAAGACGTCGCCCGGGCCATCAACGAGCGCTACCCCGACCACGACATCTATGTCGTGGGCCACACGGACAATGTGCCTATTCGTGTCAGCGGCTGGAAGGACAACTACGAGCTCAGTGCCCAGCGGGCGCTTTCCGTCGTGCGCTACCTGAAGCCCTATGTCGGCCCGACGCAGCTGGCGGCCGCGGGTTGGGGTGAGTACCGTCCGGTCGCCGAGAACAGCAGCCCGCAGACCCGGCAGATGAACCGGCGCGTGGAGGTCTACGCCATGCGGCCGCATGGTGCCGCCGGCAACGGCGGTGGCGCCGCACTCGCTCCCCCAGGCGGTCAGTGACTGCGCGCCAACCCCTGTGTAGTTGCCTTACGGTCCGATTGGCAAACTTCCCCCTTGCAACGGGGGCAGGTGGGAAGAGGCGCAGGCAACCGGCCGGTACTTCAGCCCGATTTCCGCGCTGCGTCCTGGAGAAGTTGATCCCCAGTTTTCAGAACATGCCTGCGGGGATGTCTTCGGGTGTAATCCGGCCGAGCACGACCGGTCGGTCCTCGACGGCCGCCTGCAACTCACCGGCTGCTGCCTGGGCGCCGGCCACCAGCGCCTCCTCGAGCCGCCCATAAGCCTCGGTCGCGACCGGTGGCGCCATGCATTGGGCCGCCCAGCCTGCCGGCCCGCGACGCAATTCCAGTGCCACCGGTGTCTCAACGGCCAGACCATTGCCGACCACCGGCACCTCAACGCCCAGCTTGACGGTAAATGTGCACATCCGTGTGCCCCCTTTTGAAGGCTCCAGCGCCTCATCGGAGCTATCGGTCCTGGGCTGCTGCAACTCGCGTTAAAAATGGCCGACCCCCATCCCGTCTGCGCCAGTAGGCAGCATCCTCGAAGAGCTCCGAGAGAATCCCGCCCACGCCTTGCCGATACGTGTCGCCAGCGCCCCGGGCGCGGTACACTGCGTCAACTACCCACCAGTTTGTCATAATAGAGGGCTCAGGCGTTGAAGCCCTCATGGCAAATCCTGGCTCTATGCCGGCGCGCTGATCTGAGCTCTTGATGGAGCTTTCTCGATGCAATTTTTCCGTCTTGCTGCGGCGTGGATTCTGTTGCTCAACCCGTGGTCGGCTCTGGCGCAGACCATTCCACTCGACGTCACCATCTACCGAAAACACCAGGTGTGCCTTGCTGACGTGCGCGGTACGGCGGGCCGCATCACGGGCGTCCAGATGCGACCGGTTGGTTCGGATCCCGGCGGGGAAACGTTGGATGGGCTCAAGGTTCACCTGTACTGGGATGGTCGTCGCACTCCTTTCGTGGTCTGTTCGCTGCGCGAGTTCCTCGATCTGATTGCTTCCCGGAGCAGTTTTGCTTCCGCTCCAGAGCTTGTCTTCAGCGATGGCTTCCGCCTGTTCGTCGAGTGTGCGCGCGGACCGGGTGGACGTCTGCAAGGGCACATCAGCTACGAGCAGACTGCTCCTCCCGCGAGCCCGCTGCGGGTGCGCTTCGATCCCGATCTGGCCATTGTGACGCCCCGACCTGTGGATCCGTTCAGTCCACGGCCGGCAGGAGACCGCCCGGGCCGGGGTGAGTCCATCGCGCTGTCTAACACCAGCTTCGAATCGGGCAACATGGACGGCTGGTGCGACGTGAGCTGGGACAGTGCGGAGTCGAAGGATCACTTTCGGGTCTACCCGACGGGAACCGAAGGCGTTCGCGCCCATTCCGGCGAGTTCATGGCCGGCGTTGTACGCGGGGGAAACTCGTGCGGACTCGGCCGGGTGGGGGGGCTGGTTCCCGGCCTGCGGTACCGACTGTCGGCATGGGTCAGTACCTGGGGCGTAGACAAGGCGGGCCATCCTGACAAAGCCCGTGGCCGGCTGGGGATCAACACTGTCGGCTCCTACCTCCTGCAGTTGCACCCTGAGGAAGGGGATATGTGGACCACCGAGTTCAGTCACCCGAAGTTTTATTTTCCGCATTGCTGGGGCGCGCGCTTTTACGCGCTCAGCCCGGATCGCTGGACGCAGATCTCCGTGGAAACCCGGGCCGAGGGAGAAGTGGCCTGTCTCTTTCTGCAGGGATCGCAGTTGCTCGGCGACGTGCGCAAATGGATCCTCTTCGACGATGTGACGTTGCAGAATGTCCCCATCCCAACGGGTACGATCGCGGGACAGGCTCTGGACGGCCGCGGAGAGGTTATTGCAGGCGCCCGAGTGACCACCAACCCGTACGCTTTTGGGGCTCAGACCGGCGGGAATGGCGCTTTCAAGATGGAAGGTGTTCCCGAAGGCGCTTACGGCGTCGAGATTATCCATGGAGAGAAGCGCGCTTCCGCTCGCGGCATTCGCATGCTGCAAGGTCTAACGAGTCACCTCACGTTGACGTTGGGTGGTACCCCGTCGGGCAAGTGGGCCGGTCGCCTGCCGGAATCCCGTGCCAACTGGCTGATCAATGGAGGCTTTGAATCCGGTGATCTGGTGGGCTGGCAGCGCGCTTACGAGTGCGACGGGATGGAGGTCACGCGGGCCACCCGCCGGGTCGCGCCTCAGGCGGGGGAGTTCATGTTCGGCGGCGAGCACGTGTACCACTACGCCGGCGCTCGGGAGATCATCTATCAACGGGTGCCGGTTGAGCCCGGATCAAGTTGGACGCTGCATGCCCGGCTGTTCGCTCACTCTCCGGAGAACAGCGTAGGTAAAACCACGGCCTGGCTGGTGGCTGACCCCGGCGGAAGGACGGAGTTTCCCATCATCTCGCAGTCCCACGCCGGGGAGTGGCGGGACGTCTCAATCAGCTTCATCGCTCAAGCCGACACCGTCACGGTCGGCGTGGCCATGGCCCAGCGTGCTCGGACCAGTGGCGGGCCATCCGATGATCTCGGGATCGCCGGCAGTCTCCCCCGTGAGCAGGTACGCATGGACTATGATGGGTATTATTGCGACGATCTTCGTCTCATCCCGGCCGCACCGGACGCAACACTGGTCAAGCCGACCACTTCCAGGGGCGAGACAGCTTCGCCGTCCATCGGGACCGATGAGAGGCCACTCCTGCCCGACGCCGCATCGACCATCGTTACTCTACCTGGCGGCAAGACCAAGATGGAATTGGTCCGCGTGCCGGCCGGAGCAATCCTGATGGGCGGCGACAGCACCAGCGGCTGGGCCGCCGACGACGAGTTCCCCCGGCATAGGGTCAACCTGGATGCGTATTGGATTGGCAAGTATGAGGTCACCAACGCTCAATACAAGGTGTTCTGCGATCAGACCGGCCATCCATACCCCCCGGATCCGGCATTCAGCATGATCCCCTGGATGCATCGCGACCGTCGCTATCATTACGGCGACTACTTCACAGGCATGCCGCAACACCCGGTCGTCAACGTGACCTGGCACGACGCGCAGGCGTTCTGCCGCTGGGCGGGGCTCCGACTGCCGACCGAGGCCGAATGGGAGATGGCCGCCCGCGGTCATGGTGATGCCCTCAGGACTTATCCCTGGGGCGAACAGACCAATCCGACCTGGACGACCCGTAGCCGCGACAACCTTTCGATTCAGAAGCCCGACGGCGATCTTTACACCTGCCCGGTGGACAAGTTCGGGCCGCATCGCCGGCCGGATCGCGTCGGGACGAGCGCCTTCGGCGTGATCGGCATGGGCGGCAACGTTCGTGAATGGTGTGCCGACTGGTACGGACTGTATGCGGACCGGGAGCTGCGCAATCCGACCGGTCCGGAGTCGGGAACGGCCCGAGTGCTTCGCGGCGGCTGCTGGCGCGGGCGCGATTACGGCGTGATGGCTCGCTGCAGCTATCGGCACCAGCACGATCCAGACTACTTCGAATGGGGCACCACCGGTTTTCGCGTGGCTGCGGACACCCGGAGGTGATCACTTTCCTGTGCTGTTTCCGGCGTTGAAGAGCGCCATCGACTTCTGCACGTTCGGGTTGGCTGCCGCCGCTTTGCGCAGCGTCTCGGTCAGCTCACCGAGCCGACGGTACAGCCGCTTGTGCGGGCGCGGCGTGCTACGGGCCAGGACGTACTGGGCCAGCAACGGCAGGGTCAGCGACGCGCACGAATACACCACCACGTTGTTGACGCGGGCATCCCGGATCTTGCCCCAACTGCGGGCCTCCTGCGGCGTCGCTCCCGAAAGGCCGCCCCATTGCGGTGAATCGACGGCGAGCTGGATCATGTAATCGTGGCCTACCGGCGTCTGGTCATAGAAGATCTGGTGCAGGGTCGGCTGGGTTTGCAGGTAAAAGTTCTTCGGAGAGCCTCCGCCCACAACCACCACGCCATTTTTCGTGCCCGCCCGGACGATGGCCGCCGTCTCAATGACGTCGCGCAAGGGATCGAGCTCGATCGGCCGGCCGAACAGGTGGGGTACGGTCAGGTTCATGGCGATCGATGAGTCGCCCGGGCTGGAGGTGTAGACGGGCACATCGTGATCGTAGGCGGTCACCAGGATCGACCAATCGGGATGCTGGGCCATGGCCTTGATCCGGCCGCCCAAGGCGTGGTGCAACTGGGCTGTGGACATCGGCCCCTCCAGGGCGATTCCGCCCATGGCCTTCAGAATGATCTGGTCGGTGGCCAGTAACGTGCCTTCGTCTTCGATGAAGACGTCATAGATCCGGGCGACACCCTCCTCGGCGAGCTGGTTGTCGTCTACCGCGAAGTGCCCCTGCATCATGGGCTTGTCGAAGGGCCGGTGCATATCGTGGTAAAGGTTGGCGCCGGTGGCGATGATGCAGTCGATGAAGCCGGCCTTGATCAGGGCATTGATCACGCCGCTCATGCCGATCGGCGTCATGGCCCCGGCCAGCGTCAGGCAGACGGTCGTGTCTTCGGTGAGCATGTGCCGATACAGGTCACAAGCCTCCGCCAGGCGACGCGCGTTGTATCCCGAGCGGGCGTACACGTTGTCCACCAGGTCGGCCACCAGTTCATTGCCTTCCAGCACCAGCGGGTCGATCATGGCCAACCCGGCCGTCGGCTGAGTCGTCGGGCTGCCGCTCTGGATACCGGGACAGTGCTTCTCGTGTGCGCTCATGGAATGCATCTCCTGCATCGGCGAAAACTCAAAGGCAGGAAAGGATACGCGCGTTTTGAGCGAAGGGGAAGTACTCCCCTGTGGTATGAGGGGTAAGGACCAGCCGCTCCTATTCAGCTTCAGAAACGATGAGGTTGGGGTCTCGGGGCTGAAGCCGCTGATTGGCACAATCGATCAGCAGATCGAGCTCCTCCAGCACAAGCCCCGATCAGAGCGGATGACCGTCCGGGCTCCACAATCGCACTGAACACACCGGCCCGCCCACCCCGTGACAGATGCACCGCACCGGCCAGATCGCGCCGCGCATCTCGGCCGTCGGCATAGCGCACTCTTGACTGCCCGATGATAGGCAGTCCAAGCTGGCGAGCGACCGACTCTGGGATGACCAGGCGGCTGGCGCCTGAATCGACGACACCGCGCACCGTCGTTCGGCGTACATCTCCGGTGGGTATATCGCCCGCTTCGCCACGGACCAGGTCCTTGTTGTTGGTCAGCTCGACTTCCACGGAGAACCGTCCCATGCTGTCGTCTTTTGAGCGGATCATGGCCGAATACCTCCCTCGCCAAGGGCCCTCGTGCATTCTATCTCATACCAGCCGGATCTTCACGATCTCAGCGGGTGCATTGACTCGCACCGGGAACCAGTTCCCCACGCCCGCATTCACGTACATGGCCTTTTCTCCGATGCGGTATTCGCCGTAGATGTAGTGAAACAGCAGATTGCCGGCGCCGATCTGGAAGCCCCACTCGGGTGGAAGCAGCATGAGCTGCCCGCCGTGGGTATGGCCGGCCAGTGTCAGGTCCGTGCCGCGCGCCGCCAGCGCGTCGAACGCATGCGGATGATGGGTCAGCGCCAGTGTGAACGTGTCCGGGTCCGCACCGGTCAGCGCGCGTTCCGTCCGGCCAGCGAGTCCCGGGTCGTCGCCCATTGCCGTTTCGTGCCGCGACCAGAACAGCCCCGCCACCTGTACCCGCTCGCCTCCAATGTCCAGGGTCTCATGGCGGTCGAGGAGCAGATTCGGCTCGCGCGGCAGCAGGTACTCGAAGAGTTCACGTGGCGAATCGATCAAATCGTGGTTGCCCAGGACCAGGTAGCGTCCGTGGCGCGACTCCATGGCCTGAACGGCCTGGTGAGCGGCCGGAAGGAAATCGTTGGAGTGGTCGAGTATATCGCCGGTGACCGCGACCAGGTCGCTGCCCAGCTTGTTCACAGCGTCGACGACCCGTGGCAGGTGCTCGGGGCGGAACAGCCGTCCGACGTGGAAGTCGCTGACGTGCGTGATGGTCAGGCCGCGCAGCCGTGCGGGCAGGCGCGGCAGGCGCATCTCCAGGTGGCGCACGCGAAATTGGCCCTGCGCTCTCAGGCCGGCTGCGGTTGCTGTCCCGGTGATGACCAGGGGGGCTGCCCCGGCCGCTCGAGCCAGCAGGGCCCGGCGCGACAAGCGCTGGCTCGCCCCGCCACCGGCATCAGGTGGTGTGCCCTGTGCGTTGCTCTGTTGCCGTTCACGCCTCGGCAGCAGGCGTATGAGCAGCCACACCACCCCGCCCGCCGCGGCGGCGCAGCCGGTCGCTACCAGTACGAAGTGCCAGATGAGCGTCCACATGATCACGGGCACCGGTAGAGCATCCCAGCGGTCCCGCATTCTGAGCACGACCATCGCCACTGGCGCCAGAACGGCCACGAGATAGACAAGCAGAGCCAAACGCCATACCACACCGGATCGAACATTCTGCCCGGCCTGAGCCTCAGCTCCGTCGTTAGAACTCTGCGCCGGCCTTGCGGACGCCAGCAATCCATCGAGCCATGCCCACCAGAACGCATGTGCGGCCGCCATGATCACCAACACCAGTCCCAGGCTCCGCCCGCCCGGGGGCGAAATCCAGCCCATCCGTACGGCGCCCAGATAGATGAGCGTGACGGCGACGATGATGAGCGCTGACCCTTGGATGAACTGGTGGAGTTTTTTCATTGTGCGCCCCCGAAAAGCAGTGGTGCTCAAGTTCTGCTGCCTTCGAATGTTGCAGATATCATAGCCGTTTCAGAGAGGAGTCCTGTAAAAAACCGCTTACACTGGATTTGCCTTGCGGTGATTCTGTGGTATATTTGTCTCTGGCACGGATGCGGTTCATGTCCACGGACAATTGGCACATTTTTAGTTGTTGTCCCTGAGAAAAAATCGTGGCCACGGGGGCCAGCAGGTGGTCGCGTTTACAGGTGTGCTGCGCCCTCTCGCGGTCCGGCGAAAGCCGCCTCTGACGGCGAGATGCTCGCCCGTAGCGGCGCCGCGACATTCTCGCCGCGCCGAGTCGAATGGGCCAGCGCGGCACGGAGGCAGGGGAAGGAAGCCATGGGGCGGGGCGCAGATCTTCTGCGCCCCGCCTCCATCTTATGGTTTATTCCAGATCTGACTTAATCCGTTCATTGCACGTCAAAAAAGAGAGGGGGCAGATGCGGCCAGAGCAGCACCCACCCCCATTCGGCTTGCGATCCACAGGATCAGACGCGGCGTCTTAACAGCATGCTGCCGCCCAGCAGCAGCAGGAACAGGCTGCCCGGCTCGGGGACAGCATTGAGGAAATCGCTATCGGTCGGCACGTAGTCGGTGCTGTTGGCGAACACGATCACATCGACGCGCCCGTTGTAGGGGCCCGCCTCGCGCTCATAGAGCCGGAACGAGATCATGTCGTCGATGACCTGCAACGACTTCGTGACCACCGTGCTGGCGTTGGGGCCACTGAGCCAGGTCCAGTTGGGCCGCGTGCCGTTCGGCTGAAACGCGATATCCTGTAGCACGCGATCGTCGTCATTGGTGGCTCCGCCGACCGCCGTCTGCCAGTCAGCCTCGGCGGGGTTGCTGACGCTCAGGTCGGCGGGATGGCCGTTGACGATCAGCCAGTCGGACTCGAGGAAGTGGTCTCCCCCACCGATCTCCTGGTCGCTGGGGATCTGCGTCCGTACCCAGAAACCCCAATCGCCGGTCAGATTGAAATTCGCGGGCAGGCTGCTGACGGGGACATCGTACTGCACCCACCAGTCCTCCTGGACGTCGCCGACCGATTCGCTCCCCAGGGGCGTGGGGAAGTAATAGGCGCTGCCGCTCAACGGAGCATTGGCGTTGGGATCCGACACGTAATGCGGAGTCGCCCCGCCGCTGCGGGCCACGAAATCACCTCCCGGTATCCAGAACTGCTGACCCCCCATATACTCAGAATGCAGAATCTGCCCCTGCACGACAGTCGCTGGCAGCAATACGCTGCCGACGCACACCGTCAATAAAACCCGTGCCATCTTCTGGCCCATACTGCACCTCTCTCTCTTCCAGACTCGCGAAACAACCAACCACCCGAACCCTATGTCCGGGGGAAGCTCGAAGCCAGGCGCCCAGCGCGGCCGAAGCCGCCGTCAAGCAGGAGCCGGCGTGCCGGCTACTGGCAATCCTCATCAGCCTGAATGGTCGGGCCGCGGGCGCAGTTCTCAAAGATAGTCAAATCCTGCCCATTCACCGTCTCGTCGTCGTTGAAGTTCGCACAGTGACACCCCTCCAGCACGCCGCCAGCCGACCAGGTCAGGCACCGCTGCATGACACCAAAGTCGCTCTGGTCCACGTCACCGTCGCCATCCAGATCGGTACGCGGCGAGTTGCACCCGCCGATGGCCTCCACGTAGAAGTCGAGCTTGTCGTAGAGGATCTTGTAGGGCATGTCTTTGAGCGTCGGATCGCCGCCGCCGGCGTTGGTGCGCGCTCGCAGCAGGACGTACTCCGGGCAGCCTGCGCTGCCGTCGGCGTTCGTCGAGGCGAATTCGCCGGTCTGCTCGATTTCCACAAATGGTGAGGATTCGCTCGCGCCGGGGAAGCTGCGGTCGTTGATCTCGATGAACCGCAGCCAGGCAAACCAGCGCGCATCCGTCACCATAGTGGCCTGGTACTCATTGGGCTCAGGCGGATCGAAAATGGAATGGCCGCTGCCGGGCGTATCCCAGCACAATTCGAACCACTCCACGGCGGTGTCATTGCTGTCCCACAGCTTGGTGAGATAGTGCATCCGCCATCTGAAGCCGGTCGCGTCCGGGGACCAGTTGCGAACCGGCAGGAGGTGTCCCCAGCCGCCCTGGCAGTTGGCTCCCCGGTTGGGGTCCCCCACGGTCAGCACACGGCCCCAGAAATGCTCTCCCGAGGGCGTGGTGGTGCCCAGCGGGTCGGTAGGGCGGGTGACCCCGTTGGTGTAGGCCTCGACAGGCCCGCGGCCCCTGACGGGGACCAGGTTGTTTCGCTCGAAGTCGTGGAATAACTCCCAGCCCGTGGGCGGGTGCGGGTCGTGGTACCAGTGGATCTCGTTGTAAGGGGGCACTTCGAAGTCGCTGTTGGGTATGTCGCCGGCAAACGGGCCGATGTTGCTGCCGGTTGCTGACTCGGCAGAAAAACGGATGTCGTCAAAGCAGTTGTGCAGCGTGGGTGGCCCGCCGCCGTGCGTGAGGCGGACCTCCAACACAACATATTGGGGATTGCCCAGCATACTGCCCGAGACCTTGATTGGCTTCCAGCCATTCCAGTTTCGCGCGCTGCCCTTCATCCACGGCATAGCGTCGTAGCGTCCCAGCCGGATGCGACGATCGGCGGCGGCGAACAGGTTGGCAGGAACCTGTCCGTCGTTCCAGCAATAGAGGAAGTAATCCTGTTCGATAAAGCCGTCGATTGAACTTCCGCCATGCGACATCTGGGCCCACACCTCGAGGTCATAGCGGGTCCGATCGGCGTTGGCGTCCCAGTTTCTGACTTTGATAGCCTGTCGGAAGTTGACGTTTCCGCTGGCGTTGGGCGTGCTGTTCCGGATGTAAGTCAGACCGCAGAAGTGCTGCCCGTCAAATGCGGTAAGTGGCGTGTGCGCATGCGGGAAGGGGGCATTGAAACACACGCACTGTTGAACGGGCGGATCGTGGTACAGGTTGTTGACGGCACTGGACTTCTGGATGGCCCATCCATTCAGCCCATCCTCGAAGCTGCCGTTGACGAGACTCTCCGTGATTTCTCCCCATAGCAGACTGGGTAACACGAGCGCAGCGATTGCCCCATGAGAAATGCGCCGGAACATGATCTCTCTCCTCCCAGAAGAAAGATATCCGCACATGCCGGGGAGCGCAGAAGTGTCGGCTCACCTGACGTGGACCGATGCCCCCAAGAGGGCGGAACTGGAGTTTGTAAGCCAAAACACTGCCCGGCCACGGTAGCGAAATGATCACTACCAGAGGGACAATTTAGTCCGACGTCTCCCGAGATGCAAGTGAAAACGACGTAAGCTCGTTCCCGGGGCGCATCTCCATGTATCACGTGAAGTCACTGCGCGGTGAAAGCTCCGCTTCGGCTGGCTGGAGCGCCAAGGAAATTGGGATGTCGGGCCAGATGGGCGAGGGCATCGCGTTTGCCGTTCTCGATCGTCCGGATGATGCTGTCCCTCTTGCGGGTCAGGCGGGATCCCTGAAGTGCGCTGGGTGCGATGACCTGAATGTCCACACCGGAGGGGGGATTCTGAATCAGCTCTAGGGCCCGGTTGTGCCGCTCGTGGACCGCCCGGAACTGCTTGCGGGCGCCGGAGGAGCCGCGCAAGAGCAGGTAGGCCAACAAACGCGACGGGGCCGGCATCAGGAGATGCAGGGGCGAAGTCAACACCACCAGTATCCGGGTGTATCCCAACCTCAGGGCGTGCTCGACGGGCACTGGATCGCTGTGGCCGCCGTCGTAGTAGGGTCGACCATCCACGTAGACCGGGATACGGTACAGTCGCGGAAGGGCCGAAGAGGCCCGCATCAGATCGAACAGGTCGGGCCGCTTGGCATCAAAGTACGCGGGCAGCCCGGTGATGTAATCGGTGAGCACGTAGTACAACCGGGTGGTGGATTGAAAGACGCGCTCGAGATTGAGGAGCACGGGCCCTCGGAAAAGCTCGATGAGGTAATCCAGGCCGAGCATGCACTCCCCCCGAATGATGCGGGAGTACCGGATCAGTTGCCGGCCGTGGACGCGGTTTCGCCACGTGTGCTCCATTTCCTCGATCTGGTCGGCTACGAAGTAGCTGGCGGCGAAAACCGAGGAACTGACGGAGACGATGCTGTCAAACGGGTTGCAGCCCAGATGTTCCCGCAGCGTGCGCAAAACGCCGACCGCGTAGGCGCCACGCAGGCCGCCGCCCTGAATGACCAGCGCGGTGCCAGTGGTTGCAGGGGTGGAAGAGGGGACGCATCGCGTCATTTCTGGGGAACTGGTCATCATGGAAAGCGGCTCGCTACTGGGCCCGGCAGGATTCGAACCCGCGACCAAGCGATTATGAGTCGCCTGCTCTAACCGCTGAGCTACGGGCCCTTTACGTCTTGTCTCAGCATGTCGAAAGAGAAAGACCCTCCTCGCACGCGGCCATCGATAGTAGCCTGAGGTCGGTTGAAAAGCCATAGCTGGCATCCGCGACCGCCGCTCCATTGGCCAGATGAAGTCATGAAGCGGCACGAAACATCTGTACGGCGATTGGCTGCTGCATCACTGGCCGCTGCCCACTTCACGCTCGTAGTCTTCGGGGAGATCCACGTCGGAGAGCACGGCGGGATCTGCTGCGTCCAGCTCATGGATCTGGTCCGGGTGAGCGTGCAGCAGGCCGCGCAGACCGACGGCGTCGTGGTCGCTCAGGATCTCCTCACGATAGGCGGCAGAGAAAAGCAGAGGGTGTCCGCGGGTGCCCTGCCATACGGGAACCACGATTGAGTGGGCGGTCTCATGAAACGTGCGGATCATCTCGGCGATCACTTCAGGGTTGACCGTTGGCTGGTCACCAAGGACGACGAGGACGGCGTCGCACCCGTCCGGGAGCGCCCGCAGGCCGCAACGCACCGAACTGAGCATGTCGCCTTCCGGCTCGGGGTTGGCCACCAGCGTTAGCGGCCGGTCGGCTAACGCGGCGGGGACTCTTGGGTCCGCGCCGACCACGACCAGAACGTGTTCAACCGGGCTGGTGAGCACCTGGTCAATGATGTGGGCAATCATCGGCTTAACGTGGCGATGTTGGTCCTGCGAAGCCACGGGCGAGACGCCGGTGTCAGACGAGCTCGAAAGTGAGATGTCGGTACCACACGAGCTCGAGGGCGAAACGTCGGCACCGCCGGAAGATGGCAACGCGTCGTTCTTGCTGCCCGTTGAAGGGACCGGAATGGGCAGGAGCAGCTTCTGCGTGCCCATTCGGCGGGAGCGACCTGCGGCCAGTACCAGGGCACAGATCACGTCGGAGACTCCTGAAGTTCTGGAGCCGAAACACCACCGCGCCGGCGGGTGGCGATCAACTCGGCCACAATGCTGCAGGCGATCTCCGGGACCGTGGCCGCACCGATCGGCACGCCGATGGGCGCATGGATGCGGTCGAACTGCTCCGCGGTGGTCACGCCCGACTCGATGAAGTCCTTGCGCAGCAGCGCCACCTTGCGACGACTGCCCATCATGCCGATATAGGCGGCCGGTGCATGAATACACGCCCGCAGCGCCTTGGCATCCTGGAGATGGCCGCGGGAGACGAGGGCGAGATAGGTCTGTGAATCGATGGCCAAGCCGGCAAGCCGCTCGACCACGTCGCCGCAGCACGTGAACGTTCCGGGGGGAAACAATGCCGCATCGGCAAACTCCGGCCGATCCTCGATCACGACGATCTCAAAGCCCACCATCGCGGCCTGGGCGGCGAGGGCCTGCCCGACGTGACCGCCGCCGATGATGATCAGTCGCGCGGCCGGAAAGATTGGCTCGACCAGACCTTCCGTGCGAACGGCCATCGACGACGAGCCGGTGGCTTCCGGAACGGAGTCGGCGGAGAAGTATCGAGCGGCCTGTAACTCGAGAGCGGCCTGTGCGGCTGAAGTCGCAGCCGGGCTGGAGCCCGCCGTAAACTCCAAAGAGTTCCACGCGGCAGGTAAAGGGTTGTTCTCCGACCGGGCGGGGCCGCGCGGGCTGAAGCCCGCGGCTCCTTCGTTTTGAGGGGACTGGTCGGGTACCGGCCTCCACTTTACCTCTACGTCGATCGGATCGGCGTGCTTGACCCTCGTGATCAGCACGCCGCCGCGACGGGCCCACCGGGCAGCCACGGCCTGGCGACAGGCGGCCTGGTGACGCTTTGGATGGGGGTCGATCAGCACGCGCATGCGTCCGCCGCATACCGGATCGCTTTCCCGGGCGGCGGCGCCGGCGAAAGGGAAATCCAGCATCGCCGGCCGTCCGGAGGCGAGTGCTTCGATACCCATCCGCTGAACGGTGGCTTCGAGCAGACCACCCCCGACCGTCCCCCAGATCCCGCCGTCGGCATCAATCAGCGCCCGGGTGCCCGCTTTGCGCGGCGTGGACCCGGTATCTTTCAGAACCAGGGCGACAGCGAAAGGGCGGCCGCGGTCGATGAATTCCACGATGGCGTCGAGGGCATCACCGGTGAGGCGGTGTAGGGCCATCGTCACGCTCCGGCCCCGGCGGGCAGGCGGATCGGCATCTGACGGACACGTGTACCGGTGGCATGAAAAACCGCGTTGGCAACGGCCGGCGCGACGGGGATGATCGGCGTCTCGCCGCCGCCAACCGAGTCCAGATCCGGCCGGTTCAACAGATGAATATCCAACTCCGGCATGTCCTTGAACCGCGGTACGCGATAGCGCCTGAAAGAGGCGTTGCTGATCCGGCCGTCCTCGAACTGCACCTCCTCGCTCAGAGCGGGGCCCAGGCCCATGAGGATGCAGCCCTGCACCTGAGCGAGCAGGTTGTCCGGGTTGAGGATGGCACCGCACTCGAAAACCTGGCAGACGCGCCGGACGGTGATTTCACCGGACGCTCGGCCCACCGTGACCTCCGCGCAAGCCGCCACGTAGGACCCCTTCTCCGTTCCACAGGCCAGTCCCACGCCTGTTCCCGGCTCGCGCTTCGCGAACTTGGTGGGCCAATCAAACCGCCGGGCGGCCTCCTCGAGCACCGCCCGCAGCCGCGGGTTTTCCAGGTGGGCCAGGCGAAAGGCCAGCGGATCGCGGTCGGCGGCAGTGGCCAGTTCGTCCATGAAGCATTCACGAGCGAAGTTGTTGGCCGTTGCGGCCAGGGCGCGGTAGCTGCCGTGCCGTAACGGCGCATCGGAGGGCACGTACTCACTCTTGGCCCGCTGGATGCGGTAGGGCGTCTCAATGGCCGCACCGCCGGAGTTGATGTTGACGAAGTGCCAGGACGTCATCCTGGCATCCTCATCAAGGCCCGCTTCGACGTTGATCACCGCAGCCGGTCTGAAGTAGGCCCACGTGAACTCTTCTTCGCGCGTCCAGCGCAGCGATACGGGCTTGCCGGCGGCCTTGGCCAGCCGGGCGGCTTCGACGGCCGTTTCACCGCTGTGTTTGCCGCCGAAGCCTGCGCCGAAGTCCGGCACGACCACGCGGACGCGCTCCTCGGGCAGATGAAACGCCCGCATGAGTTCCGAGCGCACGCCGAACGGGTTCTGCGTGCCGGTCCACACGGTCAGATGTCCATCCCGCCATTCGGCGACGGCTGCGCGGGGCTCCAGCGGAGCGTGCTGAACGTAGGCGACGTGGTACGTCTGCTTCAGTGTTCGCGTGGCCTTGGCCAGCTCCTCAGCGAACGGATTCCCGGGCTCACCGCGGGCATGACGCCTCAGATGCTCGTAGACCTCGGAACTTGAGGGATGCGGGGACTCCTGCCAGGAAGCGTGCTTCTCGAGCTTGGTGATTGCCTGTGCTGCCCGGAGCGAGGTCGGGGCGGCCACCCCCACGAAATCGCCGTCCCTGACCACGATCGTGCCGGGCAATCCTTCGGTCGGAGCGAGATCGATGGCCGTGAGCTTCGCGCCGTACCCCGGTGGCCGCAGCACCTTGCCGTAAAGCATGTCCGGTCGCTGGATGTCCGAAGGAAACTGGTGGGCGCCGGTGACAAGATCTCGCTGGTTGGGCCGGGCCACGGAGGTGCCCAGGATCTTCCATTTTTGGACCCTGGTCAGCTCCACATCGGAAGGGGCCGCCTCGCGGAAGGCCTTGATCAGCTCATCCGCTTCAGACAGCTCCGCATAAGTCAGCGACCGCTGGGTGGCAACATGTGCGATCCTACCGTCGTGAACCTCCAGCATGGCGCGATCGACGCCCCAGCGCTGCGCGGCCATCGAGGTTAGGACATCCCGGGCGGCGGCGCAACCCTGGCGGACCGCC
>BTUC01000108.1:0-18286 GCA_045863575.1 Phycisphaerae bacterium
CTGGTCAACGAGCTTCTTCCTCCCCATACGTCAGGGGTGCTTCGGTCGCTCACCAACGTGACGCTGCTCGAACGACCGGCCCCCATGCGCTCGCTGGTCAGCGCCGTGCAGACAGCCATCCGCAACCGCGAGCGGCAGTACCAGCTCCGCACCGCTTTGACTGAGAAAGAGGAATCACTCTCCCTGCTGAGCGCCCTGGTCGGGAATGCCCCGTTGGGAATCACCTATCTTGACCCCCAGATGCGTTACCGGCTGGTCAACGCAGCGCTGGCCGAGGTAAATGGGCTCTCGATCGAAGCCCATCTCGGACGCACGGTGGCCGAGGTGGTTCCCGACCTGTTTGCCGAGGTTGAGCCGCTGTTCCGACAAGCCCTCGCCGGGCAACCCGTGGTCGCCCACAGCATGACCGGCCAGACGCCCAAGGACCCCGGACAGACACGCCATTGGCTGGACAGTTGGTATCCGATCAGGACTCCCGACGGCCGGACGCTCGGGGTGGGTGTCATTGTCCGGGATGTGACGGAGCAAAAAAAAGCCGAAGAGGAAAGGCGGCATCTGCTGGAGAGCGAGCGCGCCGCCCGCTCGGAAGCCGAACGGGCCAACCGCTTGAAGGACGAATTTCTGGCGACCGTCTCTCACGAACTCCGCACCCCGTTGAATGGCATTTTGGGCTGGGCTCAGTTGCTCCAGCGAAATCAGTCCCCCACCGAGGAGGATATCGAGGAAGGCCTGGAGGCGATCACACGAAACGGCCGGGCGCAGGCCGAGCTCATCGAAGACCTGCTGGACATGGGTCGGATCATCTCCGGAAAGCTCAGGCTCGACGTGCGGACGATCAGCCTAGTTGGGGTGGTGCAAGCAGCCATCGACACGATCAGGCCGGCGGCCGATGCCAAGGAGATCCGCATTGAATCGATCCTCGACCCTAGATCCGGTCCGGTCAAGGGCGATCCGAACCGTCTCCAGCAGGTGGTCTGGAACCTGCTGACCAACGCCGTGAAGTTCACTCCCAAGGGGGGCAAGGTTCAGGTGTTCCTGCAGCGGGTGAACTCGCATATCGAGATCTCCGTCACCGACACCGGCATCGGCATCAAGCCGGCGTTTCTGCCCCGGCTCTTTGAGCGCTTCTCACAGGCAGACGCTTCCAGCACGCGCCAGCATCGCGGGTTGGGCCTGGGGCTGGCGATCGTCAAGAGCCTGGTGGAGATGCACGGCGGAACCGTTCGGGTCAAGAGTCCCGGTGAAGGCAAGGGGGCGACGTTTGCTCTCACGTTGCCGCTGCTCGTCTCGCACGAAGAGAGCGACGGCCAGAGCCGGGAGCACCCGCGCAAAGGCGAGCCGACAGCGACACCCTGCGAACTGTCGCTCGCCGGGCTCAGCGTGCTGGTGGTGGATGATGAGCGCGATGCCCGCGAGGTGGTCTCGCGAATATTACGGGAAAGCCAAGCCGCTGCCTTCCCGGCGTCCTCCGCCCGCGAGGCAATGGACATCCTGAAGCGGGAAAAAATTGACCTGATCCTCAGCGACATCGGCATGCCCGAAGAAGACGGCTACTGGCTGATCCGGCAGATCCGGTCCCTCCCGCCGGAGAACGGTGGACGGATACCGGCGGCGGCTCTCACCGCCTTCGCCCGATCCGAGGACCGAAGGCGGATTCTTCTGGCCGGTTACCAGATGCACATCCCAAAACCCATTGAACCATCGGAGCTGATCATCGTGGTCGCCAGCCTCTCCGGCCGGGTGGCAGTGGGACAGGAGACGCCGGGCCCTCAATAAGCTCCGATCGCGATGCACGTCGTGGCCGGCGAGCACAGTCACTTCCATCTCAGAATTGCTGCGCGGTCCGGCATGCTCGTCCCGCTCGGCACGGCCAGTCCGGCAGGTCACGCTGCACCAGGTCACCGGGTCAGCCGCAGTGCTGCGAACTCAGTCGGCCGCTTGCGGTTGACCACCCCGGTGCCGTATTCGGCGCTGCGTCGCTCGCCGGCGTCCACGTCATTGACCACCAGGCAGATGCCGAAGCTACGGTTTGCCCTGGGGTGGAAGCCTTTGATCATCCGCCAGTCGATGGCCGTTTCGTAGATGGTCTGATCGCCGATGCGGTCGGCAGCGAAGGCGATCAGCGAACGCGGATCGAGTGGCGTCTGCGCCGGAGGTTCCTGCTTGTCGACCTGGTCGGCAGCCGACGGCTGGGCGGTCAACTCGGCCGACGGCGGTGCGGCATCCGCTGCTGGCAGATCAGAGGCAGCCGGGGCACGCGACGGCGTGGCACCGGCCGTGAGACTCGGGGCCTTCCAGACATGCATCTGCGCCTCTTCGCCGCGCAATGAGACGCCAAACTCCACCTCGTCGCCGTGGTAGCCGCCCATCAGGTAGTCCCAGGACGAGCCGGGAATCTCGAAGTTGCAGCGGTTGGGGTTGAAGGCGATTTGCAGGCTGTCCTGCTGCCACATGGTGTCGGCCGGGCGCTCCTGGACGTGCCGATCATCGCGCACGCACACGCGCAGATACAGCCGGCGGTCATCCCAGGCACACTGCCAGGTCATGGATTGGTCGGCCGATGCGGGCGGATCCACGATATACTCGGCCATGGGCTCGTCGTACTTGCCGATCTGGGGGTTCTCGGGCCGAGCGCGGAAGATCCACGGGAGTGCTTCAACCTGGGGCACGCCGGACCAGTCGGCCGGGCCGGCGTTCAGAGCCGGCGGCGAGGCAATCTGCGGCACGTCGGCCGGCGCGAGCGCACAGGCCCGCGGCATGCGCGGGGCGATGCCCATGCTCTCCGTGACCAGTGGCTCGATGGCCGTGCGGTTGGCGACGGCCAGGGCCGCGAATTCGCGTTCGATCCGCCGGAGCGAGTCAGGATCGATGGCGACCGCCCCCTCCTCCGCGGCGCAGATCCAACGCACCAGCGGCGCCGGGATCGCATCGCGCATCTGCTGCTTGAGGCCCCATGCGCGGACCCGGATGCACTTGGGGTGCCAGCCGGAGATCGATGAGCCGGGTAGCTTCTCCGAGAGGGCCAGCTGCCGGTCAAAAGCGCGCCAGACGTCCACCACCGCGCTGGAGAGGGCTTTGGCTTCTTCCGGCGTGGACGGGTTGGAGCGGATCGCGCGCATGGAGACATCGTGCGCCCGGGCAGCCGCGTGGGTGAACGCGAAATACTTCTTCAAAACGGCGATGCGCTTGCCGATTCGCTCATCGTCCGCTCCCGCCGCAGCGGCAACGGCCGCCTCCTCCAGCAGCCGGGCGCCGCGTTCAATGTCCCCCAGCGTGTAGATGGTCATCTCGGCCCGGAAATCATCCATGCCATAGAACCAGCGCGTCTTCTTCTGGCGCTGCCAGCATGCCTCCCAGTGGTCGTAGAAGGCCGCCACCGGCCCGGCCGCCGGGCCGTACAGGTCGTCGAGCATCGTGTCGATGACCTGGTCCGCATCCAGGCGGGCGTTCCAGAGCATCTGGTAGTACAGGTAGAACATGGGCATGGCACTGTCGGGCATGGTGGCCGAGTGCGTCACGTAGCCGAGCACGCCATGATCGGCCAGGTGCCGGAGCTGGCCGGCCATGATCGTGGGGAAGTATCGAGGGGTCCAGTAGTCGATGCCCAGGTAGTCGTACAGCGATACCGCCCCGACTTTGCGGCACCACTGGGCCGACATGTCACGGTCGATCTGGCGGTAGCGATCATCGAAGTGCTGGGCGGTGTCCTGGCAGAGCACGATATTGATGCTCTTGCCGACGTAATCCACCGTTTCAGGCGGCGCGTTGGTCAACTGGTAGGCGAACATGCCCAGGCAGATGCCGGGGAACTCCTTCTCGGCCTGGGCGGCGACCTTGGCCATGAGCTGAAAGAAGCTCTCCGAGACATTGGGCATGCCCATGTACGGCTCGGACTCGCCGTCCACGGCCAGGCACCGTGGACACTCGCAGCGACTCAGGTTGTCCTCAACGCCGAACGACCGGCCACCCTTGCGGATATAGCGCATGAAGACTTCCGGCATGTCCGGATGCGTGAAACAGGGATGAACACCGCCCTCGATGACCCGACGGCCGTTCATCAGCGGATAGTAGTCCGGGTGCTCCTGGCCGTACTCCTTCACCGGGATGGTGGCACTCAGCGAATGGCCGCCTCCGCAATACGGCAACGGGGTGCCCTTCTGCGTCATGCGCATACGGCGGTAGAAGACCATGTCATCTGCACCGCCCCACAGTGTGCGGCCCTGAAAACTCGGGTTCTGCACGTAGAGGCCATCCGGTGAATCGGTATCGAAGCGGATGGCCAGCGATCGCGACTGCGGCACGACTTCCCAGAGTTCACCGGGGTAGTACCAGCGCACACCGAAATGATCCTGAAGGAGTGTCATCACGCCGTTGGCTGTCCCCTGCGGCAGCGTGCCGGCAATGAGCAGGTCTTCGCCGACGCGGGCGATGGCGAAGCCGTCAGTTTTGACGCGCTTGTCGATTGCGCCGGAGAGGCGTGGGTAGAGGGTGGTCTCACCAATGTGCAGCGTCGGGCCGGGGAGGTCCTCGGCTCCCTGGACCATGTCGAGTTGAGCGCCGCTGATCCGCTGGACGTACGCTTGAAAGTCCTTGACCGCCGCTTGGAGGGGCTCATAGTCGCCGGCGACAACGACCCGAGCGACGGCCCGGCCATCCTGGACCAGCGGGAAATCAACCTGTATCGCTTCCGCGCCCGAGAGGGGGCAGGCCAGCAGTATGGTGACGAGCATGAGACGTCTCAGGACAGACATTCTGGCGGCTCCTCCGCTGAAAACCGGATGTTGCTTCAAGGGCTGAGAGTGTCGCCTGGATGGAGAGCAAGTACAAGGCCCGGACTGCCGACGCCTTACACGTGGTTGAGGATTGTCTGGATGAGGCGCTCGTCTACGTAGAAGGTTGTGCTCCTGAGACGTTCGACTGCCTCGCGAAAATCCACGAGGCCTCGCAAATGTGCTTCGAACAGAATAGCGAGGGTGCCGGCCACCCTGAGGCCTCTGGAAGCGGCGATGCGTTGGATATGACGATCACCGCGCGTCCCGAAGCTCACGACGGCCTTCGCAGTCTGATTCGAAGTCCGCAAGTGAGTAGTTGATAGGAATTGCCCGCTCCTTCATGAAGCCGTACGCGTCATTCACGGAAATATGCAACAGGCGTGTGGCCTGCCCGATAGAGCGTCGGCCCACACGGTAGGCTTCGGCGATGAGCGCTTCCCCGTCCAGAGCACCGCAGTCATAGCCGACCACCTCTCGCAGCTTCGCTTCGGTTTGGTGATCAAGTGTTGTCATGGCTCATATAGCATTGCTGATTGCATCGCTCTGCTCTGCTTCTGGTGGCTGGCTGAAGATTAGATTGGAGCAAGCAGGCAGAGCCCTGAGCGCAAGCAAGGGGCCGATGACCAAACGCTTCGGCAAGCTGAAGTGCATCGAAGGCATTCACTGCGCCAAGCCCCCACCCTGGCCCTCCCCCGGAGTACCGGGGGAAGGAATCCTTGCGGCCGAGCAGACGGAGACCGCGACTCGCTGTAATCTCGAAGACCACGCTACAAGGGCATATTTCCACTTTCGGTCCGGCGCGGTAGGCTTCTTGCTGCCATGACGCATAGCGATGCACAACAGCGGATTGAGGCGTTACGTGACGAGATCCGGCGGCACGACCACCTTTACTACATCGAGGCCAAACCGGTCATCTCCGACCGGGCTTACGACCGGCTGCTGGAGGAACTCAAGCAACTCGAGAAAGAGCACCCCGACCTGCTCACACCCGATTCGCCCACCCAGCGCGTCGGCGGCGCGCCGCTGGAGGGGTTCCGCCAGGTGCGTCACAGCACGCCGATGTTGTCCATCGATAACACCTACAACGAGTCGGAACTCCGCGAATTCGATGCCCGGGTCGCCAAGGGCCTGGGCGGCGAGCCGTACGAGTACGTCATCGACCCCAAGATCGACGGCGTGGCCGTCTCGCTGCGATACGAAAAAGGCCAACTGGTGCTGGGGGCCACGCGCGGCGACGGCAACGTCGGCGACGACATCACGCAGAACGTCCGCACGATCCGCTCGATCCCACTGAAGCTGCACGGCCGTAACCTTCCGGAGGTGTTCGAGGTGCGCGGCGAGGTCTACTGGCCGACGGCCGACTTCGAACGGTTCAACGCCGCCCGCGAGAAAGCCGGCGAGCCGACATTTGCCAACCCCCGCAACGCCACGGCCGGCACGCTCAAGCAGCTCGATTCGCGCATGGTGGCCGAGCGCAGCCTGGCGTTCTGCGCCCATGGGATCGGCGAGGTCCGCCCCCTGCCGGCCGACCGGCAGTACGATCTGTTCCAGAAGCTGCGCGACTGGGGCATCCCCATTAACGCCCACCTCAAGCGCGTCGATACCGTCGACGAGGTCCTCGCCCAAGTCCATTTCTGGGACCAGGAACGCACGAAACTCAATTACAACACCGATGGCCTCGTCATCAAGGTAGACCGGTTCGACCAACGTGACGTGCTGGGAATGACCAGCCGATTCCCTCGCTGGTGCATCGCCTTCAAGTTCGCGGCCGAGCGCGCCCGCACGAAGCTTTTGTCGGTTCGCTTCCAGGTGGGCAAGCTGGGCACGATCACGCCGGTGGCCAACCTCGACCCCGTGCTGCTGGCGGGCACGACGGTGAAAAGTGCCTCGATGCACAACTTCGATCAGGTCGAGCGACTGGGCGTGCGGATCGGCGACTTCGTTTACATCGAAAAGGCTGGCGAAATCATTCCCCAGGTGGTCGAGGTGGACAAGGAGGCCCGGCCGGCCGATACGCAGCCCATCACCGCCCCGCCGCGCTGCCCGGCATGCGACAAGGAAACGGTGCGCGACGAGGGCGGCGTCTTCCTGCGCTGCACGAACCCGGCCTGCCCGGCTCAGCTCAGGGAGCGGCTGCGATTCTTCTGCGGACGTGACCAGATGGACATCGAAGGGATCGGGCCGGCACTGGTCGAACAGCTCGTCGAAAAAGGATTCGTCAAAAGCTTCGCGGATCTATACCGGCTCGAGCAGCGCAGGGATGAGCTCATCGGCCTCGATTTCGAAGAAGGCGCCGAGTCCAACACGGCCACCGCGGACCTGCTGCTGGACACGGGAGATCGGGCCAAACCGAAGAAACGCCGCCTGGGTCAGAAGAACGCAGACAAGGTGCTGGCGGGCGTTGAAGCCAGTCGACGGCGGCCCCTGGCCCGGCTGATTGCAGCCTTGAACATCCCCCATGTCGGTGTGAGCACGGCCCTGCTGCTGGCGGAGCAGTTCGGAAATATTGAGGCCGTTCAGGCAGCCGGCGTGGAACAGCTCCAGGAGATCCCCGGCATTGGCCCTGAGTTGGCCGAAAGCATTCACACCTTCATGACCAGCGAACAGGGCCGCCAGACCATCGATGACTTGCGCGCTGTCGGGGTGAACTTAGCCCAACCCCGGACGCAAACCGACGGCCCGCGGCCGTTTGCGGGCATGAGCATCGTGGTCACGGGCACGCTGGAGGGGTTCAGCCGCAAGGAAATCCAGGACCTGATCACCAAACTCGGCGGCAAGGCGGTGGGCTCCGTCAGCAAGAGTACGAGCTTTGTGGTGGCCGGGGCCGAGGCTGGATCCAAGCTGGACAAGGCCCAAGCGCTGGGCGTCGAGGTGATCGACGAGGCCGAGTTTAGAAAACGGGCCGGACTGCGGGAATAATTGAGCGTGCGGCTGGGCCGCTATTCCCGGACTCATCATGCCTATGAGAATGCAAGCTCAGAGCTGGCTGTACGAGTTGCGATCCAACTTCTGGTTTGTGCCCTCGGTGATGCTGGCCGTGAGCATCGGGCTGGCCTTCGGACTTCTGGAGATCGATCAGCATATCAAGCCCAAGATGATCGACGACGTCGCCTGGATCTACTCGGGCACGCCGGACGGGGCCCGGGAGGTCCTGGGCACCATCGCCGGCTCGATGATCACGGTGGCCGGTCTGGTGTTCTCCATCACCATGGTCGTGCTGACCCTGGCCTCCCAGCAGTTCGGTCCGCGGCTGCTGATTACCTTCATGCGCGACCGGGGCAACCAGATCGTGCTGGGGACGTTCGTATCCACGTTCATCTACTGTCTGCTCGTCCTGCGCGCGGTGCGCAGCGGCGAGGACGATCTCGAGTTCGTTCCGTACATATCCGTCACCGCGGCCCTGGTCCTGGCCCTGACCAGCCTGGGCGTGCTCATCTTCTTCATCCACCATGTCTCCCAACTCATCCAGGCGCCCAACGTCATCGCCGCGGTCAGCGCCGATCTGGACGCGGCCATCGATGAAATCTTTCCGGAGAAGCTGGGAGAAGACGAGGCCGCAGTGGTGAGCGACTCCGGCGAGAAGGACGTTCCCGAGCACTTCGAGCGCGATGCACAATCGGTGGTTGCCGAGGACAGCGGCTACCTGCGAGCAGTGGATAGAGATGAGATCCTTCAACTGGCCACACAGCGCGACCTGATCATCCAACTTCACTACCGGCCGGGGCATTTCATCATCGGAGGCAGTCTCCTGGCCCGCGTCTGGCCTGGCGCGCGCCTCGACGAGGAGGTCAGCCGAAAGATCAACGAGGCCCTTGTCCTGGGCCCCCAACGAACGCTCGAACAGGATGTGGAGTTCGCGATCGACCAGCTCGTCGAGGTGGCCGTCCGCGCTTTGTCCACCGGGATTAATGATCCGTTCACGGCCATGAACTGCACGGACCGGCTGGGAGCGGCATTGGTGCGCATCGGTGAACGAAGAATGCCCAGCCCCTACCGCTACGATAACCACGGCAAGCTGCGGGTCATCGCCGACGCGGTCACCATCCGCAGCGTGGTGGACGCGGCGTTCAATCAGATTCGCCAGCATGGGCGGGACGACGTGGCGGTGATGATCCGGCTGCTGGAGACCATCACCATAGTCGGCGAGCGTGTGCGGCACGCTCAGCTTCGCGAAGCCCTGCTTCGACAGGCCCATCTGATCGCTGATGCCGGCCGAGAGGCCATTCCCGACCAGGCGGACCGCCAGGCGCTGGAGAGCCGTTTGCACGGTGCCCTGCGAACCCTGGCGGAGCTCTCGCACGGCCGAGCCTCGACGCAGCTGTCCAACGCCCAGCACTCGCACCCCGCCTCGGACTGACGTAAGCTACGCCGCATGAAGACGCGAATCGACCATGCAACCGTCATCACCGCACGAGGCGACCAGGTGGTCGTGTTGGATCACTCGTCCATCACCTATGCCGACGGGGTCATCACGCACGTGGGGCCGACCACACCCGGCCAGGCCGGCGCCCCCGGAGAACCGCCGCTGGTCTCTTTGGGCGAGCTGCGCGGCCGGCCATTGGGCGCCATTCTGACCCGGACCGGCAAAGTCACGCGCGAACAGGTCGCTGCTGCATTGGAACGGCAACAAAGCACGCACGGCGTGATTGGACAGATTCTCCTGGAACTTGGCTATGTCAGCGAGGCAGACGTGGAGTGGGCCTTGGCGGTTCAGGCCGGGCGCGAGGCAGCCGCCACGCCCGAGGACGAGCCGGTACAGGTCATCGACGGACGCGACCGCATCGTCCTGCCGGGCCTGGTCAATACGCATCACCACCTGTTCCAGTCGCTGACCCGCTGCCTGCCGGCGGTCCAGAGCGCTACGCTGTTCGAATGGCTCACCACACTCTACCCCGTCTGGCGCGAGCTGAATCACGACGCGCTGCACAAGGCGGCGATGGTCAGCATCGCTGAACTCCTGCTGGGCGGCTGTACCACCACCAGCGACCACCACTACCTGTTCCCCAGGCAGCGCGACGCCAGCATCGAGGCCGTGCTGGAAGCAGCCCAGACGCTGGGCATCCGCATTCATGCCTGTCGCGGCAGCATGAGCGTGGGACAATCCCGAGGCGGCCTGCCGCCCGACGACTGCACGGAAGATGAAGAGACCATCCTGGCGGATTCGCTGCGCGCGATTGAGCGATTCCATGATCCCCGGCCCATGGCCATGCGTCGGATCGATCTTGCTCCATGCGCGCCGTTCTCCGTCTCAGCGGAGCTGCTGGAGGCAACCGCTGGCCTGGCCCGGGAACGCAACGTCCTTCTGCACACGCACGCAGCCGAGACGCTGGATGAAGAGCGCTACTGCCTGGAGCGGTTCCGCGTCCGGCCGATCGAGTTTCTGCACCAGCACGGCTGGCTCGGCCCCCACGTCTATCTGGCCCACTGCGTTCATCTCGATGCGGACGAAATCGCCCTGCTGGCTCGGACGCAAACGGCCGTCGCCCATTGCCCGAGCTCGAACATGCGCCTGGGCAGCGGTGCGCCCCCGATCCAGGCGCTGCTCGACGCCGGCGTGCGCGTCGGGCTGGGCGTCGACGGCAGTAGTAGCAACGACGCCGGCAACCTCCTCCTGGAGACACGGCAAGCGTTGCTGCTACAGAGGCTTGTGCACGGGCCAGGCGCCATGACGCCGATGCAGGCATTCCGCCTGGGCACCGTCGGCGGAGCATCGGTGCTCAACCGGCGGGAACTGGGCCGACTGGAACCGGGTGCGGCGGCGGACATGGCCATCTACCGGGCCGATGACATCGCCCTGGCGGGCGCTTTCGGCCAAGACCCCCTGGCAGCCATGGTCCTGTGCCAGCCCCCCCGGCCGGAGTCGGTCATTGTCAACGGCCGGATGGTGGTCCAGGATGGGCAGGTCACCGGCGTCGATGCCCCGCGTCTGGCCTCGGACTTCAATCAGTTCGTGCGCCGACACTTTCGTCCGTGAACGCTGGATTACTGCCCAGCGATCCGAGGCGCGGAACCGGTCTGGGACCGTGAGTCCGAGAACACGCCGCGCCGCGGAGAAGGTCATTGATGTGAATTTGGTATTGGTGCTTGACATTGCTTTGCACACTGGTTAACGTAAGCCTTAGATTTGCGGAGTGGAGGGACGAAACGAAGACGTGATTCGCTTCAGCTCACCCGGCATTTCCCTGCACCAAGGCGATTCACACACGTCTACTCCGTGCTAGTACTGCTGCGGGCCATTTGCGCTACGAACGCGTCTCTATGTCGTGCCGGCGCTGCTATACCAGCGCTCGGACGCAAGTCTGATACGGTATTCGAACGAGGTCTGCCGTGCAGCTTTGCACGTGCTCGGAGGAGTCAAGATGGTGAGCGTGGGGAGATCGTCAAAGCGGCTGATCGGAACGGCGGTTCGGGGCCGCTGGGCTCTTTTCCTCGCTGGCATTGCATTTGCTAGCTTGGAGGCCGGGCCGGCCGTGGCCCAGCTCTCGGTTGCTGAGGACTTCGAAAGCCTGCCGACCTGGAACAGCTCCTGTGACGCAGGATGGGGCAGCGCGGCGATATGGACCACTCCCGCCGGCGGTCAGTCCGGCAACTTTCTCAGTGGTGACCGCTCCTCCGACGGCTCTTCGGTCAAGGCCAAGGTGTACAACATCACCACCAACACGGCGTACACCATCTCCATCTACATGCGCGCCCCGACCATTTCCCCGTGCTTCTGGATGGAGACGGGCTATAAGTTCGGCAGCCAGACCGCCTGCGACTTCGACACCGGCAGCGGCTGGACGCTGATTCAGAAGTTCGACGGCGACTGCGGCGGGTTCCTCAACGGCAACAACAATACCTGGACGCAGTACACCGCGAACATCAACAGCGGATCAAACACGCAGATCACCATCGGATTCAAGATCGGTGGCGGCGGCGCCGGCAATATCGCCCCGGTCGGCTGGGATACACTGCGGATCACGCCGGCCTGCACGCCTCCCGCCGCACCCGGCACGCCGATCATTTCAGCCATCAACGAGACCGGGTTCTCCCTGGCCAACGCGGCCGGCGATGCCAACGGCCTGGTCACTGCATTTCGGATTCGGCACATATCCGGTGGAGTCAACCAAATCCAGTACCTTCAGGCCAACGGCACGCTCGGGGCCACACCGGTCTGGCAGACCAAGTCCAACTGGGGCACCAAAGTACTCACCGGGTTGCTGCCCGGCGCCACCTATGCCGTGGCCGCGGCGGCGGCAACCGATACGACCGGCGCGTGTGCCTCCGGCTACACCAGTAATATCCTGGTGACCACCATCGCCTGTCCGACCAACCTCGCGCCCGACGGTGATTTCCAGGGCTCCGGTACACCGCCCACCGGCTGGGCCTATGTCAGCGGCGGCCGCGGAACAGCCAACTCGACTACCGTCAACTTCGACTACGCCACCAACACCGATATGCCCACCGGCGGATGGAACCAAGGCCTGCGGTTCAGTGGTACCAATGTGGACATCGGCGCCAGCGCCACCCTGAGCGGATTAACCGTGGGCGCCACCTACAACATCAAGCTTCGCTCGCGGAACCTGGGCGGCACCACGGTTTATGTGGAACTCCTGGTCAAGAACAGCCCCTTCACGGATGTCGACCCCTCCGGTGGCACGCTGCTCCTCAAATGGCAGAAGGGATTCGGCGCGCCTGACTGTGGTAGCTGGAACGGCGACCAGACAACCGCCTGCCACACATCGACTCCTTCGTTCGTCGCCACGGCCTCTACCATGTACCTGCTGATCCGGGGGGGTGATAACGGCTCCAGCGGGCTGAACGTGGTCTTCGACAACCTTCAGGTCTGTGCCTGCTCGCCCGATGCACCCGGTGCGCCGGATCTGACCGCTGCGACGGACACCGGCTCTTCGAACACCGATAACAACACGGCAGGCAACGGAACCGCCGCCAAGCCGCTGGCCTTCGCCGTCGCGGCCTCCAGTGGAACGTTCGCCAATGGCGACGTGATCAAGGTCAAGGAGGGAGCCATCGTCCTGGGCCAGACCACCGTCAGCGGCACTCCGTCCAGCGTAACCGTGGACGTCAACACCCTGGTGTCCGGTCTGGGCGAGGGCGGCCACACGATCACGGCCACCCGGACGCCCAGCGGCGGCTGCGAATCGGGCGCGTCCGCGGGCCTGAACATCACCGTGGACACGGTTGCACCCACCATTGATATCGGTGCGCCGTCGCCCACTTCGATCTGCGGTGCCAGCAACAGCGTCGACTACACGATCAGCTACGGCGGCGCCAGCGACGTAACTTTGGCCACCGGCAACGTGACATTGAACCCGACGAACACCGCGAACGGCACGGTCGGCGTCAGCGGATCGGGCACCACCACCCGCACCGTAACCGTCTCGGGGATCACCGGCACGGGTACGTTGGGCATCTCCATCGCGCCGGGTACGGCCACGGATCTGGCCGGTAACACCGCTGCCGGCGCCGGGCCGAGCAGCACCGTTCCGGTGAACTCGCCGGACGGGGATGGAGACGGTGTAGGCGATGCGTGCGACAACTGCCTCGGTCTGGCCAACGCCGACCAAGCGGACGGCGACACGGACGGCGTAGGGGATGCCTGCGACAACTGCCCGAGCGTGGGCAACGCCGACCAGGCCAACGCGGACAACGACAGCCTGGGCGATGCCTGTGACGGCTGCCCGACCGACGCCGACAAGACCGAGCCCGGCATTTGCGGCTGCGGCATCTCGGACGTGGATACCGACAGCGACGGCACGGCGGACTGCAACGACGGGTGTCCCAACGACGGCGCGAAGACCGCCCCCGGGGCCTGCGGATGTGGCGTACCGGACACCGACAGCGACGCCGACGGCACGGCGGACTGCAATGACGGTTGCCCCGCTGATGACCAGAAGATCGCGCCGGGCGCCTGCGGGTGCGGCGTTCCGGATACGGACAGCGATCTCGACGGCACGCCGGACTGCATCGACGGTTGCCCCGCCGACAGCGGCAAGATCGCCCCGGGCGTTTGCGGGTGCGGCGTTCCCGACACGGACAGTGATTCGGACGGTACGCCGGACTGCAACGACGGTTGCCCGGCTGACAGCAGCAAGACGTCACCTGGTACGTGCGGCTGCGGCGTTCCCGACACCGACAGCGACGGCGACTCAGTGCCGGATTGCATCGACAACTGCCCCGGTGCTCCGGACGTGGACACGGACAATGATGGTGTCCTCGACTGCGACGACGGGTGCCCGAACGATATGAACAAGACCGCGCCGGGAGTCTGCGGTTGCGGGGTTGCGGACACCGACAGCGATTCCGACGGTACCCCGGACTGCAACGACATGTGCCCGCTGGATAACCAGAAAACGATGCCGGGAGCCTGTGGCTGCGGCACACCGGACACGGACAGCGACTCGGACGGCACGGCCGACTGCGTCGATGGTTGTCCGGCCGACATGAACAAGATCGCGCCGGGAGTCTGCGGCTGCGGAGTAGCGGACACGGACAGTGACTCCGACGGCACGCCGGACTGCAACGACGGCTGCCCGAACGATGCGGACAAGATTGCGGAAGGCGAGTGCGGCTGCGGTATCTCCGATGACGACACCGACACCGACGGCACGCCGGACTGCAATGACGGCTGCCCGCTGGACTTCTTCAAGACGGCGCCCGGCATCTGCGGCTGCGGCGTTCCGGATACAGACAGTGATAGCGACGGCACGCTGGACTGTAATGACGGGTGCCCGAACGACATCAACAAGACGGCGCCGGGAGTCTGCGGTTGCGGTGTACCCGATGACGATACCGACACGGACGGCACGCCAGACTGCAACGACGGCTGCCCGAACGATATCACCAAGACCGCTCCCGGGGTGTGCGGCTGCGGCACGCCCGAAGGTCAATGCTGCGCCGCCGATCTCTGCCAGAACGGCGCGGCCTGTGTGGATAATAATCCGGGCTTCAGCTGCATCTGCTCCCTCGGCTTCTCGGGTGTCTTCTGCGAAACCAATGTGGATGACTGCAATCCGAACCCCTGCCAGAACGGAGGGGTCTGCACGGATGGCGTCAACTCGTATTCCTGCAGTTGCCCCGTCGGCTTCACCGGCGTGAACTGCGAAACCAACGTGGACGACTGCGATCCCAACCCCTGCCAGAACGGTGGTACCTGTACGGATGGCGTCGACTCCTACGCGTGCACCTGCCCGCCGGGGTTCACGGGCACGAACTGCGAGATCAACGTGGACGACTGCGATCCCAACCCCTGCCAGAACGGGGGGACCTGCAACGACGGGATCGACTCGTTCACCTGTGACTGCCCGGTGGGTTACAGCGGTCCCCTGTGCGAGACCGTCGTTCCCGGACCCACGGTCACCGGCTGGTGGTCGGTCCGGACCCATGGCAACAGCGTGGGCGACCTGTCGATCGCCCTCAGCAAGACCGCCACGATGACCGAATCGCGTCGTGACGGTATCCAGAAGATCCAGGTCAGCTTCAGCGAGCCGGTCGAAGCCGCCGATGGCACGTTGAGCACCAGCGATGTGACCGTCCTGGATACCGGCGCGACCGGTTACACGCCGGTCGGTGTGCAGCTCACCGGCGGCGGCACGATGCTGGAGATCACGTTTAACTCGGGCGATCTGCCCAACCTGAAACGCTACACCATCACCCTTCTGCCAACCGAGTTCCGCAGTGTGGCGACGCAGGTTCTGCTGGCCGGCGACACGGACTGCTCTGTCCGGTCGCTGGTGGGTGACGTGAACAGTGACGGAGCGGTGGCCAGCGGCGACGTGACTCAGGTCAAGGCCCGGAATGGCCAGACTGTGGGGGTCGCGAACGCGCCGCACGACGTCAACGTCGATGGGAAGCTCAACCTCATCGATGCGGGCCTGACCAAGAGCCGATCGGGCAACACCGCGCCCTGACGCGAGACACACGCCTCCGGCCCCTCTCACGCCTGTGAGGGGGGCCGGATGAGCATGGAATACGTGTAGAGGTGAATCAGAATCTGGTTATTCACGCTTGACATCGCAGGCAAGGTCCGGTACTGTGGGTTCTCGTGGAGCCGGAGCGAAGGGGATACTCTTGAAGCGTGCCGGACCATCTCTATCCGGCAACCTATCCCCGCTCGCGAAGTCAAGCCATGACTGCGGTGTACAGTTCGAACAGTCAAAAGGAGTGAGAACGATGACGCGAGGAATTGCGGGAAGAGGCTGCACGGCGGCGATTCTGCTGCTGGCGGCTGCATCTGCGAAAGCGGATCTCATGGCTACCCTCATGGACACCAGCGGCGATCAGCACGCGGTGACCACCTACGCCGGCGGGACTTTCTCCGTGATCGTGGAAGTGAACACGCAGGTGGGCCTGAAGACCGGCCAGCTCAAGGTGACCGATCTGACCGCCGCGGGGATCTTTACGCTCGATTCGGCGGTGATCAACTCTTCCATCTGGAGCGGCAACGCTGGCGACCAGTTGGCTCCCTCGGGTGAGCTCCTCGCCAACACGACCAGCGACATCGGCGTGATTGACACTGCGAGCGGGACTCCCACGGCGACTGGCCCACTGACCTTTGCCACGCTGACCTTCTCGGTCAGTTCGTCGGCTGCCATCGGCAGCTACCTGCTGAACCTGTCTGACATCGTTTTCGGCGATGCCAGTTACAATGAAGTCGCCACTGCCACCAGCGGCCAGAGCTACACCGTCAATGTTACCGCCATCCCGGCTCCGGCCGCCGCACTACTCGGTCTGATCGGCCTGGGGATGATCAGTTGGAGACGATCGCGAGAACATGCCTGACCGGCATCGTGTGATCATGTAGATTTTCGTCCGGGCTTCCGCTTCTTGAAAGCGGAAGCCCGGGCTGCTATTTCCGGTGTGTTGAGTCCTGTAAGTGCAGGGGGAGAGAGACATGTGCAGGTCACTGGGGACCACTGCCATTATTTTTTTGCTGAGCACCGCTTCATCCAGAGCGGGCCTGGTTGCCACCGTCACGCCATCCGATGCCCAGGCGAGCGTTTGGGCTGCGCCCGGCGAATCCTTTGATGTGGACGTCAACCTCAGCGTGGCACCAGAGAGCATTCTGAGCGCCCAGATGCGACTCACCGCCTCGACGCCCGGCATATTCACCGTCACCGGAGGCACCTATGCAACAACGTGGGATACCCTTCTTCTACCGGTAACCGGGACGATGAATCCAACTTCGGCAGAGTTTGGGGGATTGCCGTCCACGCCGCTGACCGGCGATGACCTGTTCATCACCCTTTCGCTGACGGTGGCCCCCCTGGCGCCCGCCGGCGACTATCTGATCAACCTCACCGACATCGTGGCGGGCCTCTGGCCTTCGGGCGACGAGTTGACCGAGGTGAGCGCGGGGGCGGATCTCGAGGTCCACGTAGTTCCCGATCCGACCGCAGGGGTCCTCCTGCTTGCCGGCGTTGCCGCTCTTCCCCGCCGCAGATCTGACCGCCGCAGAGACACCATCATTGTCCCCACTTGAGCTTCGTGGTCAGCGTGTGCCATCGGGCCTGCGAGGGGTTGCGCGCAAGCTGGAAACTCTGCCCGTGACGGCGAACCAGCAGCCTGTCCCCCCCGTGCAGGGGCAGCGAAAGCTGGCCATCCACTGCTACCGTCGTTCCCGCATTCACTTCCCGGGCCAGCACCTCGATCGCGGAGTCTCCTGAAACCACCAGGGGCCGGTGCGTCAGCGAGTGAGGCGAGAGGGGCGTCAGCACAATAGCGGCTACCTCGGACTGCACGATGGGCCCCCCCGCCGACATGTTGTGGGCGGTGGAACCCGTCGGCGTAGAGAGCACCAGGCCGTCCCCGCGGACACTGGTGATTTCCTCGCCATTCACCGAGATGGCCAGATCGATCATGCGGAACGGCGGCCCTGCGTGGATCACACAATCGTTGACGGCCACGGAGCGGACGGAATCACCATCCGCCCGCGTGATGACGGCTTCGAGCATCATCCGTCGACTGATGATCGATTCGTCCTCCAGGATCGTGTCCAGGTGGCGGATTACATCTTCCTGCCCGAACTCCGCCAGGTAGCCGAGCTTTCCGAAATTCACACCCACCAGAGGACTCTGTCGCCCATCGAGAGCCCGGGCCACCGCGAGAATGCTGCCGTCTCCACCCAACACAATCACCCGGTCCGCTTGGGCGCGGGCCAGCGATTCAGCGTCATCGATTGAGCCGGTGAATGCGAGTAGAGCCTGCTGTCCGACGCGATCAACCAGGGAAGCCATGATGGCTTCGGCTTCCCGCTTGGCGGGATTCCGGACGATGGCGACACGACGCTGCTGCATGAACGCTGTCCCCAATAGAAGCACTTCCGAACGACTGCCGTGCCAGGACGCTATCCCGTGTGCCACTGCTCTGTGCCTGTGAGCAATGCCCAGAGCGCGGGGGCCGCCCTGATCTCCAAACACTGCTGACCCGCCTTCGCGAAAAGCTTCGGCGTGGCGAGCACAGCAGTGGCACACCGCGATCGACCGGTCTCCGGCCGTACCCCGGCAGGCTCTCAG
>BTUC01000109.1:0-18180 GCA_045863575.1 Phycisphaerae bacterium
CGGCTGATCGACGAGTGGACCTTGCGGCGGGCGCCAAACTCCTCGGACGTTCGAGAACAGATCGAACGGCTGGATGTGGCAGTGGACGGGCTGTTGGATGCGGAGGGGGGCTACTGGTCGGCATGGAAGGACGTGGCCGATCCCATGATTTCGCTGCACGCCGGTGCGTTTTCCCGTTCGCGGGAGCTGGCCCGGGCGTACGCCTCGCCCGCCAGCCGGCACCATCGCAGCCCGCGCGTGCTGGCGGCGATCGAGGGTAGCTTGCGGCACCTGCTGAAGTTCGCCTATCCCGGATGCCCGCAGCCGGGGAATTGGTGGGCATGGCAGATCGGCGTGGCCCTGCACCTCACACCAACGCTCATCCTGCTGGAGGGTCACCTTGATCGCGAGCTGTTCGATCGCGAGGTGCAGACGCTGATTTACCTGCTCAAAGTGGAAGAAGATGCAGGCTTAGATGGCCCGTGCCCAACCCGGCAGCCGGGCCCACCGGGTGAGACGGACATGAACACGCTGTGGCTGCAACTGGCGGTCCTGTTGGAGAACCCGGCCATGGCCGGCAAGTGGGCCCGCCAGGCGTGTGCCGAGATCGGCCTGCCCGGCAAAGGGGCGCTGCAGGCGGATTACAGCTACAAGTTCCACGGCCAGAACCCGATGTGGGCTTATGGGCGGGCATTCATCGCCGACTATGCATTGCTGGCCGCTCGCTACGGCGGCACGAGTTTCGGTCCACGGCCGGCCGAGCTCGACCGCTATGCGGACATGCTCGAGCACTTCGTGAACGGCTTCCTCTATCGCGGGCGCTTGTGCCCGGCGATTGTGGGCCGGGAGATCTCGCGCGGTGCGAGCGTCTACGAGAACCCAACCGCGCTGATGGCCCTGGCGATCATGGCGCGCTCGGACCATCCCGAGGCAAAGCGGTTCGCGCAGCTCTATGCCCGGGAGCGAACGGCCATGCCCGATCTGGCTCAAACCGCCGCGCCTTGGATCGCTCACGCGCAGAGCGTTCCGTCGATGGAGCCGGCTGCGCCGGTGGACGACATCTTCGCTTACCCGGACAGCGATTTCCTGCAGGTGATCCGACCGGGGTGGGCTGTCGGCGTGAAGATGCACTCGAGCCGCAACGCCGGCTACGAATCGATTAACGGCGAGAACCTGCAAGGGTGGTTCCTGAGCCATGGCTCGACGTTCCATTTTATCGGCGCCGACGAATGGGACGGCTGCTGGCCGACGCTGGACTGGACGCGCCTGCCGGGCACCACCGTCGCGACCGACGTGAAGGGACAGAATACATCCCCATTCGTCGGTGTGTTACGTGGCTCGAACCGTGTGGCCCTGGCGGCCATGGAGTTGAAGCACCGTGACTTCGCGGCCCGCAAATCCTGGCTTATTGATGGCGATGCGATCGTCTGCCTGGGCAGCGGCATCGCCGGCCCGGGGCGGGTCGAGACCACCGTCGTGAATCAGCCGGTCAAGCCCGAGGCCGAGCTTCTCATTGATGGTCAGCCCGCTGAGCCCGGGCCATTCGAGCGCACCATGACCGTCCGCAGCCTCTGGCTGAAAAACATGGGCTATGCCTTCCCCGATGGGCAGCGTGTCACCATCCTGCGTGGTCCACGTACATCCGACTGGAGCTCCATCCGAGACCCGAAGCGCTACGGGCCGACGCCGCCGGAGACGCATCACTACGTGACGGTGCTGATTAGCCATGACAAGGATTCCACCGATTACCGATACATTATGGCTCCGAACGTGGGTCGTGACGTGTGGACGCAGCAAGCCGGGCAAATCGCCCGGCGATACGAGTTGAGCACACAGGCTGCCCACGTGATCCGCACGGATGATAGAAAGATGGAGTCGATCGTCTTCTGGCAAGCCGGACAAGCGGGCAGTGTTGCCGCTGACTCCAGCTGCATGTTGCTGCGTTGCGATAACGGATGGCAAGCTGTGGATCCGGCCCGCTCTGATCGCGCTTTACAGGTCAACGTTGGCGACGAGGCATTTCGACTCGCTCTGCAGGGAGGTCGGCCGGCGCCGCTTCGTTGAGCCGCCTGGCGTCGTTGCGGCCGAGATCACCGCGGTTCTTCGTTCCCCGAAAGTCACGTATGGCGCGGAGGCAGAGCCAGAGCTCAAACAGGTTTCCGGAGAAGAAGGACCGAACGGAAAGCTCCACGACAGCATCTGTCAACTTGATCGACAATGCAGCTCGCTGGCCCCATCGGACGTCGAGCACCTGCGGCCAGGGAAGAAGCTCGTACTCGATTTCACCTCGATTGACTACCAAGCCCTCCTGCGCTATCGCAAGCATGCCGCGCGGAGGCACCCGGCTTCGCCACAGCGAGTAAACATTGGAGACAATCAGGAGCGAGGCGACGATCATGTTGAAGGGCCAAAGCCATCCCTCGAAAGTTCCCCAATTCCAATGAACGGCAGCAAGCAGGAAGCATCCCAGTACAATGCCGGTCAGATGAATCCCCTTCTGCAATCTTCGCCACCTTGCATGCGGCCACGGCGCCACGATTCTCCAACGGCGGTCCAGGCATATGCCGCATTCGGGGCAGTTGTGGGTTACCGGCAGCCCCGCGCAGGGCGTACTCACAGCGCGGGCAGGATTGCAGCAGGCCCAGTTCTGAGCGGGCAGTTTCCACGTCAATCTCGTACAAAGGATTATGCCAGCCACTCGCGTAGCTCTGCTTCGTCCGTGAGGAACCGCGCCGACGGGCTATCGCCTGACCAATCCGCCACGCCGAGTCGAATGTGGCCGCCAGTGAAGGTGGCCATCAGGGAACGGTCACCTTTGTTTTTCAGCACTTCGACGCCCAAGGCCCCTCGCCAGAACTCGCTGCGGGCATTCCAATCGAAACGATCCATGCGGTCGCTGGTGAAGACCCAATTGCGAACGCGCGAATCGCGGATGGCGGCTTTGACCGTCAGGTACCAACGGCCATTGCGGCGCTGCAGGTTGGGCGATTCGAGGCTGCCTTGCGGATGGCCGCCGGTCATCCTGGGTTCATAACCACTGGCAGGTCCGGTGACGATCGGGCCGTGGTCGCGCCAGGTTTTCAGGTCGGCCGTGCTGGTCATGGCCACACAGGCCGCGCCTTCTTTCGTGGCGGCGGAATAGATCATCCAGATCCGTCCGTCGTGTTCGGTCAGGTGCGGATCCCGGCAGCTCGCAATGCCATCCTCGCGCCAGTAGGCCCACGACGCGTTGCGGCAGGGCGAAATGGGGTTGCTCTCCCAGCGCCGCCATTCGAACAGATCCTTGCTGGAGGCCAGACCGATGTTCTGGGAGATCAGATGGTTCACGCCGGTATAGGCCATGAGGTATTCATCGCCGCGCTGGATGATGTATGGCGCGCACACGTGGCCGTTCTCCCAGGTGCCCGGCCGGATGAGCAGTACCGGGTCGTGAACCTCCCATGCCAGGAAGTCCGCCGTGGAGGCATGGCCGAAGTAAATCTCGTGGCCAGGGTAGAAAGGCGTGCCTTCCTGCAGGCGCCGCTCGATGTAGAAGAAGTGATATCGCCCGTCGCGCTGGGCGACGGCGAAGTCGGCCACCATGCCGCCCACGGGCCGAAAGCCGGTTTTGAGGTCAGTTTTGCGGTGGCGGTAGTTGGCCACTCGCAACGCGGACAGCTTCTCCTCGAAATCCATGATGGTGCCTGCGGGCTGCGACTGGGCGAAGGCTGGTTGCCCCACGACCCAGCTTGCGGCGGCCGCTCCGGCCGTGCGGAGCAGCGCGCGGCGGCTCAGAGCCTGGCTGACAGCGAAGTTGGTTTTTGGCCGGTCAAAGCTGTGACGGGCAACTGACATGATCTGCTCCCGGAAAAGTCGGTGCGATTGTACGGTATCATCTCACCCCAGGCGAGGCATACAGGGCAAGTCCGGCAAGACCAGGTGCGTGACAGGATCCGCGGGGTATCAGAGCCCTGAGCGCAAGCGAGGGGGATTCGGTTGCAGCGGGACCCTCGGCGCTTCGGCCCCTCGCGTGCGCTCAGGGCTCTGAAGCGGCTCATCGTCTAAGAGCCTATCCCAGCAGGGTGTGGCACCGGTTTTCCAACTGGTGTACACAGGTTGGAAACCTGTGCCACATGGGACCTAACGGGATAGGCACTAAACTGTCACGGACCTGGCAAGACCTGATCGGAGGGAACCGTGACAGCTCGGGCGGACCGGCGCTTGACCATCCACACACGGCGTTCAGGGTTCCGGCAGGCGCATGTTACCCAGGGATGCCGGGCTGTAGAGGTATCGTCGCGCCCCGGACCAGGAGCTGTACTCGCCCAGACGAGCCTGGAAACGGCCGAAGTTGACGCCCCACGCCGCACCCGGGTTGCCCAGTGCCGCCAGCGGAATGCGGATCTCGACGGTCCAGCGGTCCGGCAGGGCGGTATCGTCGAGTGCGGCGGTGACGCCGGCGGGCCATCCCGAATGGCGCGCGACGTCGGCCAGGCAGGGCGTTCCTCGTTCGCTGACGACCGCTCCGTTGGCTTTGACCACGATGTGCAGCAGTTCTCCGGGATCGACGGCCCGCCCGGTCGGATCGAGTACCACCTCCACGAGGTCCTCCCCAACTGGCCACAGGTCCTGGTAACGAACCGTGTTGCTACGCGAGACCACGCGCTCAGAGAGCCGATCGTCGGCACAGTTGAAGCCGATGTAGAGGTATTCACGGTCGGTGCAGACGAACACGCTGGTGGCCTGAGAGGCCCGGTCGGGACTGAATCTGCCGCGCTTGGGCACGTCCAGCGCGCCGACGAGAATGAAGTCGCCCGCCACGTTGGTCGTGCCCAGCGGCCAGTCATCCAGCTTGCCATCCAGCGCGATCGGCCGGGTCAGCCGTTGCGCGGTGAGGGCGCACACGCGCGCGGGGATGCGGAGGGGATCTTTATCGCCCGAACCCAGCGACAGTCCGATCGGCAGCACCCCGTCCACGTTGGTGGCGATCCCGGGCACGTGGCCGGTCAGGATGCGGCGGCTCGAGCGTCGGGGTTCAAGCGGGCCGACCGGCGCCCGCGCTCGCGTCAGTCGCCAGTTCTCGGGGACGTCCGCGAAGGCAAGTTCACCCTCGAACGGATCACGTGTGGCGTTGTAGAGCGCGACGGTCACATCCAGCCGGACAGGCGTGTCTTTCTGGCCGGGTTCTATCGCCACCCGAACTCCCTCGACATCGGCACGGATGCACCGCACGCTTTCGGCAAACCGGGCCCACTCTATCTGCTGCTCAAATTTCGAGGTGTCTTCCGCCGGAAGCGGCTGGCTGGAAACAATCCTCGATTCCTCGATGGCGGCCACCAGCTCCCGAGATATCAAACGGCGCGCCAGCGTCCAGGCGCCGGGGTCTGCGCTCCACCCGTTGGGCCGGCCATCCAGCAGGTGCTCCCCGTAGCAGTCCGTGCCGCCGTAAGCGAACAGGTCTCCCGCGATCAATCGCGCGATGCCCGGGCGGCGATTCTGCTCCAGGAGCCAGAGGTATTCGTAATCCTGCAATCCGCGCCGAAGCCGCTTCAGGCGAATGGAAGGAATCGGACGGTTCAAGCCATAGGGTCTCCCCGGCCAGAGCAGCGGTTCAACCTGGCTCGCTGAAGATCCGCTGCCGGAGTCTCCGGAGCCGGCCGCGGCGGTTCGCGGATTCATGGCAGGCAGCAGGAGGCCTTCGCAACCCATGCGATAGGCTTGCCAGGCAATGCTGCGTGCGTGGTCCGACGGGGCTATGACACTCAGTGATCCTGAGAATGGAGGGCGGCCCGGCGCAAACCAGACCACCTTGCCGGCCGATTTCTGCCGCTGCAATACGTCCGGATCGGCCACCTCAGCGGGTGGACACCAGATGGCCGTGAAGCCCGAGAGATCCCGGAACGGATCGTTCAACAATCCGTACGGGGCCATCGGTTGAGGGGCCAGCGGGCACAACAGCCGCAGCACCGGGTCGGCTTCGCGAGCCAGCCGGCCGAGCTTCTCAAACTGCGCATACCGGTCGGCACGCGTGGGTCCTGGCAAAGGAAGCAATGCGAAGTGACGATCCAGCCAGCCCCTCTCCCGAAAATGGGCCGCCGACTGTCGTAGCGTATCCTTCAGGGCCTGGTCATAGGCGCGCGAGCCCCAGCCGCCGTAGACATCCGGGGCGGGATTGCGCTCGCTGACGGGCAGTGGCCACGCTGTCGCGGCCGTGCGATCAGCGAACAGGGAACCCTCGAGGATGCCCGTCACCAGCCGGTCGTAGTCATCCCACTCCAATTCGGTACGGCCATCCGAACCCAGCCTGGCCAGCGGGTCCACATCCATCAGCATGGGGCTAAGCCGATGCCGGTGAAGCAGCCGAAGCGTCTGGTCCAGGGTGGCCACGGCTCGCTCGGCCGCTGGATCGTCGAAGCTCAACCGGGCGGGGGCATACGGCTGACCATGAAGCTCCAGGTGTTCACGGCAGAGGTTGACCATCTCCACGCCGGCCATGGCCGTGAGGTGCCGGGTATGCGGCAGGGCAAACGGCCAGACCTCCAGCGTCAGGGTCAGCTCGCGATAGAAGCTGGATCGCGAAGTGACTCGCAACCGGGACTCGTATGTGCCCGGAGGGGTACCCGGTGGAACGTGCACGTCCACCCACACAACGGCTGAGGCGTAGGGGCCTAGTTCGATGGGTAGTGCCCCCTGCGGGACGGTGAAGGGGATCAGCGGATCGGCCACTTCCATGGGGCTGCGAAGATGGGGCGTCAGGCGCAAGTACCAGGCCGGATGCTCACCGGCAGGGAGGAAGATTTCGCGGAACAACTCGACCTGATCTGCGGGGATGGCGTCATCCTGGCTGCGGAGATCGCTGACGGTGATCCCCCACACGCTGGCGGGAGTTGTGCCAGCGGTGAGGACCAGTTGAAATGCGGTCGTTTCGTTGACCGCCGCATCAAGTCGTATGGCCCGGGCGGCATCGCTGAAGACTTCGTTTTCCAGCTCAACAGAGGAAGCCGGCGAGAGGGTTGCGGACTCGGGCGCCGCCCAGATGCGCAGTCCAGACAGTTGCGTGTCGAACTGAGCGCAGCCGGAGATGAACAAAAAAAGAGAAGACGAAGTTGCCAACGCGACCGTGCGTGAGAAGAATCTCAAGGCTGGTTCACTTAATTGGGACAAACGGGGCGCGGGACCCAGGCACCAGTTGCGAACTTTCGCGGTATACGCGGTCGTATTGTACTGAGTCAGGCGCGGTTTTCCATCGCGGTAACTCAACTTGTCCCGTGAACCGACCGAAAAGGGCGCCATAAGCATCCACACTGGATGCTGTCGGGCGGCTGAGTTCGTCAGGCGCCCGTGCGGACCGGATAAGCATGTGGTCCGCGGCTGCCGCTGGACGCGGCAGTGATTGAGGGGACAGAACCGCACAGGGGTATGGAAGCCCAATCATAACCCGTTGTTCCGCTTGGCTTAAGCAACGCCGTAGGAAGACCGGTTTTCCTGGCACGAAGCTTGCTTAAGGGAACTTGAGACGGGTTTTCAGGCTGTCAGTTCGGCAGGGTGCAAGGGCGAGCCGTCCGGCGCGGTGTGTGGGATGGCAGCGCCAGGGTTTCTATTTCGAGCTTCGGAGAAGGTCCCCGATGGTCATGCAGATGCCAGATGGATCAATGGAATTCAGTTTCTTTCGGCCGGATGCGCGGCAGGTGTGCCTCACGGGCGACTTCAATGGATGGCACAAGGCTTCTTTGCCTATGGAGAAGGGCGAGCAGGGCTGGTGGCGCTACAATTTGCGCCTCGCAGCGGGAACATACCAGTTCCGCTACCTGGCTGATGGCGACTGGTTCACCGACTATGCGGCGTTTGGTCTGGAGCGCGGCCCATTCGGCTGGAACTCGGTTTTGCACGTTGAGCCGGTGGCCGTGATTACCGCCCCCTTGGTTACGGTGCCGGCAGTCCCCGCAGCCGTCGGACCTGAGGAGCGTCGCGCAGCGTGAGGAAGGCCGGGCAGCTCGACCGGGGTGCCCGCTTGACGCTTCACCTGGAGGGCAGTAGCTTATCATCGGGTGGGCGGCCTGATGCCGTCCGCCCGATTCGCTTATGGAAGCTCCCAACATCGCCCGGGTGGCGGAATTGGCAGACGCGCATGGTTGAGGGCCATGTAGCCGAAAGGCTGTGGAGGTTCGATCCCTCTCCCGGGCATTGGATGATCTCGTCCGCGGCGGTAGCCGCACGCTCTTGGCTCTCTCCCCCATTTCTGCGGCAGCAGGGCGAACTTCTGCCCTTGAAATGAAAATTCACACAGCATGGGGTGAATACCCCTTGCCAGCGGTCGGTGCCGAAACCACTGATGGTCAGGAAGAACTGCTCGACAGCGGGCGCTGCCCGGTGCGGGTTGATCTTTTTTGCACTCCGGTCGCTGGACAGCAAATGAGCTTTCTGGCAGTTTCTGCGCGCGCCTGGGGACGCTTTTTCGTCTGAGGAGCACTTCAAGTGGGGAGGCTCTGGACGTCTTCACGCAGGTGGAGCACGATCATGTGCGATGAGCCTGAGCGCGAGGTGCAAGCGATTCTCGCACGGCTGCGCGCGGCGGGATTCGTAGCTCAGTGGACGCCTCCCAGTCGGCCCAGCGATCAAACCCACAAGATCATTGTCAGTAAAGATGGACGGTGCTGGGGGATCTGGAGCCCGGACCCGGTCTCCTCCGCCCGGGAGATTTCGCGTCAGGTGCAGGAAGCTTGATCAGTACCAGTCCCTGGCCGCCTCTGCCCACAGCCCTGTTTCCAGTGCCGGTTGCGTTCGTCGCCTGCGTCGACAGAACGGTTGCTCCACCCGACGGGGTACTATATACTCACCTCAGGCTTGGAGTTCGGGCTGGCTCCGAGCGACTATCTACCGACAACGCTGATGGCACGAATCCTGATTCTTGACGACGAGCCGGTTCCCTGCCGCTTCCTGAGCCGCTTTCTGTCTGGCCATGGCTATCAGGTTGAGACGGCCATACGGGCTCAGGAGGCCATTGAACTGGCGGCCGAATTCAGGCCTGACCTGCTGCTGGTGGACTGGCTGCTGAAGGACGAATGCAATGGACTGGACGTAGCCCGAACGCTCCGGGCCAGGAACCCTGAGCTGTGCCTTGTGTTTATCACGGGTCTGCCGACGGAAAAAATCGAGGTTCAGGCGGAAAGCCTCCGGCCGTGCACAGTTCTGGGAAAGCCCACTGATCTGGACGTTCTGCTGGCCACGATTCAGATCTCGCTGGCGGCCAGTGAAACCCGTCAGGCCGGCTCGTGCAATCAGCCACAGTCTCACCACACCTGAAGGTTGGGAGCTTCGCGACGGCCGAAGACTGACATCGGACGAGTCAGGTAGCCCGTTGCGCGATGGCGGCATTTAACTGCGCGATCAGTCTCATGGTGTCACCCCCGCAGTGCTTTTTCGCGAACTGTTGCAGTGGTACCGGGGGCGGATCAGCCTGACAGTCTTCGCACATCCCATGTCCCAGCAGTACGCCGGCAACCTGGGGATAGGCGGTGAGCAGGTCCCGGACGGTTGTGTTTTCATTCAATGCCAGCATGGCAAGGTTATAGCCGATCGCCCGGCCGCGGGCTATGGGGTGCATGCCTCCGTCGCCCTTCAGGCGCTTCCTTCACGGCCGGGCCTCGTGATCGCGTACTGCGTTCTGGAGGATGCGGGCCATGACCGCGTAGCCGGCGTAGTGCGGGTGCAGCCCGTCGCGGGCGTAGGACTTGTCAAGCTGGCCGTTCGCATCGCTGAGTTCTGAGGCGTAATCGACGTAAACACCGCCCTTCGCCGCGCACATCGCCTTCAGCTTCTCATTTACCTCTATGCGGATCGGCGTGTGCCGGTCGTTCAACCGGAAGTCGTCGTTGGTGGGCAGAATGGAAGCGACGAACGTGTTGATACCGGCTCCCTGGGCGGCATCCATCATCGATTCGATGGAGGCGGTAACCTGCCGCACGATCTCTTCCGCAGCCATATCGGTGGCGAGCAGGCGGCTGATGTCGTTGGTGCCGGCCAGAATCACGACGTTCTGAGGCTTGAGCTGGATGACGTCGGCTTCAAACCGCTGGGCCATATGGGAGGCCAGGTCGCCGCTGATGCCGCGGTTCTCGATCAAGCCCCCGTAGGTCTCGAAGTACACCGGCAGATGCCACAGCTCCGTGATGGAGTCCCCCATGAAGACGGTGGAGACAGGTTTGTCCTCGCGGATGATCTGCTCATTCCAGAAGTCAAAGAATCCGCGCCGCCGGTCGGCGGCCGCTTTGCCCTGATCGAAGAGGCCGGGCTTGATCAGCCGCGCGCGTTCGACCGGCGTTCTCTCGACGCGCACAATGACGCGCGGGCGGCTGACGGCCGGGGCGCCTGGCGGTTCACAACCGGACAGGGCCGCCTGCAACAGAACGCAGAGCAGGGCGCCGACGGTCAGACGGGACATGATGCGCATGATGAGCCTCCTCGAGTGCAAAGCAGGAGCGAGGTGTGCCGGCGGTCAGCGCTCAAGCCACTACTCGCCATCATGGCCAGCACCCGGGTGGAGGATACCGCAAGCTTGACGGTACGAACAGGGAGTACGGGCCGAGAGATGTCAGCCGAAAGCCCACATGCCGTAGATTGACAGCAGGATCATATACTCTTATGCTGGCATCACTCCGGCAGCACCCGGCCGGGGCGAGCGATCGCGGGGTTGCGACGGCCGTTGACCATTTCGACCTCCGAGCCGCACCCGGGGCTGCACCATATCCAGGGATACTACGTTTGGCGCCTCGAGTGACCCTCGCCTGAAACGGCGCGGAGATAAACGATGCGATCCAGGTTCAGCGCAACAATGCCGATGGAAGCAGGGGCAGCGATGGAACCGATTCATTCTCTGAGGAAGGAGCACGCCATTATTCTGGGCGTGCTGGAGGCCGCGGAACACGAGGTGCAGGAGATGCGCCGCCGCGGGGCATACGATGCGGCCATGATCGGTGGAATGCTGGATTTTTTCCGCAACTTTGTGCACCGGTGCCACCAGATCAAGGAGGAGCGGTTCCTCTTCGTGCGGCTTCAGCGCCGGATCAGCCCGGGCGAGGGCGTCAGTTTGGTGCCTCTGTTGCGTTGCCACGACGACGGACGGCGCCAGCTCAACCTGATCGCGAACATGCTGTTGCCCGCCATCCAGGAAGATTACTGGACGGTGATGACGCTGGCCGACTATGTGGCCACCTATCTGGAGTTGTTGCGGGCCCATATCGAACGCGAGGAGGAGCTGCTATTTCCCCTGGCCGAATCGCACCTCACCGCGGAAGATGCCGAGGAACTCGAGCACCAGTTCCACGACTTCATCCTCCATGAATTCGGGCCGGACGAGTACCGCAGACATCGTCGGCTGGCCCGGGAACTGACCCAGCAACTTCCGTCCGAGCAGGTCGGAATGATCACTGATTGGTCGAGCGTTCACCTGGGCTGAGGCGGCATGGCGGCGACAACTCAACCGACCGATTACCTCCATCTAGCAGCAATCCAGATGCTCCCCGCCACGGGCGAGCCGGCCGCGAACGCGGCTCGCGCCGACCGGCTGGTGCGCCGGGCCGTATCCGAGCATGGAGCCGAACTGGTAGTCCTGCCCGAGTGCACGCTGACCGGCTACACCTCGCCCGGCGAAGACGGCATGACGCTGGAGCGGACACGGGAGCTGGCCGAGCCTGTACCGGGGCCGTCGGTCAGGCATTTCGCGGCCCTCGCCCATGAGCTCGGGGTGTACATCGTCTGGGGCCTGCATGAACGGCGAGGTGAGAAGTACTACAACTCGGCCGTCGTGCTCTCGCCGGCCGGCCTGGTGATGGGTACCTACAGTAAAGTGCACATTAACCGGCATGAGCAGCACATGGGCTGGACGAATGGCGACCGCTTCTTCGTCTGGCCGTGCCGCGTTCGGGACCTCGATTTCAACCTGGGTGTCATGATCTGCTTCGACCGTGAGGTGCCGGAGGCGGCGCGCTGCCTGACGGTCCTGGGGGCCGACGTGATCGCCGTGCCGCAGGCGACCGGCTGCACGTGTGAGAAACCCATTCATCGCGACCAGCTCCGCGTGCGGGCGTATGAGAACGAGGTCTTCATCGCGATGGCTAACTGGGCTGGGCCGGTGTTCAAAGGCCACAGCATGATCATCGCCCCGAGCGGCGATGCGCTCAGCCTGGGCGGCCGAGACGAGGAGATCCTCTTTGCCGTGCTGGATCTCGACGGGCTGAGGAGGCACCGGGAGCGCGGGATCTACGGACGCCATCATCGCCGGCCTGTCGCTTACGGCCCGCTGCTGCAAATTTGAAGATCGGGTATGATGTGGCCTCCGCCCGCGTACGGGGGGCGCTTCGCGGAGGTAACCACGGTGGTGACATTCCTGCACACGGCCGACTGGCAGCTCGGGATCAAGCTGAGCTACATACAGGGCGACAAAGGAGCGCTCCAGCGGGAGGTTCGTGTGGCCACGCTGGACCGCATCGTGGCCGCCGCCACGACCTACCACGTTGACTTCGTCATAGTGGCCGGCGATGCGTTCGACGACAACGGCGTCAGTGACCGCACCGTGCGGCGGGCGATCGACCGGCTGCGAATGCTGGATCCTGTTCCGGTCTATTTTCTGCCCGGCAACCACGACGCCCTGACGGCCGACAGCGTGTATCGGCGCGATAGCTTCCAGCGCGAGAAGCCCGCCAACGTTCATCTCCTGGATTCCTGTGAACCGGTGGCGGTGCCCGGCGTGAATGCAGTGCTGCTGCCCTGTCCGCTCCTGCGGCGGCACGAAGTGGATGATCCGACCCGACACCTGCGGGCGGACGGCGATCGGTCGCGCGTGCGGGTGGGCGTGGCCCACGGGGCCATGGATGTGCTGCCGGAAGCGGGCGAATGCGCCAACCGGATCGATCCGGCCTGTGTCGAACGGGGCGAGTTGGACTATCTCGGCCTGGGCGACTGGCACGGCACGTGGAACTTCGGCGAGCGGATCTGGTATTCCGGGACACATGAACAGACGAAGTTCAGCGAGGATAATACTGGGAATGTGCTGGTCGTTTCGATAGAGGGCTCCGGGAGCCGGCCCGCCGTCAGACCCGTGCGCGTGGCCCAGACGACATGGATGCGGCACGAAACGGAGCTTAACGGTGAGGATGACATCTCCGCCCTGGAGGCCTGGTACGAAAGCGTGGCCGACCGCGAGTCGACGTTGGTCGAGTTGATTTTGCGCGGAACGCTGGGCCTGCCGCAGAGGGAGCGCCTGGATGCACTGCTGCGGCGCCAGGAGGATCGCCTGCGATGGCAGCGCGTGGTGGATGACGAGCTGGTGGCCACCGCCAGTCTTGACGATCTTGACGGCATTGCCAGCGGCGGTTTCGTGCGCGCGGCTATCGAACGGCTGCGCGAAGAGGCGGAAACGCCGGGCGCGGAAGGGGCAGCCGATGCTTGCCGGGCGCTGCAACTGCTCTATCGGCTGCATCGGGGAATGGGGGCTGCGGTCGAATGAGGCTGCTGCGGCTCAAGGTCAAGGACGTCGGCGTGCTGCGTGGGGAAATCGAGATCCCCTCGTTCGGTCGCACGCTGACCGTCATTCACGGACCCAACGAGACCGGTAAGTCGACGCTGCTGCGGGCCTTGCGTGCCGCGTTGTTTGAGCGGCATAGCGCCAAGCATCAGCGCATGGTCGCGCTGCGCTCCTGGGGTGGTGATGCCGCCCCCGAGGTGTGGGTGGAGATCGAATGCGAGGGGCAACGCTATGCGATTCACAAGCGATTCCTGAGTCAGTCGTCGGCGCTGCTGCGAATCGAAGGACCGGACGCCCGGGAGTTCCGAGGTGAGGCCGCCGACGAGCAGATCCGTGAGCTGCTGGCGTGCGATGCGCCCGGCGTCCAGGGCGCCAAGCCGGAGCACATGGGCATCTGGCCCCTGTTATGGGTGGATCAGGGCGAGGCGGGTGACGGGCTGGACAACGGACGGCTGCACGATGGAATTCGTCAGCGCCTCGACGAGGCCCTGCGACGCGTGGTCGGAGACATATCGGGCGGCGCCGAAGGCGGACCTCTGCTGGATGCCGCGCGCGAGGAGTACCTGCGCCATTTCACCGCTGTCAGGAACCAGCCGACGGGAGAACTGGCCACGGCCATCAAGGCGGCTGAGCAGACCGGTGCGGCGCTGGAGCAGATTCGGGCCGCGCTGGAAGCGAGCCGCCAGCGGGCCGATGAGTTGGAGAGGGTCGCCCGACGGATCATCAGCGATGAGGCCAGCCTGAACACGGCCCGACACCAGCGCGAGCTGGCCCGCCGCGAGCAGGAGCGGATCGAGGGGCTGGAGCGCCGGGCCGAACAGGCTGGGCTCGTTCGAGACACCGCACGCGGTGACTGGGAACAGGCCCGCGCTCGCCTGGTCCAGCGGCGCAAGCGAGCGGATGCGATCGCGACGCGGCACCAGGAGTGCGAGCGTCGGCAGGCGGAGCTGGAGCCGCTGCGCCTCGAGCACGCCGCCGCCGAGCGCGCCCTCTGTCAGCGGAGGGAGCGTCTGGAGGAGTCGGACAGGCAGCTCAAGGCCGCGGAATCCCGGCTGGCGCGGTTGCAGGTGGACCGGGACCTGGTTCGGCTGCGCCGCGACCTGGAGACCTCGCAGGCGCGCTTCCAGGCGGCGGAAGCACAGGCCGCGCAGCTCACGGCCATTGAGGTCCAGCTCGCGTCGCTGCTGGTCACCGAGGCGCAGGTTTCCGCCCTGGTCAAGATCCAGACAGAGGTTACTGCCTCGCGGGCGGCGCTGGAGGCAGCCGCCGCGCGGTTGACCGTTCAGGCGCTGCGCGCGACCGAGGTCCAGACCGAGGGGCCATGCGATGCATCGGCCCGGAGGCTGGCAGCTGGTGAGTCGATGTACATTCCGGTCGTCCAGCGCCAGGAGTTCCGGATCGGGGATGTGGCCCGCATGGTGGTTGAACCGGGCGGTGGGGATCTGCCGACGCGCCAGAAGAGGCTCGACGAATGTGAACGGCGCTATCGGCATCTGCTCGACGAGCTGGGTGTGACGGATCTGTCCGCTGCGCAGGCTGCCGCGGCTCGGCGCCAGGCGGTGGAGAAGCGCCGATCGGTGCTACAGGCGCAACTGAGCGCTGTTGTCCCCGAGGGGCTGGCCAATCTTCAGAGCGAGGTGCAGCGCCAGCGCAACCTGCTTCAGGCGGGTCTGGCCCAACGCAGCACCGCGGATCCCTTGCCCGCCGCGGAAGCGATGGAGAGGCAGCTTCTGGACGCCGAATCCGCGCGCCGGCAGATTCAGGATGCGTTCAATGATGACCGCCGGCGCTACGAAGCTCAGCAGTCCGAGGTGAGCCGGCTGGCCCGGCGGCTGGATGCCCTGGAAGGGGCATTTGCCCAGGTCGAGCGTGAGCTCGCGAACCAGCAGCGCGAGTTGGAGCAGGAACGCTCCGAACAGGGCAGCGATGAGCAGCTCGAGCGGCTGGTGGCTGAGAAGTACACGGTTTTCGAAAGCCGCAGTGCCGAAGCGCAGGCACTCGCGGAGCAGCTCGCCGCGTGCTGTCCACCGCGGATTCGCGATGAGGCCGACCGGACTGCGTCGGTGGTCCGGCAATTGGAGCAGGAGCTTCAGCAGCTCGAGCGCCGACGATCCGAGCTGACCGGCGAGGTCCGGCAGGCCGGGGCCCTGGCCCTCTACGAGCAGCTCGATGGCGCGGAGTCGGCCCACGAAGCCGCCAGGACGCGGCTGCGCAGCTTGCAGCGGCAGGCAGCCGCGGCCAACAAGCTCTACGAGGCATTACTGGCGGCCCGGACAGCCGCACAGGAGTGCTTCGTCCAGCCGATCGCGGATCGCATCCGGCCACTGTTGCGGATGGTGCTGGCCGACGGCGAGGCCGCGATCAACCAGCAGCTTCATCTCACCGGGCTGCACCGCGATGGCCAGGAGGAGGGATTTGCCACGCTCAGCGGCGGTATGCGCGAGCAGCTCGACGTGCTGGCCCGACTGGCGCTGGCTCAGATCCTGGCCGGGGAGGGGGGAACGCTGCCGGTGATCCTGGATGACGCCCTGGTCTGGACGGACGATGAGCGGCTGTCCCGGATGATCGCGGCGCTGCGAAGGGCGTCGGCCGGGTTGCAGATCATCATTCTGACGTGCCATCGAGAGCGGTACGTGCCGCTGGGCGCTGACTGCCTGGTGGATCTGGCCGAGCTGCGGCGGGAGCGCACCCCGGCGGGTTAAAGGCGGGCCCTTGGACGGGCTCCTGATCGTCTACTTGCATCCCGCAAGAACTATACGTCTTTTTTTCTGACCGACCTTGATTTTCCGCGCACAGAACGCGTTGGATTGCGCAAGGACCCGCCTGCACCCCAGGGGCGGCCGGCGCATGAGCTCGGGTCGGAAGGAGAAGACATCATGAAGAGGTTTGCGGGAAAAATGGACACAAACGGTTCGATGCTCAGACTGCTGTCGGTGGCGGCGCTACCCGCGATGGTCATCGCCCTGAGCCTCCCGGCCACGGGCTTCGCACAGAACGAGACCGGCATCGACGAGTGGGAGTACGAACCGGGTGAAGGCCTGCACAAGGAGGAGTGGTACGATCCCGGCGACTGGTTCACGGATTCCGGCGAGGAGGGTATCCACTACGAGACGGACGACTGGGGCTACGACTACAACTATCCCCACACCAATTACGACGATGACCGGGACTACGGCTGGTACTATGACCGGGCCGAGAACGACTGGGACTACGGCTGGCATTACGAGTACTACACGGACGACTGGTACGACGACGACGGGGTGTTCGATACCTGGTATGACGAGTATTGATCATCTTCGCACCGGAAACGTTCCCCGTGCAGGCCGGGCTATCGAGCGAAATGCGGCTTCACGTGCTCGACTTTGATCACATCTATCCCCAACTGGCTGTCACGGGCCTCCGCTCTTTTGCCCATGCATTCGAAGGTGAGCTCGTGACGGCCGGCGGCCAGCTCGACGTACCCCAGATTGAAATCCGTCGGACGGTAGTACCCGTTGTAGAGGTCCGTGTGCCGCATCCGTTCGATGATCCGGCCGTCGAGGTGCGCTTTCCAGATGCCGGCGCTGATGCAGGTGTTGAGTACCAGCCGCCCGGCTCCGGTCAGTGGTTTTCGGAGCGTGAACGGCACGCTGACGGTGACCCCCTTCTGAGCCCCGGAGACAAGCAGTTGAGTGCCTCCGCTGAAGATCGGCGAGCGGTTCACGGTAATCTCGGCATGGCCGGTGGAGACGCTGGCCGTCTTGGCGAATGACTCCATCTCGACGCGCGTGGTCTCCAGCAGTCGTTGATCGAGCGGCGGCACTGCTCCGAAGCGCTGCGAGTGCCCGGATTGATACCAGAAGGCCACTGAGCTGAACAAATCCTCGCGCTCGCTGTGGCCGCTGACGGTGTTTCCCTCCTTGTTGAGCATTTGGCCCTTGTCTTCGATGGTTACGCGCAGCGATTTCGTGAAGCGAATCGGGTCATGGATATGCCAGCGATACGCGCTGGTGCGGTCGCCGAATTGAAAGCCTTCCGCGTAAACCGCGCCGTAGTAGGGGCGCATGATCTCGCGCAGGCCCCAGGCGTCGTTGAGGTAATCCTCCGTGCCGGTGCCGTGCAGCGAGGGCTTCTCCTCGCCGTCGATATAGAAGCGATCGTCGCCCTCGCCGAACCATCCATCGGTGCGTAGTTGCACCGACAGCACCGTACCGACGTAGTGGCCCCGTCCCTGCACGTCGCAGATCAGGTAGTCACCCGCCGCGGCCGGGTACTCCTGGCGGTACTGGGCGTGAAAGTACAGCGTATCCTCGGGAAGGGTGGGCTGCTCGTCGTAATCGATGTAGTAGTAGAACTTGGGCACCGGCCGGTCGGCGTCGTTGGTCACGGTGATCCGCGCCGACTGCCGGAAGGGCATGGCCCAGAAGCAAGCGTACGCCCGGCCCTCGGAGACAACCGAGACGGGTTCGGAGTCCACTTCGCGGCGCAGGCCGTGGCCGACCGCGAAGAAGTCGCCGAACGGGGCCTCCACCGCGGCTTGCTGCTGGCCGTCCCAGTACATCCGCAGAACCAGCGAGCGAGGATAGTGCTCGTCCTGGGCATTGATCGTAAACCACATGTGGCGGATCGTGCCCGGCCCTTTCAGTTCGGCCAGCGTGAGTGTCTCGCCGGGTGCAACCTCCCGCCAGTCGCGATTGCCATTCTCCCAGTTCGGGTCATGG
>BTUC01000110.1:0-18141 GCA_045863575.1 Phycisphaerae bacterium
AGCGACGAAAAGGTCATACCGGCCTGCGTGCCTGGGCCGCCGGGCCGTGGGACCCGCTGGAGCTGTTCGGGAACGTTAAGTCACCCGCGGGCAGGATCGAAGTGCACACCCTGCGCGGCGAGTACCGGTCCGCGGCCATCAATGTCTTGAATCTGTATGAGCAGCCGTTTGACGTCGACGTCCACTTTGAGAGCCTGCCCGGTTCGCCGATGCCCGGCGGCATCAGCGTCTACGAGGTGGCCAGGACGGACACGATCGCCGGCGAACCGGTGGCCGCGGCGCTCGTTGAAGCACCGCGCGAAGATAACGTCTGGAAAGTCCCCGTTCTGCCGGGACTGCTGCAGCAGATCTGGCTGAGCTTCCATGTGACCAACTGGCCGTCGGGGGAACATGCGGGTGCGGTGATCCTCAGTGCGGGGGAGGATGAACAGCGCATTCCCATCGTGCTGCACGTGTATCCGTTGGAGTTTCCGAAGCGGACCACCTTGTGGCTGGGCGGCTGGAGCTACACCGATGGGGACGGCCGGTACGGCATCACACCTCAGAATAAAGCAGCGCTCATTGAGCACCTGCGGCAGCGCTTCGTGAACGCGCCCTGGGCGACCGCGGGTGTGATGATGGACTTTGAATTCGACGAGACGCAGCAGGCGATTCGCCTCAACACGCAACGATTCGATGAGTGGACCCGTCAATGGCCGGACGCGGCCGCGTACCTGGTGTTTCTGTCCGTAGGCAAGAGCTTCGCCGGCGCCGCACTGGGCAGTGAAGACTTCGACCGGCGCGTGGGCCTCTGGATCAAGGCCTGGGCGGATCATCTGAAGGCCCGGCAGCTTAGGCCCGGTCAACTGGGGCTGCTCCTGGTGGACGAGCCGCGCCGCCACGAACAAGATGACGTGATCATCGCCTGGGCCCGAGCGATCAAGGCCGCAGAACCGGAGATTCTCATCTGGGAAGACCCTATTTATCAAAAGCCGAAGGACGGCCGTTCTGAGATGTACGCGGGTTGCGATATTCTCTGTCCGAACCGGCCCATGTGGCTGTCGGCCGGAAAGCAGTTCGCGGATTTCTATCTCGATCAGCAGAAGCAGGGTCGCACGCTGCAACTGTACTCCTGCTCCGGGCCGGCCAGGCTGCTGGACCCCTACGCCTATTACCGGCTACAGGCCTGGCACTGCTGGCAGATCGGTGCGACCGGCTCGTTCTTTTGGGCCTTCGGCGACAATAGCCAAAGCTCCTCCTGGAACGAGTATGCTGCCGCCAGAAATCCCTATACCCCTCTGTTCTTGGACGACCGCACGGTCACGCCTGGCAAGCAGATGGAGGCCATTCGGGAGAGCGTTGAGGACTACGAGTACTTCGTTATGCTCCAGCAGGCGGTCCGGCGGAACGAATCCGCCGGCCGATCCGGGAGGCAGCTCGAAGAGGCGCGGCAGTTGCTCGAGTCCGCGGCCGATGAGGTGCTCAGCGCCGAAGGCGTGGAGGGGCTACGCTGGCAGGACCCCAAGGACCGCGGCAAAGCGGATGCCGTGCGCGTCCGGATGCTCCAGGCATTGACGATGTTGTCCGCTGAATCTGAATAATTCTGCGCGTCCGTAGAACGACAGGAGTTTACCACAGAGGCCTAGAGGCCCAGAGAGGATCCTCCGGGAAATCATTGCTACCGAAGTACCCCTCGTGATCTCCGCGAGCTCAGCGCGCTCTGTGCTGGATACCCTCGCCTGGGTCGCGGCGCGCGGTCTGCGGGGGGACTCTGCCTGTGTGTAGCGGACGATCCGAATCATGGTCGCGCACCGTCGGATTGCGTCGCGGCAAGGTAGTTGCTCAGTGCCTTCATGTTGGTGATGAACGTCTGGCAGTCGATGATCCGCCGGGTAGGATCATCCTCGCCGTGGTAGCGCAGGCGCCCTTCTTCGACCCAGCGGCCGTGCTCATCCAGCGCGGCAATCACGGCCCGGGCCTGTTGTTCCAGTCCGCGGCTCATACGCGGCTTGCTGGCACGCGTCGTTGCCTGGAGCTCCTCGGGATCCATGTTCAGCAGGCGTTCGTATTCTCTGGTGATGGCGCCGGTCTGATCGGCCGTCTTGAAGGAATAGTGCGTGGGCATGTCCGCGTCGCTGTAGGTCAACTCGTAATCCTCGCGGGTGAAGTACAGAGGTCGGTTGGTTTTCAGCTCGTAGAACCGGGCCAGTTGTCCGTCGGCAAGTCGTGAGTCACGCAGGTAAGCGAGTGCCCGCGGCAGCGGCTCGAGGTATTTGCGGTCGCCTGTTTCGCGATAGAGCATCAGCAGCGTCCTCATGACCGCCTGCGACTCACCGCCGGTGACGGCTGGCGGCTCGAATTTGCGCGCCCAGGCCGGGTGCATGTCCATATCGTACTGTTGCGCCCAGGCCGGCTGCGGGGCAGGCATCTGGGCCAGCAGCAGGAATCCACCGCCCCGTTCGGCCGAGTCGCGGAAGCGTTTCTCTTGGTAGATCCGCCCGGCCTCCAGCATGGTGTCAATCATATCCGGGATGGCCCGGTCGTTGAGGGTGTAGTAGCCCGAGTAGCGGTCGTCGGGAAACGTACGCGACCAGGAGTCCGGGTAGCTGGCTTTCCTGACGGGATAGCGGGAAGGATCGGTGGCCTTTTCAAAGCGCTGCGGCCAGGCGCCGTTGGGGAACTGCGCATCGATCAGGTGGGTCAGTGCGTAGAGCGCCGCCTCGTGAATCCGCTCGTGTTTGAAGCCCAGCGCCTCATCCACCCGCATGAGGCAGCGCAGCGCCGCCTGCGTCGTGTCGTCGTCGAGCGTGGACACGTTTCGCTCGGCGGGCTGCTCGCCGTCCACCCGATAGGCGTACCGCTTGCGCTGCTGCGGATCGAACTCGATGCGATAATCCCAGCCGCCGGAACGAAGCTGTCCGCGCACCAGGGCTTCGGCCGTCTCGGTGGCGGACTTCAGGAAGTACTCATCGCCCGTAGCCTCGTAGGCGTCGAGGTAAGCCATCCCCACCGAAGGCGTGCCCGGCGGCTGTACCCACACCATGGTCGCGGAGGCCTTGCCCTCCCCCTCGCGCCGGCTCAGGTCCTCGCTGTAGCGCCACAGGTAGCCCCCCTCGGTAGAAACTCTGCTACGGAAGAACTCCGTTGCGCGGTGCATGGCCTGCACGGACTGGTCGGGCAAACTCGGATCCTCAGCTTGCACGGCCGTCACGAGAATTGCACCATACCAGCCGCAAAGGACGACGATCGAGCGCTGCATAAACTTGCCTCCTGGAAACCTCGTCAACCTGGCCGGTCGTATTCTAACCCTCGCCCCGCGGCGACACACGGATTCTCCCTGGCTTCAGAAGGATGGCTCGGATCTGCTGTTCCCTTTCCGGCATCGGCCTGTTATGCTATCAAAGGACTAACAACTGGGCTGATCCGGCAGCTTTGACTGAAGCGACGGCCAATCAGGTCGTACACCGCCACTTCCTGAAAACTACCAGACCAGCACCCGATCGCATCCAGGCTTCCGGCTGCACCGATCCGCCAGGACAGGTCGGCGGACCGACGCGCGGCCGGTACACGAGTCGGTTGAAGCTCATCGGCACGTGGGCTTTCCCGGACGATTGGCATTGCACAAGGTCGCGTCCTCGCGGCGCCGTGGCGGAGGCAGGAACTGCCGAGAAGGGACACAGATCATCAGCGCATGAAGGAGGTGGGAACGATGCTTGTCACTGAAAGAACACAATTGCGCCGGCTGGTTGTTCTTGTTGCTTTCGCTGGCTCGGCAGGAGCCGCGGAGTCACTGCTCCCGACGTTTGTGTTCGAAGACCCGGTCCAATTGAGCGCCGGCGGAGCGCCGATGCAACTGAGTAGCCATGCTGCGCCTCGGCTGGTGGACTGGGACGCGGACGGCGATGTCGACATCCTTGTCGGAGGTGGCGACGGACACATCTGGCTGTTTGCGAACTCCGGTTCAACGGCCGAGGCCGTCTTCGATGCCGGCACGCCGGTGCTGGCGGGCGGCACGCCCATTCAGAAGGGATCGGAGTATACCGGCGCCTGTTTCGAGGATATGAATGGCGATGGGCTCAACGATCTGGTGGTGGCCCATTCCATTAGTCAGATCGGCTATTACTCCAACCAGGGCACGCAGGTCGGTCCTGTATTCAGTTCCTGGTCATCGTTCCCCGGCCCGGCCGGCGACCTGGTCCTGCCGGCCTGGTGCGGCGGCCGAATCGACGTCGGCGATTGGGACAATGATGGGTTGAACGACATCGTTGCCGGTGATTTCTTCGGTTTTTTCACCCTCTTCACGAACACCGGCACAGCCGGCGCGCCGAGCTTTGACTTGCCGGGCGAGAGATTCACGTTCAATGGCAGTCCCATCGCGTGGCCCCACAACACCCATCCCAGGCTCTTCGACATCAACCAGGATGGGCGGTTGGACCTGACCTACGGCATCAACTGGGGCTATTTCGGGTTTTACCCGGCTGATCCGCAGGCTCCGGGCATGTCTTTCCGAACTCATCTGGTGGCCAGGGGTGCGGACGGCCAGGAACTCAACATCCGCGACCTGATCCAGGATGACACCATCCCGAACTTTGGCGATCTCAACCACGATGGAGTCATCGATATCGTCAGCGGCGGGCTAAACGGAAAGATCGTCTGCATGTATGGCATCCCCTACACGCACCAGTTGGATCGGATCACGCAGATCATGACCGCGCACCCTGCCGATCTGGGTCCGGCGCTCGCGGCGGACGAGGCTTTGCGGGCCGAACTGTTCGGATGTCACTGGAACATGCGCTCATTTCTGGATGACTTCAACCCCGGAACGCCCACGCGCCAGACAATTCGCGATTGGTACCACGACCACATCGTCAACTTCCCGCAGTACCTTCACAAGCAGCATCTGGACCGTTCGGCACACCCCTACGTACCCAGCCTGGCCGGACAGGTCTGGGTCAACCTGCTGGAGAGCTTTCCTGATGAGCCCGGCCACTGGCAATCGGTTGCCGATTCCATCGGCCTGACCGGACTCCATCGCGACCTGCTCCTCGATCATGGGACGCTGTTGATCGAGAACAGCTCCGCCGACGCGGATCAGCTTCGGGTGGTGTCTGATTACCTGAGCCTGTTGCCCCCATCGCTCTGGGATGCCGAGCGGATCACCATCGACGACTACCTGGTTCCGAGTATGCCCATCGCGGCGCGCACGGGTGTAAACCTCTTCGGCATTCGCGTCGGTGATGGACAGGAAAACTCCTTTCCCGGCGACTCTGCTCCCGGTTTCTGCGATGTGTTCAGCATCGTGCTGGCCCACGAAATCAACCACACGGTCGATGCACACACCATGTATCCAGACCCGGTGCTCAGTGCGCGAAAACAGACGCTCATCGAGCAGGCCAGCCCGCCGGATGTCATCTTCAAAGATCACGCCGCGGGCTTGGGCGTGGACTGGGAGGCCACCCGGCAGCGGTTCGCGGCCATGGGCTACTGGAGCGGCGACGAGGGCGAATGGGACCTCGCCTGGAACGATTACTGGCAAAGCGGACCAGGCAGCGTATTCAACGAAAACTGGCTGCGAAACAACCTGCAACTGATGTGCGAAGCACCGCAGGAGGCGTTCGCCACGCTGGCCAACCAGTACTTCACCGACGCCGAGATCATGCTGGACCTGTCCTTGCGCCGGTGGAACCGCGGCATCCCGTCGTGCATCAACCAGTTCCTTTTTGTCGCTGACGTGTACTCTCAGGGCAACGATACGACGTATCTTTACCGGAGCGATACCACGGGCAGGTTCACGCGCACGGCGGCGCGGTTGCATCGCAGTCCGGCCGGCTTCATCGACCGCCTGAGCGTGGGCCAGCAGACCTGGGGGGTTGGGCTCACCGAGGATGGCTCCGTGACCAGCATCGACTGGTATCCACTCAGCCCCGCTGATTTCGACACAGATGGCGACGTGGACGGCCAGGATCTCCTGGCGTTCGATGCCTGTGCCTCCGGCCCGGCCATGGCCGTGCGGGCCGGGTGCGAGGGCAAAGATCTGGACCACGACGGCGACGTGGATCAGGAAGATTTTGGAGTCTTTCAACGGTGCTATGCCGGGACCGATAATCCAGGCGATGCGGACTGCGCAGGCTGATCCTGCGGCTCACCGGGCTCGGGAATTCGCATTTTACTTGACAGACCTATCGACAGATAGTAATTTGAACAGCCGGCGAGCGCGCGTCTGTTCACCTCTCCTGCTGTCCTCGAGCGGACGATGCTTACCCGCAGACGACGGCGCCTTGCACCAGCTTCATCAGGAGATCACATCATGCGAACAAGCAAGCCGTATTGTCGTCATCTTGTTGTGGCCAGCCTCCTCGCGTGTGCGACAAGTGGACTGACACGGGCGGACATCATCTACGTGAAGGCCGGCGCCGCCGGGCTGAATGATGGAACCTCGTGGGACCACGCGTACGCCAGCCTGCAATCGGCCCTGACCAGGGCCGTGGCTGGCGATCAGATCTGGGTGGCTGCGGGGGTTTACACACCCACAAGCCAGGGGGATCGCACCGCCAGCTTCGTGATGAAGTCGGGTGTGGCCATCTACGGTGGCCTGGCCGGGAACGAATCTTCCGGCTTTGACCTGGCCTGGCGCAGTTTCGCCGCTCATCCCACGACCCTCAGCGGCGATCTGCTCGGCGACGACGGACCGGCTTTTGCCAACACTGCCGACAACAGCTATTCCGTCGTCAGCGGCGAGATGGTTGACGCTTCGGCCATCATGGACGGCTTCATCATCACCAGCGGCGAGGCCACGGCCCCCGACTCCCAGCCGACCGCCGGCTCCAGCGGCGGCGGTATGTTCCTCAACTACGCCACCCCGATCATCCGTAACTGCCACTTCGTCCGCAACCGGGCGTGGGTCGGGGGCGGCGCGATGGGCAACCTGAACTCCAGTCCGGCCGTCTCCCGCTGCCTGTTTGACGGCAACAGGGTCCTTTATGGCTCCGGCGGTGCTGTCCTGAACTTTATGGCCGGTACGCCCGAGTTCCGCGGATGCACCTTCCTGGGCAATGCCGCCGTCGCCTACGGCGGAGCATTGTTCAACGTGGCGATCCGCGCTAACGTCCTGGATTGCGCGTTTGGTGGCAACACGTCAGGGGCCTCGGCCGGTGCTGTCTATGAAATGATGAGCAACTCGACATTCACCAATTGCCTGTTCACCGGCAACAAGGCGGAGAGTCAGGATACTCCCCCGATCGAAACCAACGGCGGCGCACTCGTCGTGCAGCAGAGCAGCACAATGCTCATCAACTGCACCCTCCGAAAGAATGCGGCCTCATACGGTGGCGGCGTGGTGAACACCGGTAGCGGCACCTTCCCCACCATCCTGAACTCCATTCTCTGGGATAACCCGGGTGGGGAATTCTACGTGGTCGGCCTCTCCCAGCCTGCTTTCGTCCTTTACAGCAATGTCAAGGGCGGCGTCACGGGCCTCGGCAACATCAACGCCAATCCGCTGTTCGCGGATGCGGACGGACCGGACGGCATCGTCGGCACGCTGGATGACAACCTCCACCTGCTGGCCGGCTCGCCGTGCATCGACGCCGGCCGGAACGCAGAAGTGCCGCCCGGCGTCCTGACCGACCTCGGGGGGGCAGCGCGCTTCTTCGACGACTCGGCCACCACGGATTGCCGGTGGGTTCCCGGCACCTGCGGCACCGCTCCGGTTGTGGACATGGGCGCGTACGAGTTCTTCCCCGCGCCATGTGATTCCGACCACGACGCCGACGTGGACGCCGCGGACCTGCTGGCATTCGAAGCATGCGCCTCCGGGCCGGCCATGCCCTACGCGGTTGGTTGCGCGGCATGGGACTTGGACGGCGATCACGATGTCGATCAGGCGGATTTCGGGATTGTCCAGCGCTGTTACAGCGGCGAGAACCAGCCCGCCGATCCAGACTGCGTCGGCTGATCTCAGAAAGCTCCTGGCTTCAGCGCATGAAGGGGGGCATGCGTTCCCGGGCTGGCACACGCTCAACCGTCCATGGGAGTTTCCCAAGGATCCGAGCCGGTGTAGACTCTCCTTTGAGACAACGGTGCGTTCCGTCCAGTTTTTTATCGATTCGCGCCCATCCTGAGAGGAGTGGCTATGCGGCCAGTTGTCAAGATTCTTGCGGCCGTGGCTGTCTGCTGCTTTCAGTTGCCCTCTCCCGCTGAACCGATCATGGTCGGTGGCGGGGCCGTTCGACGCGTCCTGGGTGACGCGAGCGGCAGACTGCACACGCAACGAATCGATAACCTGGTGGCCGGCCGGACGCTTCGCATTGCCGGGCCGGAGTTCCTGCTCACCTGGGGCCAGGGGCAGCGGGCCACCAGCGATGAGTTCTCACTGCGGGAGCTCAAGATCCAGGACGGCCGGGCGGTCGCACGGCTGGAAAGCACGGCCATCGGCCTGGCTGCCGAAATCCGCTACTGGCCCGCCGAGAACCAACCCTGGCTGTACAAGCAGATTCACCTGACCAACACCGGCACGGCACCCTTCCTGCTGCGCACGCTGGAGATCGAGCACCTCCGGGTGACCGACGAGGCGGTGACCTATGCGGTCAAGCCCGATTTTCCCGCGCTGGACGACTGGGGCCAGCCGGTCTACACCGAATCGCTGTGGTTCGGCGCCGAGTTCCCGGCCACGCGCAGCAGTGCCACGGCCGGCGGCACCATCTTTCTCCGCCATCATCCGGGAACGGAGATCGCTCCGGGCAAGAGCTATATCTCCAAGCGGGCCGCGCTCGGCGCGGCCAAGCCTGGCCGGGTGGCCGACGCATTCATGGATTACGTCGCCACCTTGACACCGAGAGAGAACCCGCCGGTCGCCGGACTCTACTGGAACGGTTTCCGCGTGATCAAGCCGCCCGACCGGACCAGTCAAGGGCTGGCCATGGTCAAGACCGCGGAGAAGCTCAAAGCGCTCACCGGCTTCACATTCGATGCCTGGACTTACGACGCCGGCTTCAACATGTACCGTCCCGATGCCCTCTTCGCGCCCCACGAGCCCGAGATCTGGGAGAAAACCGCCGCCGCCTTGGCGCCCCTGAAGACCCCTGTCGGCATGTGGTGTAGTTTCTCCTGCATCTATGACACGCCCACCCATGCCTGGGGCAAGACGCAAGGCTACGAGCTGCAGCACGAGAAGTCCTACTGCCTGGCCGGGCCCAACTACTATCGCGCCATCCGGTCGCGCCTCGAGGGGCTCGTCCGCAAGTATCGCATGGGCTCCATCAACTTCGACGGCATGCACATCGGCCAGGGCTTCGGCTGCAATGTGCCGGGCCACGGCCATCTGGTCGGCGAGGGTTCCGAGCAGGGCGTTTTCAGCACCGAGCGCGTGGTCGAGAACAAGCTGGCCATCTTTCACTCGCTCCGCGAGATCAACCCGGACATCATCCTTGACCTGTTCATCTGCAACGAGTGGGCCAGCCCGTGGTGGCTCATGGAACTCGATGGGGTGCACACCGTCCGCGGCGACACGCTCGGCTGCGACATCCCCTCGCCCTGGCTGCGCGACGAGTTGATCACAGTCCGCGACATTCAGGTCTTCGATGAGCATCGCCGGCTGCGGCGGCAATTCCCCCTCTGGGCGGAGGATCTGTATGGCACGCAGGTGCGCAAGGATCACCTGATCGACAATGTCACCGTCACCGGCGAGGCCATGGCGGCGCGCTGGGAGGACGAGCACGTCATGGCCCTGCCCGGGCGGGGGGCCATCGCCAACCACATCCTGTGCAGCGATCTGGACGTGCTCGATCGTTCCCGCGGCGGGCTGAAGTTCGTCGGAGAGGTGGGCAACTGGGTCCGCAGGAATCAACGGCTCTATCGGGATTTCCGCCTGCTGGGCGGCGAGCCGGCTCTGAGGCAGCCGTACGGCTACGCGCACGCGGATGGCCAGGGGCGGGTGGTGGTGGCCCTGCGCAATCCATGGATCGAGCCGCGGCAGTTCCGCCTGGCGATCGACGAATCCATTGGCCTCACGCCTGCGCCCGACGATGTATTCGTCAACATCGTGTATCCCTACCGGAAGACGCTGGCTCCTGCGAAGTTCGGCTCGGCAGTCGAAATCCCGCTGCAGGATTACGCCGTGCTCCTGCTGGAGGTGCTCACGCGGCCACGGCAGTTTGAAGGCGTGAAACCTGATCGGCGCTGGCACGTCCCCGAGGGCGGAGAGTTGGTCAGTTACGATGAGTCTCCGATGAAGGTACTTCCTGGAGGCAGATTGGCCGTTTTGCGCTCAACGCGGGTCCTGCGCATCGAAGGCGACGTGGTGGTGCCCGAAGAAGCGGAAGGCGGCCAGGTTCAACTCATGATTCGGTCCGCGAAGGGCAAGCCGGCCGTTCCTGTGGTCCAAGTCGGTGGTAAGCCGACCGAAGTGGCGTTCCATCTGCGCATCCGCAAGGACCAGATCGGAGATGCCTGGGCGCTCATCGACGTACCTCGGGGCCGGCACCGCATCGAAATCTCGCTGGACGGTACGGACCAGACGCAGCTGGGGGCGTGGCTGCGAGGCCACTACAGCCTCGAAGCAACACCGATGGGCGCGCAGATGAAGAACGCGGACAGTCTCTTCCCCGTGTTTGCCCCGCAGGAAGATCGCCGGATCGCCGTATTGCTGGCTCCCGGTACCTATGAACCAGGCGATCAATCGCAGTGAGTCTGCACGCACGGAGCACCTGCTATGGCATCTCTCGCTTGTCACGGCTGTCTCATGATTGTTGCTTTGTTGGCGGTCACCTGGACTTCAGCGAGGGGGGGCGGTCGCGATAGCAGATCCAGGACACTGCCGTCGCCGAACGTGGCTGGCCGTATGACGGTGGAAAAGGCCATCGCGCAGCGGCGTTCGATCCGCGAGTTTGCAGATTATGGTCGCGCTGGGGCATCCTGCACAATAAGCTCCGGCCGCGCTTCTGAAAAAAAGCGGGTGCAGCCGCTGGTCGATCACATCGGCAAGGTCTCCGCGATGCGCGAGCGGTCGATGTCATCGACGCGCTGAACATGACCGTTCCGGGCTACCACCTTTCCGCCACCAGAGACGGGGAGACGCTGAAAGTTCCCCAGTATCGGCTATGAGTCGCCTCCGGGCAGCGCCTGTTGCCAATGTGTGCACTATGGAGCCGATGAGTCTTCAGGGGTCACCTTGGCCGGCAGCTTGACCGCGAAGTCGTCCTCGTTGGCGGTCCCGAGCGCTTCCAGTTGCGGCGCGGCGTAGCCCGAGTCGTCCAGCTCCTGGGCCTTGTCCGGCCATCGGATCAGCGCCGATTGTCGCTTGCGCTCGTTCTCCTCCAGCATTTTGCGGTAAGCGTGCCAGAACGCCTCGCTGACCGTGACCTTGCCGTTCGTGTCGGTGTCGGCCTCCGCCTGGGTCAGTGCTTCCCAGAATGCGTGCAGCCCGGCCGTGAAGGCAACGTCCTGATCGTCGGTCGAGGTCAGCACGACCACGTTCCTGGCGCTCAGCGCCTCGACGAACTTGGCGCCGTAGCCTGAGTCGATGATCAGCAGCACCTGCTTGGTAGGCAGACGAGAAAGAAATGAGTTCAGCTTCTGGCTGGTGATCTCCCCATCGGCCAGACGGATCGAGCCTGCTCCGTGGGGTGATCCCTCACCGTTGAAATAAAGGACCAGCCGGTCAAGAGCACGCACCTTCTCCGCGATGGCGTCGAGTGCCAGCTCCAGGTCCTTCAGCTTGCACTCCTCGCCGCGGAGTGCGACCTGGGTATCAGCAGTCGGGCCGAACAGGGAGATCCTGCGCATCACCAGATCGTCGTCACGATCGGCGATGACATCGACGATTAGTGCATGGGTCCTGGGTGCCTGACTGGCAGGAGCGCTGCCGAATGTTCCGAACGCCCGGATGCTGGCCATAGTGGCACCGGTACGCGTCAGGGTCTGGACCATGCCCTGGCGAACCGCGCCCGGAATCAGGAGGAGTATCGCCACACTGGCCAGCGTGCTGATGGCCGAGACGCCCAGCACGCGCGGGGCGACATAAGGCACGTGGCCCGACTCGGAGGCACTGCCCCACAGCCACGTGCACCAGGTCAACAGACCCCAGAATGCGGCGATCAGAAGGCACAGCCGGAACATCGAGTCAGGCTGCATGAGCCCGAGGCATGCGAACAGCAGTAGTAGCAGTGAAGTCGGCAACCACCAGGCGGTGGCATAATCGATGGAGGCGGGAACAAATCTGAGCGTGTTGCGCCACGTGCCGCGCAGCGCCAGGCGAAGCCCGTACAAAGTGCCGGTCTGAACCAGCAGGACCAGCAGCGTCCCGCAGGCCAGGCTGGCCAGGAATGTCCAGGCGCGTACCCACCCCGCGCGCGCTGAACTGCTGCTGGTCAGGGCCAAGGCCAGCCCCAGGAGTGGCGTGCTCCACAGCACGGCGCTCTTCGCGAAACGGCCGGATTCCGGGGTCGCGGGAATCAGGCCGGTACGCACCCGGATTCGCCGGTCCCAGCTCCAGACCCCCCAGGCGGTGCGCCACCAGGCCAGATCTGTTTGTCCTTCGGCCGTCCAGGGCGTGGGGTCGCTCAGCCGGGAAGCCCACCGCAGACCGCACTCCGGGCAGCGGTCGATCAGCGTATCGCGCTGTTCATAGCCGCAGTTCACGCAACTTGGCCAGATCTCTTCAGACAGATCCGCCGGTGGGGAGGCCACGGGTGGAGCGCCGGAGAGACCAAGATTCCGCTTGACATCCAGCAGTGAACCCAGGGGGTGGTCGTTCCGGACAGGCATGGTCATGATGGTACCTGAATCGGGCTCATCATACCATACATCGCGCGGGTGTTGCGCGGACGTGTATCTTGCGGCGACGGATTGTGGCTCATCCCGCTTCAGGGAGGACGGCGCTTTCGGGCTTAACCGCGGGCGCGGTAAGATGCCGCGACGAAGTCCGGCAGCGGAGCCGGGCGAGGGCTGTTCTGGGAATTACCGATCATGCACATCAGGTTGTTCCTATCGTTGCTGGCCGGCCTGGGCCTCTTCGGTTCTGCCGCTCGCGCGCAGGATGTGGTCGATCCGGTGTTTAACTTCGAACAGATCTACCATCACCCGCTCGACGTGAAACTCATGAAGACCAGTGAGGAGAAAGGGCTGGTCGTCGAGGAGCTCGAATACACCGCCGAGATGTATATGGGCAAGCCGGTGCGCATCTTCGCCGTGCTGGCTTATCCGAAAGGCGGCAAGAACCTGCCTGCGATCTACTGGAGCCAGGGCGGCATGTACGAAGCCGGTACCTCCTGGCCGCTCACGTGGGCGGTGAAGGGGTACATGTGCATCAACGTGACGCTGCCGCATGACGTTTATGATTCCTTCGTGCGCTTCACCACTGAGCGGCCGGAAGACGGCAACCTGGCCCATCTGGCAACGGCGCAGATGCGCGGCATTACGCTGCTGGCGCAACGGCCGGAAGTGGACGCCACGCGCATCGGTGTCGGCGGCAGCTCGTACGGCGGATTCTTCTCCTCGCTCATCGCCGGCGCCGACCCCCGGGTGAAGGCCGGCATGTCCTTCTTCACCACCGGCGAGCACAAGCTGGGCACCGGTTATCCACAGTTCGCACGACTCCGTACGACCGACGAGGTGGGTATCTGGTCCGGCACCATTGACCCGGCATGGCGGCTGAGGCGCAAGGCGGTACCGTTCCTGTGGGCCGTGGCTTCGAATGACCATTGGCACCACATGCCGGCGGCCATTAAGACGTACCAGGGGTCCATCGGCGACAAGCGACTGGCCATCGCGCCGAACTGGTATCACGCGTTCCCCCCCAACGTGGATCAGCAATTGATCGACTGGTTCGACGTCTATCTGATGAAGTCGCGCAAACCCTATAACCAACCCTCCGCTTTGGAGGTGAAGAACGTGGACGGAAAGCTAGTGGCGAATTGGAGCTGGACCGGCGACAACCCGGCGAAAAAGGCCGAGCTTCTTGTCGCTTATGGGCGCACGCGCCCATGGCACGACGGCTGGCTGTTCCGCTATCACCACGCGATCCCGGCGAAGATCCGAGGGAACAGCGCCAGCGCGGAAATCCCTGTGCCCGAGCGCGGGCTGGAGATGCTGGCCTACGGCAATCTCATTGACGACCACGACGTGCTCGCCTCCACCGAGCCTGTGACTGTGGAGCCGGAGAAGCTGAACATCACGCGGCGCACCAGTCTGGCCCTGAACACCGCGCTGGTGACGGATTTCTCGCCCGATGAGGTGAAATTCCTCAGCAGCCACGGCGAGACAGTACCCGGCAAGCTCGACAAAGAAGTAAAACAGTCCGGGCAGCAGAGCCTGCGCGCGGATCGGGAAGTCAACCTGAAGCTCGGGCATATCCCCGGGCACAGCCACAAGCTGTCGCTGTGGATGCGCGCCGAGCAGCCCACGAAGCTGCGCATAAGCGTGCGCGCCGCGCCACCCGCCATGTGGCAGTTCCCCATCGTGGACGTCCTGCGTCGCCAGTATCCGGACTCGCCCAAGGTCGCCTTTGAGGACATCAAGCCACCGGTATACAGCAGCGAGGTAGAGGTGGATCCTACCTGGAAGGAATACACGCTGGACTGCCCGTTTGACGGCACGCCCATCGAGGGCTACACCCTGTCGCTGGCTCAAACCGGTGCCGCGTCCACCTGGTGGCTGGACACCCTCAGCTTTGCTCCCCAGTGGGAATAGACCGGGCCGCTGCACGTCGCGTCCCGGAGGTCTGACCGGCGTGCAATCGTGAGTCTGCCCGACACGGCCGTCTGGCAGGGACAACCGACGCTGGGTGTGGCCGCGCAAGCCGAGTCTCGGACATTCGCCGCGGGTCTTACGGGGCCGGGAATGAGCACTATCCTAGCAAGAAGTCTGCATCTCGGAAAATTCCTTTGACAATTCAGGACGCACTGGTTAAAAAAAAGCTTCAGTTCGCCGGCTATTGAAATCTGCGCAGCGTGGAGCGGGGTATTGAGGGCTCGTGCATCCGTTGGGCGCGGGGCACGGGGGCGACGCGTGCGTTCGACAGGTCACACGGTTCCCTCACCGCTAGCGAACGGTTCGTCTGAGCCGCAACTCGCATTTATCGCCTCAACGGAGGGAGGTCGGTCTCCGTCCGTCGATGCACTTCGATCAGGTTTACGGAACAGGAGAAGACAACATGCACCTGAGACGACTGTGCTGGCTGGTCGCGGTGAGCGGCCTGATGGCAGCGTGCGGGACGGCGTTGGCCGCCTCGCTGGGGTCTGGGTTCACCTACCAGGGACAGATCAAGCACGGTGGTGTTCCCTGTCCTGGACCGGCCGATTTGTGGTTCAGCCTGTGGGATGCGGCCAGCGGAGGCGCGCAGTACGGGAGCACGATCAGCCGGCCCGGTGTAAACCTCTCCGGCGGGTTGTTTGCGACGGAATTAGACTTCGGGCCCACCGCTTTTGACGGTAACGAGCGGTGGCTCGAGATCTACGTCCGCTATCCCTCTGGCACCGGGGGATATGTTGTGCTGCCGCGCCAGAAGCTCACCGCCGCGCCGTATGCCCTCTCCGCACTGGGACCTTGGAGACTCTCCTCAAGCAACCTGTACTACACAGCCGGAAGTGTCAGCATCGGCACGTCGAACCCCGAAGCCAGGTTCCAGGTGGCCGGCGGTGCGATCATGCCGGCCGTGGGTAACTCGCCGGCCGCGGGCATTCAGTTTCCCGCGAATGCCGGCGGCGGGAGCGGGGATGAGGCTTTCATCAGGTACTACATCACCAGCGGCGAAGACATGAAGCTTCAGATCGGAATCAACAATGATGGCAATGACGTGATCGCTTTTTCGCAGTACGGCGAAGACATGATGACCATCCGGAACAGCAACGTGGGTATCGGGCAGGGCAACCCGACCGCCAAGCTGCACATCGGCGGTACGGCCGGCGTAGATGGCATCAAGTTCCCCGACGGAACGCTTCAGACCACCGCCGCGTGGCGTCTGACCGGCAATCCGGGCACTTCCCCCGGTAGCCACTTCTTAGGAACCACTGATAACCAGTCGATGGAGCTTAAGGTCAACAACGCGCGGGCCCTGCGGGTTCAGCCGGCAGCCGATCCGACCTATCCCTCCGCGACGGTCCCCAACTGGATCGGGGGAGCCTCCCTGAACACGGTCAACGCAGGCGTGGCGGGAGCGGTGATCGCAGGAGGAGGCGGGTGGAATACCGATGGGACCTCTCTGGCCCACGTGGTCGCAGGCAACTTCGGCACCATCGGCGGTGGCAAATGGAATACGGCCGGCGGTGGAAGCAGCAGCTACGCGACGGTCAGCGGCGGCTGGCACAATGCAGCCACCGGAGGATCCGCCACCATCGCCGGCGGCAGCAACAACACCGCTTCGGATCGCTATGCGACCATCAGCGGCGGAGCGTACAACGAGGCGACACAGGACTATTCCACAGTCAGCGGTGGGTCCAACAACGAAGCGAGCGAGCAATACGCAACCGTAGCCGGCGGTTCCAGTAATGACGCCACACAGCGTTATACGTTCATCGGCGGCGGCGCCGACAACAATGCCGATGGGGACTACTCGACCGTGGGAGGCGGTCATCAGAATCGAGCGGGCGAATATCTCGGGCCAGGCTATGCATCCATCGGCCACGCCACGGTCGCGGGCGGCTGGTACAATATCGCTTCAGGTGCGGATTCGGCCATCGGGGGAGGCTACTACAACACAGCCTCAGGGCTGGGGTCAGTGGTTCTGGGAGGAGAAGAGAATCAGGCGGGCGGCACTCACAGCTTCGCCGCGGGGTATCGGGCCAAGGTGCGGGATGGCACCCAGAGCGGCGACTACGACGGTGACGAGGGCACTTTCGTCTGGGCCGACGCCACCAACGCCGATTTCACCTCCAGCGGTCCCAACCGGTTCATGGTCCGCGCCGCGGGCGGCACGTACATCTACTCCAACTCCGCTTTGACCGGCGGCGTGAGATTGCAGCCGGGGGCCAGCGCCTGGTCTACGGTCAGCGACCGCGCTGCCAAAGAGAACTTCTCCGCCGTCGAAGGGCAGGAGCTGCTCGAGAAACTGGCCGCCATGCCCGTGCAGACCTGGAACTACAGGAGTCAGGATCGCTCGATCCGCCACATGGGGCCCATGGCCCAGGACTTCCACTCCGCCTTCGGCATTGGCGAGGATGACAAATCCATCAGCACGGTCGATGCCGACGGCGTGGCCCTGGCCGGCGTCCAGGCCCTTTACCAGCTCGTGCAGGACCAGAACGCCGAAATCGCCGCCCTCCAAGCCGACAACGAGCAGATCAAGGCGCAAATGGCGGAATTGCTGGCGGAAGTGAAAAAGATCAAGGCCGTGGCGAGTGCGGGCCGGTAGACGGCTGGAAAGGAGTTACGGCCATGAAAGCAAAACCATGGCGAGTTCATGTGCACGGCGGCGAGAGCACTCTTTCTGAAGCCCGTGTACTCCGGAATCCGTTGCGTCGATTCTCCGCGACGATACGGCTCAGTGTGGCGCTGGTAGCCTTAGCGACGACGTCGGCCGCAGCTCAGGTCGTCGGCAGCATTGATCTGACCTGGAACACTGTTGACGGCGGCGGATGGATGTGGAGCAGCGCCGGCGATTTCATGCTCGGTGGCACCATCGGGCAGCCCGATACCGGCGGACCCTGCGCGGCCGGCGACTTCGAACTCATCGGCGGGTTCTGGAGTATGGTCATCGCTCCACCGTGCACCGAGTATGCTCCGCCTGATTTCGATCACGACTGCGACGTGGATCTGGACGACCTGGTGGTGTTTCTGCCTTGTGCGGCCGGACCGCTGTTGCCTTTCTCCCCAGATTGCGCCGGGAAGGATCTCGACGGCGATGCGGATATCGACCAGGAGGACTTCGGCCTGTACCAGCGCTGCTTCAGCGGCAGCGGAGGCGTCGCCAATCCCAGGTGTGCGGCCGTTGTATACGGGAGTAGCCTCACGCTGAGCATCCCCGATGGCGCCGAGGGCCAAACCGTACTGGGCACAGTCCAGCGGAGCGGCCCGACTGCCGAGGGCTTGCTGGTCGATCTTGCGGTTGATGCCAGTCATGGGGCCGATGTGGCCGTGCAGACACCGGTGGCGATTCCCGCCGGCCAGGCTTCCGCCGACTTCACCGTGACGTTGGTAGATGACGCAGAGGCTGAAGGGCCAGAAGCGGCG
>BTUC01000111.1:0-18103 GCA_045863575.1 Phycisphaerae bacterium
CCTGCAACCCACAACCCGCAGCCCGCAAGCCGCCCACCCACCACTGACCACTGACCACTAACCACTGCCCCCTACCCTATGTACCGCTTCAGGAACTTGAGCCCGTCCTTGGCCAGATGGTCGCCGTCCCGAGCCAGCGGTCGCCAGATGGCTGCCGCCGCGGCCAGCTCCTTGATGGCCGGCACGAAGCTCTCGATGGTGCAGTAGCCCTTGTACTTCATGTCCACAAGCGTCTGCATGGTCGCATCCCAGGGCACGTGACCGCTGCCTGGAATGCCCCGATCGTTCTCGCAGGTGTGCACGTGGAATAGATACTTGCCGCACTTCTTCAGGGCCGCGATCGGGTCCTTCTCCTCGATGTTGGCGTGGAAGGTGTCGTAAAGGATGCCCAGGTGTGTACTGTCCACTTCCTTGCACAACTTGACGGTATCTTCGCAGATATTGAGGAAGAAGGTCTCGAATCGATTGAGCGGTTCAACGCCCAGCTTGATGTCCAGTTGTTCGGCCCGGTCAGCGACCTTGCGTAATCCCTTGACCGCGTGCTTCCATTCGGCCTCGTTACGGCCACGGCCGACCAGCTTGCCCACCGGGGAGTAGAGCGGCCCGGCGATGGCCTCGATGCCCAGTTCCTTGCTCATGTCCAGCACCGCGAGCAGGTGGTCGATGGCGTCCTTGCGCTCCGCCGGGCTCGAACTGATCACCGACCCCTTGACGATGACGGTGCAGGCCGTGGCCCCGAGACCGCTGCCGGCCAGAGCCTTCTTGGTGGCCGGCACGTCCACGATGCTCAAGTTGAACAGCGGCAGCTCGACGCTGTCGAAGCCGATCTTCGCGACCTTGTCGATCAGCGGAATGTCCTTCTTGCCGAACGATCCCGTCCACAGCATCAGGTTGACGCCTGTCTTCATCTTTGAATTCCTCTGGTGAATGGACTCTGACACGTATCCGCCTCAACGCCGGGCCAGATGCTAACCCGGCCGGCGGAGGGCCGCAACTTGCCCATTGAACGGGATGGCCGTCCCGGCTTGCTCGAAAGGGAAGTGTCGCTCATTCTGCTCACTTGGCTTCGGAAAAAGGCGACCCGTGACCGTCTATAGGGTGTACATCGGACGGACTGATGCATCCGAATGACACGACAGAGGTGGAGCGGTGCTGCCGGGCGCTGGCGCCCGGACTGGTCCTGTACGCCTCCCAGTGGTTGGATGCGCAGGCCGCCGAGGATGCCGTGCAGGAGGCTTTCGTGGCCCTGCTGGCCGGCCGCCGCCGGCCGGACAACCTCAAGGCGTGGTTGTTCCGGTGCGTCCGGAACGAAGCGATGGAGCGACTGCGGCGGTTGCGGCGGCAACGCGGCCACGAGGAGAAGCTGGGCCGGGGACGGCCATGGTTCGAGCCGCGTGCCGACGAGGCGCTGGACGCGGCCGCGGCGGAGGCGGCCCTGCGTCAACTCCCGGAGGGACAGCGCGAGATCATCGTGCTGCGCCTGTGGGCGGGGATGACGCTGGAAGAGGCAGCAAAGGCCACGGGCCTGCCGGTTTCGACGCTGTTCAGCCGGTATGAAACGGGGTTGACCGCGTTGAGGCGGATGCTGGGAGGTGCTCAGCGATGACTGCGGATCAGCGAGGACCCGAGCGGGAGCTCGAGGATGCACTACACCGGCTGCGGCCGGCGAGTTTCGCGCCGGATTGGTCGGATGTGAGGATTCGTGCCGCCCAGCGGACCGCGCGACGCAGCTTGTGGACGTGGCGCGCCCTGAGCGCGGCCCTGGCGGCAGGGCTGGCCGTCTCACTGGCGCTTCCGCGTGCGCCCGGGGTGGCGGACTCCCCCACGGTTGTGGAGATCAGACAGCCACCAGTGGCGCCACCGGAGGTTCGGCCGGCGCCCGGACCGGGGAGCTATGCCGTCCTGCGGGCGCGTGTCGAGCAAGGTGGTCTGGAGTCGCTGCCGGTGCACAGAGCGCCGCAATCCACCGGCCCGAGGTTGGAAGACTGGCCCTCATTGGCGCTCTGAGAAGTCTGCCAGTGAGCGGGCGATGATTAGGCGATCAATTAACGGTCATCCGTAGGAGGAACACCATGCGGTGCGAATGGTCGAAGTGCGCGCTGATGCTGACGTTGAGTTGGATGTTGCCGGCCACCGAGCCGGTGAACCAGACAAAGGCTGCCAGCACGCAGCCGGCGGAGGCACCCGTGCTTCGGCTGACGCTCTCGAGCGCACGGCCGGCGGAACCCGCCCTGAAGTACACGCTGCTGCCCAATATGATCGAGCAGACGCCGGGCAACGCGGAGTCGATGCTGTACATGGTGAACTCCACCTCGCGCGGCCAGGCGGACTACCAGCAGATGGAAGGGAAGGTGAAGGCATGGTTGAGCGCGCCCGTGGAGGAACTTCCTCGGGGAGAGGTCGATGCGTGGCTGGCGGGCCTGCGCGTGCCACTGCGCTACGCGGAACTGGCGGCGCGGCGCGAGTTCTGCCACTGGGATCTGTCTTTACGGTCCGAGGGAGTCTCGGCCGAGCTGCCGCCTCTCGCGGACTACCGGCAGGTTGCAGAAGCCTTGGCACTGCGGGTCAGACTGGCGCTCAGCGAGAGGCGGTTCGAAGACGCTCTTCACGACATCCAGACGGGCCTGGGACTGGGGCGTTACGTGGGCAGCGGTCCGACGGTGATCCAGACGCTGGTGGGCGTGGCCATCGTCGACGTGATTACGGACCAACTCTTGAACTGGATGGCGACGGAGAACTCGCCCAGCCTGTACTGGGCCTTGGTGAACCTCCCCCGGCCCATCATCGCGAAGGAGGCCGGCCTCGCGTTTGAGCGGGAATGGCTGTTCATCGACAACCCGGCGTTGCTGCGCCTGGAGCAGGACGTCTTGTCGGCCGGAGAGTTGGAGCGGATTCTGGCTCGTTTCATCGAGCTCTTCAAAATGGGCCCTTCGGCACGGCCGGAGTGGAAAGATCGGGCGGCCGTCGAGGCTCTGATCGCCAACGCACGACCAGTCGCGCGGCAGTACCTGCTGGCACACGGACACACGAAAGAGCAGTTGGACCGGCTCTTGCCGGCCCAGGTCATGCTGATGCACTCCGTGGACCGGTACCGCCACTGGATGCACGAGCAACAGAAGTGGATGGGACTGCCCTACTGGCAAGTCGTGCAGGGGCTCCGGAGCACGGAGGAGGCCATGCAGCAAGCCGAGAAGAAGCCTGAGGAGGGCCTCTTCGTCAGCATGTTGGCGGCCATGAGCGGCCCATTCAACGAACTCGTGGGATTGGAGCGCAAGTTCACCTGGCTGCAATTCCTGGAGGCGGTTCGGGTCTATGCGGCCGCCCACGAGGGACGGTTGCCGCCCAGTATCGAAGCGATCAGCGAGATCCCCGTTCCGCTTGACCCAGTGACTGGCGAACAGTTCGCTGTCGCCTTTGAGGGCGGAGCAATCCAGGGCGAGCTTCGCGGACCGTTGAGGCTGTGGGGTAAACGGCAGAACTACGTGCGTTATGAGCTGCGGCCGGCTACCCAGCGATAGTGCCCTCCTCAGACAGGCGGGCTTGCCGCTGCTTTCAGGAACAGTATCATCGCGGTGCCCTTTTCCGCAAGAAGGAACAGCAGATCGGAGACCATCCATGAAACGACCGGCCGGGATGAACCGCGGCCAAATGATCATCGCCATCGTGGCCCTGGGAGCCGCGTTGAACAGCGCTCTGGGCGCTGATGGCACGGTGACGATACCCATCGTGACCGGGCAGTCGGGGAGTCAGCCGTTCGCCGGGCACCCCGGCTGGGTGGACATCTATCCGGCCGGCAACAGCGAGGGCGTCGGTGCTCGCGTCGGAGAGGATGCGAAGTTCTCGCTGCCGGATCCGAGCAAACCGGTGGCGCTCATCGCGCTCTTCGACAAAATCGAGACGCCGCCGGTGATCCTCCCGCGCTGGTCGGTCGAGCCGGGCAACCCTGATGTGCCCATCGCGGTCGAGTATGCCTGCGTGCCGGAAGGATATCCGGTCGTGTGGGACGAAAAGTACAAGGCCAAGGCGGTCAACTTCTTCCAGACGCTCACGCCGAAGTGCACGTTTCTTTACGGCGTCAGCGTCTTCGACGGGCCCAAGGCGGCCGAGTGGGGCAACCAGGTCCATGTGAGCTTCCATGAGGGCGGACCTGAGACGCCCGCCATGCAGCTCAAAGACCGCGAGGGCCCGGACCCGGTCGTGCCCATTCCGTGGGATTTTGTGACCTCGGCCCGCACAGACCAGGGCCTGCCCCGCGCCGGCTGGCGCCACGGCAATGTGCCGGTCAAGCCGGGCCAAACCTGCACCATCGAGGTCAGTGGTTACCGCTCGCATGGCGGCAAGAACTTCGAGCTCCAGGCCTACGTCCGGCCGGATGGCAGTGACGGCTACGCCGGCGGCGAGTGCTTCGCGGACGGCAAGCCCACCGGCGGCGATCTGTGCTGCCTGGTCTTCGGCAACGGCCACGGCCAGCTCGTCGAGAACCAGATCCGCTCGGAAGAATGGGAGCTGTTTATCCCCCGACACCGACCCAGCGTGCGCTGGGGGCAGTCGTTTACGTCCCACGGGGTGAGCCTGGCCGGTGTGTCCTTCTGGGGCTCGGCCGGTGATATGGAGCCGGTCGAGTGTGAGATCCGCATCCGTGAAGAGGGTCCCTGGGGCAAGCTGCTCAAGCCCACCAAGACCGCCCACGGCCATGAGTCGCCCTACAGTCCGCTGGTCAGGTACCCGGAGGTGCCGCGGCCGCTGGAGGGATTCGAGTCGTTCTACAAAAAGCCCTGCGTGCTGTTTCAGGCAGCGTGGATGCCGGACGAGATCTCTTTACAGCCTGGCAAAGAATACTACATCGAGTTGATCCCGAGCCGCCCGGTGATGCTCTATGCCGACGGCGATTACTACCAGGGCGGCTACGCCTACTACGAAGGCCTGCGAGTCGACCGGCAGGCCACCGGCCAGGCTACGTTGCACTCCAAACGCTGGACGCTGGCCATGAACATCGTCACCTACGCGAACCCCGGAGGAAAACCCCTGTAGCGCCGATCCTCTCGCCCCCTTTCGGAGGGGGGGCTGGGGGGGGGTGGTCGGACACCACCGTACCCTCGTCCGCAGCCGGAACCCTCCCCGTGTACAACGGCCGTCTCTCTCCCCCCCTTTCGGAGGGGGGGGTGGGGGGTGGTCGGACACCACCGTACCCCCATGCCCAGCCGACGATCCGCGTCTCAACGGCCGGCACAGAGGCCGGCCGCTACCCAGCCGGGCATGGGGAGAGTTCGCAGCCGCGAGCGGGCGGCGCCTTATAATACGGCTATGCGGGCCACGCACTTTCATCCCATCGTTGCCGGCTGGTTCTCGCGCCGCTTCCCCGAACCGACCGACGCCCAGCGTCTCGGCTGGCCGGCCATCGCTGACGGGCAACACGCACTCATCGCTGCCCCGACAGGTTCGGGCAAGACGCTGGCCGCGTTCCTGACCTGCATCGACCGGCTGCTCCGGCAATCGCTTGAGGGCAACCTGGCCGATGAGGTGCAGGTCGTTTACGTCTCGCCGCTGAAAGCCCTCAGCAATGACATCCGCCGCAATCTCGAAAGACCGCTGGCCGAGATTCTGGGAGACGCGCGGGAGGCCGGCTTTGATCCTTCGGAAATCCGCGCCCAGGTGCGAACCGGCGATACCCCCTCGCACGTGCGCCAGGCCATGCTTCGGCGACCGCCGCACATCCTGGTGACCACGCCGGAGTCGCTCTACATCCTGCTGACCACCGCCAAAGGCCGCGAGCGATTGCGGCACGTGCGTACCGTCATCGTGGACGAGATCCACGCGCTGGCCCGCGATAAGCGCGGCTCCCACCTGACACTCACGTTGGAGCGGCTGGAGGCACTCTGCGCTTCGCCGCCCCAACGGATCGGCCTGTCGGCCACGCAGCGCCCGATGGATCGTATTGCCCGCTTCCTGGTCGGGACTCGGAAGGTGACCGGGGACGGCACGCCCGCTTGCCACATCGTGGACGTCGGCCACGTGCGAGCGATGGATCTGGCCGTCGAGGTGCCGCCTACGCCGCTCTCGGCCGTCTGCTCGCACGAGATGTGGGCGGAAATCTATACTCGGCTGTGCGGCCTGATCGCCTCTCATCGCAGCACGCTTATCTTTGTGAATACCCGCCGCATGGCCGAACGCGTCGCCCACCAGCTCGCCGAACGCATCGGCGCGGATGCCGTGGCCAGCCACCATGGCAGCCTCTCGCGCGAGATCCGCCTCTCGGCCGAGGAGCGGCTCAAGACCGGCAACCTCAAGGCCATCGTGGCCACGGCCTCGCTCGAACTGGGCATCGATATCGGGTACATCGACCTGGTGTGCCAGATCGGCTCGCCGCGCTCGATCGCTACATTTCTGCAACGCGTCGGTCGCGCCGGCCACTCATTGGGAGCCACTCCCAAGGGACGGCTGTTTGCCTTAACCCGCGAGGAGCTCATCGAGTGCCTGGCGTTGATCCGCGCAGTGAACGCCCGCCGGCTCGATGCCGTAGAGATTCCCGAAGCGCCGCTGGATATTCTCGCGCAGCAGATCGTGGCCGCGGCCGCCGGAGAGGAATGGGAAGAGGATGCGCTGTTCGAGCTCGCCCGTGGTGCCTGGCCCTTCCGGGATCTGACCCGGAACGATTTCGATGCGGTGATCGGCATGCTGTCCGAGGGCATCGCCGCGGGCAATCGCAGCGGCGCCTATCTGCATCGCGACCGGATCAACGGCCGCATCCGAGGCCGCCGCGGCGCACGAATGGCGGCGGTCACCAGCGGCGGGGCCATACCCGAGAACGCCGAGTACCGCGTGGTCACCAGCGAGAATCGCACCTTCGTGGGCACGGTCAACGAGGATTTCGCAATTGAGAGCTTGGCCGGCGACGTCTTTATCCTGGGTAACACCTCCTGGCGCATCCGCCACGTCCGCGGTGGCGAGGTCGTGGTCGACGATGCCAAGGGCGCTCCGGCCACCATCCCCTTCTGGCTCGGCGAAGCTCCCGGCCGCACCATCGAGCTGTCCGCCGAGGTTTCCGCCCTGCGTGAAGAACTCGCCCGCCGAATCGATGTGAACGCCCTCACAGAATGCGAAGACATCGCGAGTCTCCCTCCCCCGGTACCCCGAGGGAGGGCCGGGGTGGAGGCTTGCAGGGAAAACAACCCTGCGTACAACGAAGACATTCGGGAGCAGGAAGCCATCCCCGAAGTTGTTCCAACGCAAACTTGTACTACCGCCGGTGCATCCACACCCCCCAACGGCCGGCACGGAGGCCGGCCGCTACAGGAGAATGCGGGTCCCCCACAGATTGCGATCCCCAATGCCCTGCAACCCACCATCCACTGGCTCCGCGACGAGTGCCGCGCAGGCGATTGGCCCGCTTTGCAGGCCGCCCACTACATCGCCGTCCAGAAAGCCGCCGTCGGCATGATCCCCACGCAGCAGCAGGTCCTCTTCGAGCGCTTCTTCGATGAATCGGGCGGCATGCAGCTCGTTATTCACGCGCCGTTCGGCGCCCGCATCAATCGCGCCTGGGGCCTGGCCCTGCGCAAGCGTTTCTGCCGGACCTTCGACTTCGAGCTCCAGGCCAGCGCCGACGACAACGGCATTGTCCTCTCCGTCGGACCGCAGAACAGCTTTCCCATTGAGGCGATGTTCAAGATGCTGGGTCGACACAACGGCCGGGAGTTGCTCGTACAGGCGCTGCTGGCCGTGCCCATGTTTCAGGTTCGCTGGCGGTGGAATACCACCCGGGCCCTCATGGTCCTCCGTCAGCGCGGTGGCCGCAAAGTCCCGCCACCTCTCCAACGTTTCCGGGCCGACGACCTGCTCACGGCCGTCTTCCCCCAACAGACGCAATGCTTCGAGCACCGCACGGGCGACCTCGAGGTACCCGATCATCCTCTCGCCCGCCAGACCGTGCACGACTGCCTGCATGAGGCCATGGATCTCGACCGCTGGCTCGAGGTGCTCGACGCCATCGACACGGGCGCCATTCAACTCATCGGCAAAGACACGCGCGAGCCGTCACCCTTCAGCTACGAGCTGCTCAATGCGTATCCATACGCCTTCCTCGATGATGCCCCGCTGGAGGAACGTCGCGCGCGTGCCGTGGCCACACGTCGCACGCTGAACATCGAGGACATGCGCGACCTGGGCCGCCTGGATCCAGCAGCCATTGCCCGTGTGCGGGCTGACGCCTGGCCGGTCGTACGGGACGCGGACGAACTGCACGACGCGTTGCTGTCGATGGCCGTTCTGCCGGCCCTGGAAGGCGCACAATGGACGGGCTTTCTGCGCGACCTCATTGCGCACGGCCGGGCGGTCGAGCTGCGTCTTCCCGGCGGCTCGGTCTTGTGGCTCGCGGCCGAACGCTGGCCGCTCGTGAGGGCAGCGTATCCTCAGGCCGAGGTTGAACCGCTTCCCGCTCTGCCACCCGCCCTGCTGCTGGAGCATTCCGCCTCCGAGGCCGCCGTAGCCATCATCCGTGGACGGCTGGAATCCACGGGGCCACAGACGACCGTCGGAGTGGCTCAAGCACTGAGCCTCCCCCCTGCCGCTGTTGAAGGAGCGTTGGAGACGCTTGAATCCCAGGGTCTGGTGTTGCGCGGGCGATTCACACCCGAACCTTCGGAGGCTCGTTCCGATTGCGTCGAATGGTGCGACCGAAGGTTGCTCGCGCGCATTCACCGGCTCACTCTCGACAGTCTGCGCCAGCGAATCCAGCCTGTTGAACCGCGCGATTTCTGGCGCTTCCTGATCGAGCATCAGCACGCGGCCGTCAGCACCCAACTCGCCGGGGCCGCGGGAGCACTTCAGGTGATCCGGCAGCTCGAAGGCTTCGAGCTGCCAGCCGGAGCGTGGGAGCACGCCATCCTCCCTGCCAGGTTGAAGAACTACGACCCAGCCTGGCTCGATCAGCTCTCCCACTCCGGGCAGGTTGCCTGGGGCCGGCTCCAGCCGCCCCGTCAGGCGGAAGACGTAGCCCCCGGCGGCAGCATCATGACTCGGGTGGTACCCATTTCACTGCTGGCCCGGGAGGACCTGGGCTGGCTTCTGCCGCCGGAGCGTGAGGACGCTCGACGGCTGGCCCGCAGTAGCGCCCTGGCTGTCCTGGATGCGCTCGGCAGTTATGGGGCCATGTTCATTCACGATCTGCCGGCTGCTACCGGTTTGCTGCCCACACAGGTGGAGGATGCACTGAGCGAACTGTCGGCCCTGGGACTGGTCACGGCCGACGGCTTCGCGGCCATCCGGGCACTCGTCTCGCCGAACCGCCGACAAGTGGAGCGCACCCGTCGCCAACTCCGTCGCCGCCTCGCCCGGCCGAGACTCGCATCCCGCGGCGGCCGGTGGTCGCGTTTCCCCGGCTGGACGGATGCGGTCTCGCCCGAGCAGCGCGTCGAGCGCTGGGCCCGGCTGCTCCTGGACCGATATGGTGTGATCTTCCGAGATCTGCTGGCCAACGAGACGGTGGCTCCCGCCTGGAGCGACCTTGCCTCTCTCTACCGCCGGATGGAAGCCCGGGGCGAAATACGCGGTGGGCGCTTTGTTTCGGGCGTGGGCGGCGAGCAATTTGCCCTGCCCTATGCCGTGGAGGTTCTCCGCCGCATCCGCGATACCACTCCGACCGATGACTGGTTGGCATTGTCCGCGGCCGACCCGCTCAACTTGACGGGCATCCTCTTGCCCGGGCCACGCATACCGGCCACCCGCAGCAATGCGATCCTCCTGCGTGACGGGCGGCTGGTTGCAGGCCGCCTCGGGCGACAGCCGGTCTTCTACGAAGATGCTGATTTGAGTAGCCAGGACCGCATGGCCCGGATGCTTCGCATCGTCGGTGTGCACACCCCGGTGACACCCGTCACCAAGGACCCGCCCGTATTCACCGCGTAAGCCAGAGACGATCCGGAGGTTTCACGAGCACGCCCCACCCGGGCCGGTTATCCTGGCCCAGCCGTAAATGTGCGGACAAAAGGGAGTGCCCCGACCAACGAATAGCCTGATGCCTGCTGATCTTTCGTGATTGACAGCCCAACAGTGCCGATGGTATAAGGGCACATAGTGGGGGTATTGTGCAGTCTCCACCACTTTAAAACTGGGCCGCATGAGCGGAGATGAGGCCCAATAATGGCTGGTTGTCAGCTCCAGAATTGACGGGAAATCTGCCTTGGTGTGTCTGCTCGTGGTTGAGGGCGACCGTAAGCACCAAGGAATGTTCTGCGCATGCGCATGAGGAGGTCAGAATGAAAGGCTCGTGGCTCAGATTCACAACCGTGCTGCTCCTGCCTGCCGCTTTGCCGGCAGCCGCACAGACGGTCACATCCGTGTATCCGCCGGTAGTCGGGCAGTCGATCGGCCGTGCGGTGGGTCGAATCAGCTTCGCAGGTTCGTTTGACCCCGCCAGGACGATTTCGGATGGCGGAGCGATCACTTTTGACAGCGGCGACTACGGACGTGGCACGCGCACCTACGAGTTCGATGTGGCCGGCAACGGCGTCAACACTCCCGGCGCGATCGCCGTCGTGCCCGCCAGCGCCACCATGTTTGACGCCGGCGCCGCCCTGGTCGCCGCCATCAACAACGACCCCACCTGCCCCTTCTGGGCGGTGCACTACTGGGCGGCCGACGTGGCCAACGGCTGGGTGAGCTTCGTCTGGAAGTACAAGAACGAATGGCGGCTGACCGCCGGCGGCGGCCTGAGCCTGACCAAGGTTGCGGGATCGGATCCGGCCGCCGACTTCTCCGCAAGCAACTTCTCCACCAACAATCCGACCACGCTGGAAGCGTTTCTTCAGTTGAGAGGCACCGGACTGGGCGCCCTCACCAACTCGAGCGTCAAGCTGCGCCATGACGTGAACACCAACGAGGTATTCCCGCCCGCGGGGGCCGTCCTGACCGCCAAATCTGACAATGCGGCCACTGCGAAAATCGCCCTGTCCACCGGCGTGGGCAGTCCGCCGGTCTTTCCGTCACTCGGCGATTACGATCTCGAGGTCAATGGCGTGATCGTCATCGACAAGGCCGTTAAGCTGGTGGAGAACCTCGTCGATGACCCCAGCTTCCATCAGGGTCCCTCAGGTGGCAGCATCGGCCTGAACCACAACGCCTACGACTTCGATCTGGGCCCTCACTGGCGGACCAGCAAGCTGGAGCCGGCGCCGGACGGCCTTCGCAAGGGCTCGCTGCGCAAGCAGGCTTCTCCGCGGCAGTACCCGTTCGCAACCGGACCGGTGGCAACCAACAATCAGGGCGACAATCCCCACGCTTCGCTCCAGTGGAGCACGACCGGAGACGGCGTCCACCAGATCTGGCAGACCGTCAACGTGGATTTCGCGGTGGATACCCCCGTGACGCTCACCGGACTGTGGGCCGGTGAATCCAACCATGACCCGATGACCTACGGCGTCGAACTCCGCTCCGGAGGCCTGAACGGCACGATCATCGCCCAGTCGCTGCCCGGCCAGAAGCTGATCACGCCCTTCGACTGGGCGGAGTTCGCGGTCGGAGGCGTCTTCCCCGCTGGGACCACGCAGATCACCGTCGTGTTCCACGGGGACCATCCCAGTACCGGCGGCAAGGTGCTGCACATCGACGATCTGCTGCTGCGGGTTGATACCGATCACCCAGCGCCGCCGAGCATCACCGGGATGACCACGGCGGACTACGCCGTCACGGGCACCAGCGCCAACATCACGCTGACCGGCGCCAACCTGGCCGGCGGACAGACTTCGGTCAAGCTTCAGGAACAGGGTGTCATCGTGGCCGGAGGCAGTTGGGCCAACACCCCCAAGAACATCAACAAAACCGGAGCCTTCGCGCTATACCAGTGGCGCTCTGGCGACAAGTTCGTGTTGACCGGCGGTGCCGGGGTCACCATCGGCGAATATGCCATCGCCAGCAAGTACAGTGATGACACCATCATCCTGGTCGATGACATCAACGGTAGTAACGGCGACGTCAGCGGCTCCATCACGGGCTACATCGCCAAGCCGGCGCTGGTCGGTAGTGTTTCCGCCAGCGGCACGCAGGTGACGGCCAGCTTTGATCTGACCGGCGAACCGGCTGGTTACCGCAACATCATCGTGGAGGTGGGCAACAACCTGCCGATCGTCTGGCGCGATGGATTCAACGTCGTGCAGCCCGGACCGACGCTCGTGAACAACAGCTTCGAGCTGCCCGAGGCGCCGCAGGACTGCGATAACCGGACCGAAACACATATTCCAGCCACCGACTGGAATGCCCGTTTCTGGAACCGGTATATGGAGAGTCCCGGCGGAACACCGATCCTGTCCTACCGCGACGACCGCTGGATTACGGGCGGCTACGACCTGCCGTCGTGCCCGCCGGCCGATCGCGGGCTGCACTACCACAGCACGTCGGCGTACAACGCCAACGGCACGGCCCAGTACTCGCAGACGGTGACCGCCGAGGCCGGCAAGATTTACACGCTCAGCGGCTTCTTCGGGCATACCGATCTCAACAAGATCAGCCTGTCGCTACTGGATGGCGACAGTGCGGCTCCGGCCATGACCGGTGCGACCACTGAGGTCCTGCCCGCCGGCTCCTTCCAGGACTGGACCTTCGCCTATGTCACGGGAACGGCCACGGGCGGGCTGATGACCGCCGCCTGGGAAGTTGAAAACGTCGGCAGCAATGGGCCGCGAGTCGCCTGGACGGACCACCTGGTCCTGGAGGAATGCACGCAACCGGTGACGGTGACCAGCGTCAGTCCTCCCGCGATCGCCAACGACGTGTTCGGGCCCGTCACGCTCACGATCACCGGTTCGGGCTTCAGCGGTACGCCCGTCATCCACTTCGTCGCCACCGGACATGGCCTGGAGGTTGACAATGTCGTGGTGGTCAACGACACCACCATCACCTGCGAGGTGAACAACTGGCCCACCCCGGCCACGGTGGCATTCGACGTGATCGTTCGCAGCAACGGCTGCATCGGTGAGCTGTCGGAGGGCTTCGTGACCGCCTCCACCGCGCTGCTGAACCCTGAATTCGAGGATCCGGCCGCCAACCTGAACTGCGATCCGCGCACCCCGAACACCGACCGGATCGATTTCTGGAACTTCTCGGATCAGTTGATCCGCGAAGGCGACGTGCACGCTCCGGCCGAGTGCCCGCTGTTGAGCTGTAGCTGCCCGACGCAGATGGAAGGTTGCGCCGGCGGCCACTACGCCAGCATGAGCACCGGCGAGGGTGAGGACGAAATCGCCTGGCAGACCCTGAAGGTGATTCCGGGCTCAGGCAGCAACTTCGGCGGCTTCTTCAGTTGGGGTGGCTCAGGAACGGTGAACATCAAGCTGGTCGACGGCTATGGCCCGGACGGAACGGTGCTGGCTTCGACCTCGGTGCCGCAGGGCAACGAGTGGTGTTTCGCCTCGGTCGAGGGGTTTGCCCAGGGTCACCTGGTGACCGTGGTGTGGGAACTGGTCGGAACGACGCCGGGCGTGCCCTCGGCGGTCCACGCCGACTCGATGCGCTTTGCCGCTTCGCCGTGCCACGATCCATTTGCGGACGTGGACAGCGACGGCGACGTCGACCAGGAAGACTTCGCCGTGCTGCAGCGCTGCTACACCGGCCCGAATCTCGGACCGGTTGCAGATGAGCCGGTGCAGTGTGCCTGCCTGGACGTCGAAGGCTCGGGCGGCATGCCGGACAACGACATCGATGCCGGCGATCTGGCCAAGTTCCAGCTCTGCGCCAGCGGACCGTTCATCCTGGCCGACCCGGCCTGCGACGACTGACCGCCAGACAAAACGTGGCCCCGACGCCAACCAGCGGGGCCGCGGTCAATCGGGTCCATCCATGACCGGCGGGAGCCACAGCTCCCGCCGGTTTTCTTTCTTGGGGTTGGCCTCGTTACCACGCAGAATTACCGTACAGGCTGATATACTGCTGATACTTTCTGATTGACAACCCATCGTCACAGATGGTATACAGAACGCTACACGACTTCGGTGCGATTCTGCCGTAAGGATTCGGGTCTAGCGAAGCGGCTCAGACAGCACCGGCCAGGCGTGTGATTCAGTTCCAGCGACTTGTCTTTAAGTTCGTTTCTTGGGTGACGCGTTCTGCGCACGAGGAGGATCAGATGAAGCGCTCATCGGTTTTCTGGTCGGCAGCCATTTTGTCCCTCTCGGTTGCCTTGGTTCCGGTTGCCGCACAGACCGTCACGTCGGTGCAACCCCCGGTGCTGGGGCAATCCATCGCCCGCGCGCTCGCCAGGATCAACCTGGCTGGCGCACCGAACTCCGGCAAGACCATCAGCGACGGCCTGGCCTTCACCGTGGATGGCACGGCCTATGGCCGGGGAACGTGGACTTACGAGTTCAATTTCAGCGGTGGGCTCAATATCCCCGGGGCTATTGAGGTGACCCCCAGCAGCAATGATGTTATCGTGTCGTTCCTCAAGCTGGCCGAAGACATCAATGCCAATCCGAATGTGCCCTTCTGGGCGCAATACTACTTCCCCGCGCCCGGCGACGACTTCGGCATCGGCAATGGCTGGTTCATGCTGGTGTGGAAGTACGACAATGAATGGCGGCTGACGCCCTCAGGCGGCCTGAATATCGCCGAGGCGGCGGACCCAGGCGGCGACATGTCGATCGCCAACTTCTCCACGAACAACAATGACGTATTCCCTGTGTTCCTCTGGCTTGAGGGCACGGGGCTGGACTCCTTGAACAACACCACGAGTGTTAAGCTCAGACACGACGTCAACACCAACGAGGTCTATAACGCAACGCTCACGGCGAAGTACTACAACACCGCGACGGCCAAGATCCCCCTGTCCACCGGGATCGGAAGTCCGCCCGTATTCCCCTCTCTGGGCGATTACGACCTCGAGGTTAACGGCGTGATCGTGCTCGACAAGGCTATCACGCTGGTGCAGAACCTGCTCGACGACCAGAGTTTCCGGCTGCACTCCTCAGGAGGGGCAGCCATCTGGGCGGCGCACAACTCCTGGGACTACATGCTGAGCCCGTACTGGCGACGAACCATGCCTTATCCGACCACCGACGGCTTGAGGAAAGGATCCGTCTGGCGACAGTTCGCGCCCCGTGTCTATCCCTTCCAGACGGATGATGCCATTGACTCCAACTCGACCGATGGCGCCGGCCTCGCAGGCGGTGACAATGAATATGGTTCTCTGCAGTGGAGCACGACCGGCGATGGCGTGCACCGGCTGTGGCAGAGCGCCTATGTGAACTTTGCCCAGCCGACCACGCTGACCCTCACCGGTGTTCTGGCGGCTGGTGCCGAACAGCGGGACATGACCTATGGCATCCAACTCCGCAGCGGTGACGAAAATGGCACCATCGTGGCGGAAACACCGCCAGGCCAGAGGCTTGTCAACGCCTTCGACTGGCTCGACTTCTCGCTCAGCGGAGCCTTCCCGGCAGGCACGACGCAGGTAACGGTTGTGTTCTACGGCGAACACCCCGAAATCGGCCCCAAGGCCCTGCACATCGATTCAGTGCTCCTGAGAGTGGACAGCGACCATCCCACCCCTCCACGGATTACCGGGATGACCACCCCCGCTTACGCGGCCGCCGGTTCATCCGACGTCTCCATTACGCTGACTGGAGCCAATCTGACGGCCGGCCAGACTTCGGTCCGGCTGGAGGAGAACATCGTCAGCTTCGGAACCGCCAACTGGGGCGACGTCGGCAAATTCCTCAGCATGCCGGGCGAACAGTACGAGAAAGGCCGGTCCTTCGCCACGTATGAGTGGCGCGACGGCGACGTGGCAGTACTGACCGGCGGGACCGGCGTTGTCCCCGGAGAGTACACCATCGTCCGACGGGTGGATGACGGCACCATCGAGCTGGCCGGCGACATCAACGGGGCGGCCATTGACATCAACAACAGAACCGTCACCGGCTGGATCAGGCACCCGGCCATCGAGGCGACCAGCGTCAGCGCGAGCGGTTCCCAGCTCACGGCCACCTTCGATCTGACCGACGTACCCGCCGGCTCCCGCAACATCGTCGTCCAGGTGGGCGACAAGCCACCGGTGGTCTGGCGCGACGGCTTCCAGGTCGCTCAACCTGGACCCTCTCTGGTCAATGGCAGCTTCGAACTGCCGGAGGCCCCGCAGGACTGCAACAACCGGACGGAGACCTTCATTCCGGCCAACGACTGGGTCCGGCGTTACTGGAGCGGCTATCTGGACATTCCGTCCGGCGCGACCCCCAACCGGTGGTACCGCGATGTCCGCTGGATCGCGGGTGGCTACGACCTGCCGTCGTGCCCGCCGGCGGACCGCGGGCTGCACTACGCCAGCACGAACGCGTACAGTAGCAAAGGCACGGCCCAGTACTCGCAGACGGTGACCGCCGACGCGGGCAAGATCTACACGCTCAGCGGCTTCTTCGGGCATACCGATCTCAACAAGATCAGCCTGTCGCTACTGGATGGCGACAGTGCGGCTCCGGCCATGACCGGTGCGACCACTGAGGTCCTGCCCGCCGGCTCCTTCCAGGACTGGACCTTCGCCTATGTCACGGGAACGGCCACGGGCGGGCTGATGACCGCCGCCTGGGAAGTTGAAAACGTCGGCAGCAATGGGCCGCGAGTCGCCTGGACGGACCACCTGGTCCTGGAGGAATGCACGCAACCGGTGACGGTGACCAGCGTCAGTCCTCCCGCGATCGCCAACGACGTGTTCGGGCCCGTCACGCTCACGATCACCGGTTCGGGCTTCAGCGGTACGCCCGTCATCCACTTCGTCGCCACCGGACATGGCCTGGAGGTTGACAATGTCGTGGTGGTCAACGACACCACCATCACCTGCGAGGTGAACAACTGGCCCACCCCGGCCACGGTGGCATTCGACGTGATCGTTCGCAGCAACGGCTGCATCGGTGAGCTGTCGGAGGGCTTCGTGACCGCCTCCACCGCGCTGCTGAACCCTGAATTCGAGGATCCGGCCGCCAACCTGAACTGCGATCCGCGCACCCCGAACACCGACCGGATCGATTTCTGGAACTTCTCGGATCAGTTGATCCGCGAAGGCGACGTGCACGCTCCGGCCGAGTGCCCGCTGTTGAGCTGTAGCTGCCCGACGCAGATGGAAGGTTGCGCCGGCGGCCACTACGCCAGCATGAGCACCGGCGAGGGTGAGGACGAAATCGCCTGGCAGACCCTGAAGGTGATTCCGGGCTCAGGCAGCAACTTCGGCGGCTTCTTCAGTTGGGGTGGCTCAGGAACGGTGAACATCAAGCTGGTCGACGGCTATGGCCCGGACGGAACGGTGCTGGCTTCGACCTCGGTGCCGCAGGGCAACGAGTGGTGTTTCGCCTCGGTCGAGGGGTTTGCCCAGGGTCACCTGGTGACCGTGGTGTGGGAACTGGTCGGAACGACGCCGGGCGTGCCCTCGGCGGTCCACGCCGACTCGATGCGCTTTGCCGCTTCGCCGTGCCACGATCCATTTGCGGACGTGGACAGCGACGGCGACGTCGACCAGGAAGACTTCGCCGTGCTGCAGCGCTGCTACACCGGCCCGAATCTCGGACCGGTTGCAGATGAGCCGGTGCAGTGTGCCTGCCTGGACGTCGAAGGCTCGGGCGGCATGCCGGACAACGACATCGATGCCGGCGATCTGGCCAAGTTCCAGCTCTGCGCCAGCGGACCGTTCATCCTGGCCGACCCGGCCTGCGACGACTGACCGCCAGACAAAACGTGGCCCCGACGCCAACCAGCGGGGCCGCGGTCAATCGGGTCCATCCATGACCGGCGGGAGCCATAGCTCCCGCCGGTCTTTTTTGCAGGGCATGCGATCCCCTTGGAATTCATTGCGACGCCGGAGACTCACATGCGGATGTAATCACTCCACGCATCGGCAGCGTTCTGGAAGACATCGTCGTCGATCGGGCCGTACCAGCCGCCGTCCCACACGTCGTAGGAGGACGGGTAGTAGTAATCCCCCAACCCCGAGTCCACACATCCACTCTGGTACATGGCGCCCGAAACGAGCGTCAATCCCGCCACCAGCGCCTGATGAATCCGACTGCGTATGTTCTTCTTGAGCGTCATTGTTCTGCCCCTTTTTCCCTGGCTTTCCTCATGACTGGACGCG
>BTUC01000112.1:0-17731 GCA_045863575.1 Phycisphaerae bacterium
GCCGCGTCAGCACCATCTTCCAGGAACCCTTTTGGAGCACTGCCGCAGATTCCTCCGAGAAATCACCTTCCCGGATATAGGCCAGCTCTTCGGCGGAGAGGTGTGGGTTGCGGGCCGGCTCGCGGTAGAGATACAGCCAGGCCGCCGCCCACACGAATCCCAGCGCACCGGTCGCCACGAATGTCCATTGCCAGCCGACGCTCAGGATCATCCAGCCGACCAGCGGGGGGGCGATCAGCGCACCAGTCCCCGCACCCAGGTTGAAGATCCCGGTGGCCGTGGCGCGTTCGCGGGCCGGGAACCACTGGGAAACGGCCTTGACGCTGCCCGGGAAGTTGCCCGCCTCGCCCAAGCCGAGCAGGAGCCGGAAGATCGAGAGCGACACGACGCCCCGGGCGAAGGCGTGAGCCATGTTCGCCAGCGACCACCAGAGCACGCAGAGGGTAAACCCCCGCCGCAGGCCCAGCCAGTCCATGAGCCGGCCGCCCACCGGGAGCATGAGCCCGTACGCAAACTGAAAGGACGCGACGATGGTGGCATAATCACTGCTGGAGAGGTTCAGTTCTTCTTCGAGCACCACCTGGGCTACCGAGAGCGTCTGCCGGTCCAGGTAGTTGATGGTGGTCGCGAGCATGAGCATGCCCGCGATGTACCAGCGCAGATGGCGAATAATGCGCACGGGGTGCTCCCTGCGATCGTCCGGCGCGGGATCGCGAGTGGACTTGATCCCGGATCAGTCCAGATACGGATACTTGAACTGGCGCATGAAGGCTTTCTGGTTCGCCGCGCCGCCCGCGTTGCCGTCGTGAGCGTAGGGTAGCAGGTATTCGTTGAAGATGTCCAACCCCTGGAGCGCGCCAGTGACCCCCCGCCCGGTGGGGTTGAGCACGGTCACACTGTAGGGGTGGCGTTTCATTTCCACATGGCCATCCACGAACGCGAAATTCGCGCGCCCCTCCGTTCGGCTTGGGGAGTGCCGAAACACAAGATAGCTATCCGCGGACATGCTGTCGCCGACCCAACCGTGGTTGAGGTTGTTCCAGGGATGCTCCTCCATGAGAAGGATCATCCGCGAGCTGCTCCAGGTGACGCGTGTGCCCGCAGGGATGACTTCTCGTTTGACGGGCAGGGCGCCCTTATATTGCCTGAAGTCGGCCACGTACGTGAATGAGTTCACGTGCTCCGGAGTATTGAACCCCAGCAGGCCGTTCATGGTATAGCTGAATACACCGTTTCCCCCGCCACCCTTGGGATCATTGGGATCAGGCAGGCCCCGGCGATCTTTGGGGCAGAGGTAGACCTTCTCATTCTTCAGGTACTTGTAGAGCGAGCCCTGTCGCGGCACGGTTGCATCGATGTGGGCCCAGAGTTCCTGCTGTTTATTCGTGTCGTACTCCATCTCCTGGTGGCGCAGACCAACCCAGGAGTCGCTTGCTTTCCAGTCGGGCCATCCGGTGCCCGGCCGGCCGGCCTGTTCCCAGGCCGCCCGGAACGCCTGGTGGGTGCCCGGAAAAGATCTCTGCTCACTGGTATAGACATGCATGGCGATGGCGATCTGGTGCATGTTTGAGCCGCAGGCAGCCCCGGTGGCCAGCTCCCGCGCCCGAGTCAGCGACGGTATGAGAATCGCCACCAGCAGGGCGATGATGGCGACAACGACCAGCACCTCAATCAGCGTGAATCCGGCCGTCGCCGACTGGGAGCAGTAGCCCATGCGGACAGCGCATTGACGCGAATTCTGCACAGCATCCTCCCCGAGCTCGATGATATAGCGCCCAACTACATACGATGTGGTACTGTAAGAATAAGCCAGCAACGGCGGACAAGTCAACCCTTGCAGGAGGATACGAGGAGAGGGTCCGAAAGAATTTGTTGCATCGGCGGTTCCGTCATGCTAGGATGCTCCTGTTCAGTTCGCGGCGCCTTCTGCAATTTCGGCCAGCAGCTCTATGCCACATGCCGCGAGCGAGTCGGTTACTCTGGGCCAGCCCCGTTTCACTTGAGGCGGGGGGGACATTTCAGAAAGCCTTTTGGCGCGTGATTGGTCTGTCTGTCTCGCGGGAGCACAGCGGACGATGTTCTTCATTTGGGAGAGAGGAGAGTGAGAGATGCTGACGAGGACATTGCGCCTCGCCGCGCTGGCAACCATTCTGTTGTCGGCGAGCACCCCGGCCGTGTATGCCGCCTTCACTGACGCGTTCAACTATCCTGACGGTGATCTTCAGTCTGTGGGCAGTCCACCCTGGCAACTCACCTCGGTGGATAGCGCGGCCAGCGTGACCACGGTCGTGAACGGCGTCGTCCGGATCGACTCCGGCGGAGCCGACAGGCCACCCGGAGGCCAAAACCGGGATCTGAGCGTGGCGGTTTCAGAAACCGGACTGGTCACCGCCCAGCTCGACTTCAAGCGGGGCGGAGCCGGCAGTAGCGGCAACATGTATTCCATCGAGTTCAACGACGCCGCCGGGCTCAACCTGGCCCGCTGGTACGGAAAGCAGGACAGCTATCGGCCGCGGATCGATGGAACGGTGCTGACCGAGGTCTTCCTGGCGGACGATGAGTGGCACACGCTGACGGCCGTCATCGACACGGTGGCCCGCACGACGACCTACTATGCGGACAACGTGCTGCAGGGCTCACTGAACCATTCCGGAGCGACCGGCTCTACCGTGGCGCAGATCCTGATCCGGGCCACGACCAATATCAGCTTCGATCCGGAGGAGCAGGTCTTCATCGACAACATCAGCCTTGTGCCGGAGCCGGCCTCGCTGGCCGCGCTGCTGGTCGGAGGCTGCCTGCTCGTCCGCCGGAAGAGCCGGGGTTGATCCGCATCCTCCGCCGGAGGGCGCATCTGCGGTTCTCCTGCGGGTGAGGCGGTTCCGCCGGCTGAGGTACCGGAACGGCCGGGCATGGCCGTCAAGACCACGCCCGGTCGTTCCTGGCTGTTAATTCGTGTAGGCGTCCCTTTCAGGAAAGGTTGCCGAGATGTCGACGAGAGTTTGTTTGGTCCTTTGCACATGGATGGCCCTGTCAGTGATGTGGACACGTCCGGCGTCGGCGCAGACGTGCTACTCGGAGAGTTTTGACGGCTTCTCGAACGGGACGCTTCCGGGCCAGAATGGCTGGACGGGCCAGACGAGAGCGGATACCACGCCGAATCTCCCGTTGGACATCGATGTGCAGGACGGTGTGATCAGGATCAGCGCGGACGGCACTGCCGCTGTGGAGCAGGCCGATTTCAGCGTGGACTGCCCACCGTGCGAGGACGGCACGATCACGGTGACCTTCAAGGTCCAGGGCGGTTCGGGCGGCGGCACGCTGTGGGGCATCTACTTGGATGACGCCAATGACGCCAACCTGGCGCGCTTCTATGGCACCTCCACCAACATCCGCGGGCGAGCCGGCGGCGCCGCACTTGGATACCTGACCGATGTCGCGAACCTGACCGGCCCGGGCACGTGGGACGAAGCCAAAGTGGTCATCGACACAGCCGCCAACCAGGCCACCTATTATCTGAACAACGTCCTCCTGCCGGCGAATCCGCCGAACTTCGTCAACCCGGTCAGTCATGGCGTGGATGGTGCGGCCGCCAATAACGCCGGTAACACGCTCAGCCGGATCCGCATCGAGCGGCAGGCGATTACCACCACCACGGGCGACCTGCTGATCGATGATATCCAGATTACGGCCTGTCCCGGCACCTGTTCAGCGCTGGTTACGCCGAGTGCTGCCCAGGTGGCATACGCGGAACCGGACGGAGCGGCGAGCCCCGCTGCGTTCGAGTTTACGCTTCTGAATAATAATCAGGATACCCTGAGTCTGACCGCGGCCGAGGTTAATGCCGATGGTTCACCGACCGACTATTCCTGGCTATCGCTGAGCGAAACTGACCCCATCGAGCTGACCGCAGGGCTGAGCGACACGGTCACGGCCAGCCTGGATGCCACTGACCTGTCCGGCGGACTGCACGTCGGATACATCCGGTTTACCAGCAATTGTCCCTCGCCAACAATCTACACGCGGGTGATCAAGCTGATGGTGGATGACTGTTTCACTGAGCAGTTCGGCTACGCCGATGGTCGACTGGACCTGGCACCGGGATGGAGCGGCCGTCCGGTGGGTGTGACTCATCCGATCCAAGTCCAGGGCGGAGCCGTCCAGATTACCGGTGGTTCGTGGGGAGCACTGGGATCGACTCAGAGCATCGACGTCGTGCATGATGTACCGGACGGCTGCCCGGCGTGCGGTCTGGGTCGACAGATCTCCGCCAAGGCTCGCGTGCAGGCCGGCACCGGCGACGTCAACATGTGGAGCCTCTATTTCGACGGCGAGCTGGGCGCCAACTTCGGCCGGTGGATGGGCAGCGGCACCACCGTTCGCGGCCGCATCGATGGGACCGACCTGGTGACGGATGTCGTCAACCTGAGTGGTCCGGGAACCTGGGACGAGCTGGAGATCATCATCGACACGGTAGCGAACACGACGCGGTTCCTGGTCAACGGCGTCGACAAAGGCCAGTTTTTCCACGACCCGCCAGACAACCTTGAGGATCCGGGTGATTCGGTTGAGCAGATTCGGATCGAGCGGCTTCACAATGCCGAGGCGCAGGGCCACACGGTGATGCTGGACGATGTGAGCCTCACGCGGTGCATCCGAGTTTGCCCCGATCCGGTGTTCGACCTGCGTGACGAAACCAGCCAGGAAACTCAGGACGGGAAGGTGACTGCTCAGGATCTGGTCGCTTTCGAAGAATGTGCGACCGGTCCGGCCCCCGCCGCGTCGGTGTTCGAGGCGCTGTCCTTCAATTGCCGCTGCCTGGATGTTAGCGGCGACTCGGCTATCGATCAGAGCGACTTCGGCTGGTTCCAGCGCTGCTACAGCGGTTCGGTGGCGGCGGCCGATCCGGCCTGCGATGACTGATTTGCGCCCACCTGGCCGCAGGCATCCACCCGAGCCTGCGGCCAGGGGGCCATCCGGCGCGATCGGAACCGGGGTCCGGTCATCCGTCCGGCCGGAGCAGTGGTTGTCCGGCGGCCGACTTGGTCATCAAGGACTGCTGCGCAGTTTCCGTTCACGGGCAGCGGTGTTGAGAAGATCATTGTAAAACGCACGGGCGGCTGAGATGCGGATCTGCAACTCGCCGGCTTGTTGCGCCATCGTCCGGGCGGTCAGGTTGCCCTCGTCTTCGCCCGTTTCTACGCGCCGGCGGGCTTCGGCCATCAGCCGCTCGATGTCTTGAAGGTTTTCCATTCGCTGAGCAATGAGGCCGTTCACGGCCTCGAGCTTCCAGAACCGCAGCGGCTCGCGCACTGCGTACACAGGCGTGGTATGCGCCCGGGATCCGTCGCTGCCGGTCGCTCTGGCCGCCAGCCAGAAGCCGTCTTCCGCAGGCAGCTCGAAATCAAGAGTCAGTTCCTGGCGGCCGAGATCCGATGACTCCGCCTGCCGGATCACCTCGCCGTGACAGACGATCTCCAGCCGAACGGGAACCATCACATCGGGATCTCCCCAGGCCCGCGCCCGCACGTGAAGGCTGCCGGCCTGCCCCAGTGTGATCTGGTCGCCGGGCATGGCTTCGTCCACGCGCAGCTCGAGCATCGGGCCGTTGGTGACGAACGTCCGGCCGTTCCGGAGCGCGTCGAACCACGCATCCGCCGAGAAGGGTTGACGGCCGATGAAGGCATACGTCCTGACTTCGCCCAGCGTGCCCTGCCACGGAACGTCCGACCCGGCCGTCGCGGTGAGCTTGTAGCCCAGGTTCAGGAAGTCATAGTAGAAATCCGTACCCATCTGGCCCACTTGCATGATCTCGGCGAAGTCGACGCGCGGCGCGGTGGCGATGAGGCTCATGCCTCGCCGGATGTAGGGATGGGTCAGGTAGGCATGGGCGAAGCCGAACAGGCCACCTTGGGCGTGGACCGCATCGGCCGCCCAGTCGTAGAGCCAGTAGCGGTCCACATCGCGCACCGCGGCGGTCAGGTTCAGGCTGATGGTGTGCCCGAAGCCGTCGGAGTGCGTCCGCGGGCACTCCTGGCCGGGCACGAGGACGTAGTTGCCGCTCGTCTTGCGGAAGGCTGGTCCGAAGCCCCGCTGCTGAAACCAGGTGCGATAGACGTCGCCCATCCTGAGCACGTTGATGACGTGAACGTCTTCGGCCCGGGCCCAGGCCATCAGGCGATCGGCATCGTCGTCACTGGTTAGCCGGCAGTGCACATGATCATCCCCGGAGTACCAGCCGCCGGACGGCATGTCGACCCACTGTCTGAGCCGATAGGTCTTTTCCAGCATCTGACCGGGAGCCACCTGGAAGGCATCCGTCACCGGAACGTACTCGAGGCCGTGGCGGATGGCGATGTGCCACTCGCCCGGCGGAAGAGGCATGTCAAAAGGCCCGGGCACACACCACCACAGACGGCCGTTCAGCCGGCCGGCCAGGTTGGCGTGCCTCTGGGCACTGGCTCTGCCCAGGTTGTCAAACTGTCCGGAAAAGTCCACGGCGTTCACCGGCCGCCGACCGGCGCCGTCCGTCTTCCAGGTCAGCTCGATCATCGCGGGGACCGGCTCGCCGGTGCGGGCGGACAGGATCTGAATCCAAACATGAGCCGGTTGCGGCGCTTTCACGGACAAGGCCAGAGGGTGGACCTTGCCGCCCAGTGGTTTGAACTCAAACACCAGCGAGCTCACTCCCGCCGGGACGTTGGTCAGCCCCACAACGGCCCATGTGGTCCCCGTCGGCGCGATGTCCAGAGGAATGGAGGCACGGCTCTGGGACAGATCGTATTCCACGCGGCGGCAGCACGCTTCACCGGCTCCCATGCGGACACGAATCAGAAGGGCGCCGGCGTCTCCGGGCAGTCGAATCGGAGCCGATGCCTCGGCGATGGCATGGCCACCGGCCAGCTTCACCTCGACAAGCTGAGCGCATTGCTCCACCAGATCGAAAAGCTTCTTTTCAGCCTGCTCGCGTTCGGCGGCGATCCCGCGGGTTGTCTGGAGCTGGTCGGCCTTGCTTTCTCGCTCGCGGGTTTCGCGGATCTGGCGGTTCAGACGCTCGATCAACGCCTGCCCGGCCTCGTCGAAAAGATAGCCGCGGCTCGGCCTCAGTATCTCCATCAGTTCAAGTGCCGCGGACGATTCCACCGATTCTCCGGGCGGCACTGCGGGACTGGGTTCGGCGACGAGGTATCGCGGCAGATTCATGATCAGGCCCACCGCGAGCATGACGGCCGCCGAGGCGAGGCACAAGCGCCGGCACACAGCCGGTGCCGATGGACGGCTGTGGTCGGAACGCAAAAGCCGCTTCCCGTCTTCATTCGAAGCTTTCATTTTGACCTCGTAGTCGTAGAGTCCATGAAAGAAGTGCTGACGAGGCAGAAGAACGCCGGCGTCGGGCAGAAGAGGGCGTGTTCATGCGCACACTCCGGTGGCCCTTGATCGCGATCCCCGTACCTTTCCAGGTCCCCAGCTCCGTTGCGGCCGGCACGGAGGCCGGCCGCTACGGACGCGGCATTCGTCAACGAGAAGGGACACTGTTAGAAGATAACCGAAGGGGAGCCAGAGGGCATCCGGAGGGCATCCAGGGCTTGCCGGTTTGAGAGTCTGAAGGGAAGATGGGCTCGTTGGATGAGAGCCTATCCTGACAGGCCTGTAGACTGGTCGACCGATGGGTGTGCCACTGCTGCGCTCGCAACGTCGTAGCCGGGCTATGCCCCGGCGAAGATGTGTCAGCGGTGTTCGGACACGAAGGGCGGTTCCTCTCGTTTCCAGCAAGCTCACAGAGCAGTGGCACAAGCCCTGACGGGATGTGGTGCAAGGGCGGGAGTGGGGCATCGCGAGGAGGCAGTTGCATGGGGCCGACGAGCTTCATCTCCGGCATCTTGCTGTTGTGCGGTGCATTGCCGGGACAATCGCCACGGCAGGTGGACATCCTGGTATACGGCGGGACGGCCAGCGGGGCCATGGCCGCCATCGCGGCCAGGCAGCAGAATGCCAGCGTGCTCCTGCTGGAGCCGGGGCGGCATATCGGCGGCATGGTTTCCGGCGGGCTGGGCAAAACCGACATGGCTCGCCAGGAGCAGGTCATCGGAGGAATGGCCCGGCAGTTTTTCGAGCGTGTGGGGAAGCACTACGGCCAGGACATCGCCTGGACCTTTGAGCCTCACGTGGCCGAGGCAACTTTCAACGATTGGCTGAAGGAGGCGGGCGTCGAGGTCGTGTTCGAGCAGCCGCTGGTATCGGTCGAGAAGAATGAGAGCTCCATTACCCGGCTTAAGACCGCCGGCGGCGAGGTGGCGGCCCGCATCTTCGTTGACTGCTCCTATGAGGGCGACCTGATGAAGGCCGCGGGCGTCTCTTACGTCGTCGGCCGTGAGGGCAGGGACAAGTACGGTGAGTCGCTGGCCGGCAGACGCGAGATCATGCCCGGCCACCACCAGGCGATTGCGGCCGTTCCCGCTTACGGACAGGATGGCAAGCTCCTGCCCTACGTCGTGCGTCAGTCGGATCTGGCGCCGGTCGGCGCCGGGGACGGGCGGTTTCAGACCTACGGGTTCCGCCTGTGTCTGACAGATGATCCAGCCAACCGCATTCCCATTCCCCGACCGGCCAACTACGATGCCGCGCGCTTCGGCCTGGTCCGCAACTACCTGCGTTCAGCCGAAAACAGGTTGAGTCTGAGGCACTTCATGTGTCTCTCGCATATGCCCAACAACAAAACGGACATCAACAGTTGCGGATTCGTCTCCACCGCGCCGCTCGGCGCCGCCTGGGAGTATCCCGAGGCGGATACCCAACGACGCCGGGAAATCTGGAACGAACACCTGGAGTGGGCGCATGGGTTGGTTTACTTTCTCCAGAACGATCCGTCTGTCCCGGAGAGCATCCGGCAGGAGATGGCTCCGTGGGGCCTGGCCCGCGACGAGTTCGTCGATACCGGTCACTGGCCCCACCAGCTTTACATCCGCGAGGGGCGGCGCATGCTCGGTGAGTACATCCTGACCCAGCACGATCTGCAGAAGCATCGCAGTAAGTACGATTCGATCGGCATGGGGGGCTACAACATCGATATACGCGAGGTGCAGTGGGTCGCCTGCGAGATTTCCCGGTTTCCTGTAGTCAAGGAGGAAGTGCTGCAGGAGGGCTACCTCAGCTACCCGGTCGAGCCCTACGAGATTCCATTCCGCTGCCTGCTGCCGCGTCAAGAAGAATGCGATAACCTGCTGGTGCCGGTTTGCGCATCGATGAGCACGGTTGCGTACGCATCCTTCCGGATGGAGCCGCAGTACATGATCGCCGGTCAATCCAGCGGCGTGGCCGCGGCGCTGGCCATCCATCAGGATTCGACGATTCATCGCGTTGATCTCAATCGGCTTCAGAGGGTGCTCCGGGGTCAGGGACAGATCCTCTCCGCGCGGGATATCCGTGCCGGGGGCTCTGGTGAGGCCCGCTGACCCGGAAGCCCAGCTCGCTTGCGGCGCGCCGGCTTTATGGGGGCCGGCACTTGGTGGGCGGCAATCGATCATAGAAGGTCCGGAGGAACGAAGACATGTGTGACCCGCGTCTGACAGGTGGACTCAGCCCGAGACCGTTCTTCAGAGGGCTGACCGCATTCTGTCCGCTGCTTTTTGTGGGCGGGCTGCTGAGTACGGCGGTTTTGCCGGCAACTGCCGAACCGCCCATCGAAACGGCCGGGCTCGTCGCGCGCGGCGACATCCGGCGCGACCGAGCCCCGGCCAAGGACCGGCCCTGGCTGCCGCTATACCAGGGCAACGGCCGAATCGGCTGCTGCTTCGGGCCGTGGGGATTGCACGCGGGCCCGGAGGATCAGCGAGCGTACCCGCTCCGAGGGGTCAGCCATTTCACCCACCTGGGGCACGTTGTGCGGGCGAAGCACAACGCCGATTACCTCCTGCCGGTCGCATCGATCCACTGGGGCCATGAGCCACGCGAAGTCCGAGATTACGCGCAGCACCAGTCGTTTCACGACGGCACGATCCTCACCCGCTTCCGGACTGCCGAAGGCACGGTTGAGGTTCTGAGTTGGATCGATCCTGTCCGCCGGCACCTGGTCGGCTTCCAAATTGACGTCCAGGGGCGGTGTCCGCCCATTATCATCGCCCCGCTCCGGCGGCTTTCCGTGCACTACAACCAGCAGATGGAGCAGGACTTTGAAGGGGAAATGAAGGCCGGCACCTGGCACGCCGAGATTCGCTGCCTGACGGCGCGAACAACGCTGACGGTTCAAAGCACGGCCGAGCCGTCGGCGGTACCGGAGGGTCTTCGGCTGAGTCTTTCACCCGGCCGTCACGAAGTCCTCGTCGCCATCGGGGGGGCGATCGAGGGCTCCGTGCAGGACTCGCTTCGGGCCACCCGGACCTGGTGGCATTCGGCATGGGAGAGCGGCGCCTGGCTCGATCTGCCCGATGAAGCGGCTCAGAAGGTCTGGATCCGGTCCATGGCTTACGTGCTCTCGTCGCACAACGACGACGGGATCGGCTGTTCACCGCCCAACGGCTTGACCGGTGCGGGGTGGCCTTTCCCCTTTCCCTTTGACTCGGGTTGCCGTCAACCGCTGCTGCTGTGGACAGGACAGATCGACGCGGCCCGCCGGTGGGTGGAATTCTGGAGCAGCCGGCGCGAGGGGCTCAGGCAGTACACACGGCGGATCTGGAAAATTGACGGCATCATGCTGCCGCACGTGTTCCCATATGGACCGGCCGAGGACTTCCATTTGCCCGAGCCGCCCAACGAAAACTACTACCCGATCTACAACGCCGGCCACATGTCGCGCATCGCCCATCAGACTGCGATTATGGTCAACGACCCCGCCTGGACGAAGCAACATGCCCTTCCACTCATCGAGGGGGCGGCGCGGTTCTACCTGAGCATGGCCCGGAAAGGCCAGGACGGCCTGTGGCATTTTTCCATCGTGCCTTCGCTGGGGCTGGATGAATCGGGAGGGCTCAATCAGCCGGACTACCTCTGTACGCTAGTCAGCGCGGAGTATGCCTTCCGACGTGCGATCGAGCACGGCCTGGATCGCGACGGGCGCATGGCCGGTATGCTGCAGGACGGGCTGGCCTACAAAGCGCTGTTGTCAAAGGAAGGGCTGTACTATTCGAACATCGGCTCGGGCGCCCGCGACTTCGGCCGGCAGAAACACCCCGATCAGTTGGCTGCGCTGGTTCATCTGCCCTTGGGCGGCGAGCCTGACGGGCCGACGCGGCGCAGCTATGAACTCCGTTATGAGATCACCGCCGGTGCGAACGAACCCCGGTTCATCGGCCACACGCTGGGCGAGTTTATCCTCGCCAGCGCCCGCATGCACGATCCCGCTGGTTGGCGCAAGGATTGGGAGCAGGTCCAGCCGGCGCGATATGCCGACCCGGAGTGGATTCAGTTTTACGAATCCAGCGGCAACGGGCTGGTGTACTATGTCACCACGCACGGCATGTTCGCCCAGGCCATCCTGGAGACGGTGGTGTCAACCTGGTGGGAGCGGCTGGATCTGGCGCCTTGCATACCGTGGGCGGGGCGAGTGCGCTTCGGAAACATCCGCACATTGGCGGGCGTGACCGTTTCTGGCGAGGTGGTCGACGGCCGGGGCCAGGCGACGCTGCGGGCCTGGAAACAAACTGCCTTCCCGTGTCGGGGGCAGACCTTTTCGATGCAGACGGGGGATGTGGTGACCGTGCCGATCGAGCCGGATGGCCCGTGAGAGGGGGCGGCGCGGCGTGCCGGTGATCGGGTGGTGCGCTCCTTCCAGCGCGAACCGCGGTCGGTTCGGTGCGGGATGCGTCAACATCCCGGCGGCTGGTTGGGGCCATTCATGCAATTCACGAAAACGCTCAGATCGTCTCCGTCCACGTCGCCATCGCTGCCCAGGTCCGCGCGGGCACAGCCGGCCGGATAAATGTGGCCCGATCCGGAAAAGCAAGTCTGGAAAACACCGAAGTCCTCCTGGTCGACATCCCCGTCTCCATCCAGGTCGGGTGAAGGAGAAGCACTGGTGATATGGATGACCCAGTCGTCCATCCCATCGGCCCGGGTGAACGATTTCCAACTGCCGCCTGTGCTGGTCAGGTCCGACATCCACGCCCCGGCTCGCGGATCATAAAGACGCACACGCGCCGGGCCCTCCAACTCCGACAGGTTGATGGTGACGGCTGGATCGTTCAACACGTCAGCGAGATACTCCGCGCCGACTCTGGTCAGCAGCGAGTTCTCATCGCCGTTTTCGATCAGGTCGTGCCGAGGAACCATGTCCCAGAAGCGCAGGCCGGATTCGCTGATGAATCTGACAAGGTTGCGGTAATACCCCGCCTTCTGGGCGTTGAAGCCGCTGCCGCCGGCCCAGAAATCGGTGGTGAAGCCGCCCCAGCCCGCTGCCCCCCCGGCGAGCGAGTACCAGGCGGAACGGCGCAGATCGTGGGGACCCGCCGAGATCAGGTCGGGTCCGTCCGGGTCTTCCCACGCAGGATGGCCCTGTCCGACGATAGACGTGAGGTGCTGTTTGAGTTGCAGCGGCGTGTCGGCTTCATGCTGGGCCCAGCCATCCAGGTTGGCGGCGAGGGAGCCCCCGTTCTGCGTAATGACCTTGGACGACTTCGAACTTACGTAGCTGATGACCGCGGCATTCCAATCAGCGGGGGAGCTGAGCAGCTCGTTGCCGATCTCGAAGAAGACGTTATCGTAGCCGGCCGTCTCCACGATCGCCTTTTCGATCACCCTCCGCTGATACCTGCCCACGCCAACATCACCGGTGAACTCGGCTGTCCGGTAGAATTCGCCGTTACGGTCTGCGTTCCCGTCATTGTTGACGTCCAGATCGCCGAAGAAGTCGCGTACCTGGTTGTCGATGTTCCAGTAGGAGTTGGCCCACCGATAAGACTGACTGCCGCCGCGGATGTCCACGCCGTCAAAGATGGCGACATGCACTTGAATGCCATGCTGGGCGGCGAGTTCGATTTGCGAGCGCAGCCCCGCCCAGAAAGCAGAATCCCATTGATCCAGGTCGGCTTTGCCATTGACGTAGTTAAACACGATCGGTGTGGGTCGCCCGTCCCAACTCGGCGGATTGGTCTCGGCGGTCATTCGGTTGATGCCCAGGCTGATGCGGAGGTAGTTCATGCCGTAGGGGCTGCCTTGCTGCATCATGGCGGCATAGCGGGAAGGGTGATCGATGTAGCAGTCGGGAGCGACCGAGGCCCAATTGTAGTACCCGATCAGGAAGAGCGGCTTTGCGGCGGCGTCCTGAAAGTATCGACCCGAAGAGTGAACGGCCAGGCCGGCAGCCTGAAGCGGTATGGGCAGCAGAGCGGCCAGAAGCCCGGCGGTAACAACCGCAAGATGCGGGACCCGAACCCAGATCCTGGTTGCTGGCATTGGTCATCCGCCTCATGTGAGTCAGTCAGTCCTGATGTAGCGGCCGGCGTGCCAGCCGGCCCGTTTGCCTGTTGGCTGAACGGCCGGCAGGGACGCTGGCCGCTACAAAACTGAGGAACTGGAACCGGAACTAGCAACCCGGCGACCGGCCGGCTCCGCTCAGGCAGGCCGCAAAGAGGGTCAGATCTGTACCGTCCACATCACCATCCACATCCAGATCCGCGTCGGCACAACCGGCCGGAGGCGCCTGCCCGGAGCCGGACAGGCACCTCTGAAAATGCCCGAAGTCGTCCTGGTCTACGTCCCCGTCCGCGTCATAGTCGGTGGGAAACCCAAGCCGTACGCGCACCTTGTCCAAGTAGAAACTGCCGCCGATGTGCCCGATGCGCAAATCGGCGCCACTGTTCTGGCGGTTCCCGAAGAAGGCGTCATTGATCCGGAAGGTACGTGTCTTCCACGAGTTCGTGTTGGTAAGCACCGCGCTGCCGCCTTCCTGGTAGAAGGCGGGCAGATCGTTGCCCGCGTTGGAGTCGTACTGGAGCGACAACGTGCCCGTGCCGGCATCGTAATAGTCGATGGTGATGAACAGCTCGGGCCGGTTGCCTTGAAAAGCAAAGGCCTCGCTGACGTCAAAGTAGAAGTAGTGATCCTCGTTCGAGTTGGTGTTTCGCCGGGCGCTGCGTCCGCCGACGATGGCCGGCGTGGTGTCCCCGTCGCCGCCCTGCGGGTGGATGATTCCGTTGGGTGCATCCGGAGCACCCAGGTCAATGGTGACCTCGTTGCCGCCGGGCAGGTCGAGGAAGGCCCCGCGGATGATGTACGCGCCGGGGCCGACGCCCAGCGTGAAACGATCACCCGCGTTCTTGGTCAGACGGGTCGACTGGCCGGTGAGTGGATCATAGACCCGGAAGCTCATCGGCCGGCGGCTCTCCAGCTCGACTCCACCGGGAAGAATACCGATCGGCAGGGTGATGAACTCGTTGCCCTTGATCTTGCCGGTATGACGGATCACGCCGCTGGTGGGATTGGACACTTCCGTCCACCACCTGTTCGCTTGTCCGTTGGCATAGGTGGTAAAGGCGGCAGAGGCCTCCTTGCCGTCGTTTCGTGCCCAGCCCGCTAACTCTCCCGGGAGGATGTCATTCAGGTGCAGGTAGCTGCTCACGCCGGCCATGCTCTGGAAGGTGGTGTCGCCGAACACGCCTGCGCCCGTGTGATAGACATACATGGGCAGGTTGGCGCCCCAGGCGAACGCGGCGGCCATGACCAGCTTGATGGGGTCGTTCTCGGCGCTCACTGACGAGCCGGGTCCGATGGGCTCATTACTCGACCCGGGCGGTACGCCCATGGCATTCTCCAGCCGCCAGCAGTCGTACACCGGCCGCCATCCACCCTCGGGAGGACTGATATCGCGCGTGAAATGCTCGGTGGCGATGTCCGCGGCACTGCCTGCGTACATTTCCTCCAGACTGGCGTTGGTGCCGCCGAAGGTGGCGCTGATGGCCACCAGGATTTCCGTGCGGTCGGCGAGGTGTTGGGCAAACTCGCGCAGGTCGGCGATGCCCTGCTGGCCGGGAAAGCCGTTCTGCCACGCTTCGTTGGCGACCTCCAGGAGGATCACCTTGTGCTCACGGCCGGCCAGGTTGGCCAGCAGCATGTCCATGTGGCTGATCCGATCGGCCTTGTTAGGCATGAGCTGGGCGTCGGCGAAAATCGTGACTTCCGTCAGGAGACCGCGGCTGTAGATCAGATCGATGCATTCGCGGAACTGCTGCCAGTAGTCGGACCACGCGGGAACAAACGTGCCGTTCTGGCTGGTGAAGCTGACGGGAGCGATCTCCTTGCCCTGCCAGGCCGGATACCAGCCCACCATCGAGAGGATACGAACGTAGTTGAATTCGCGCGAGCGCAGGAAGTCGAGGTCGGCGATCAGGCGGTTGCGGTCGTACTTGCAGCGTCGCAGCGCCTGCATGTAGGTGACACCGAGTCCGTTGAACGCCGGACCGCTGTTGCGCTTGAGTACGTCTCCTTTCAGCCCGATCGTGTCTGGTCCTGGCGGGACGCGCGCGGTATCCACGCGGAAGACCCGGCCAGACTCGTTCCACGGGCCATAGCCCGCTGAGCTGCCCAGGCGAACGAACGCATAGTAGGTGAGCTTGTCGGCCAGGACGCAGGTGAACGCAAAGTCTTTTCCCGACGTGGTGTCGGATGAGTCCCAGACGATCCCCTCGTCGGGCGTATTCCGGGTGGTGATCCGCACCTGATAGCGTGTGTGCGGGTCGCCGGTCCAGGCGATGAACGCGATCGGCGTATTCACCGCTTCGCCGGCCGTCGGGCTGGTGATGACCGGCGGGCCCGGAATGGGGATCACATCGAGGTCCCACACCCTCACGTTGCTGAACACGGCTTCCAGGGGTGCGCCGGCATCTTCGGCCCGCCGGGGGCTGGCGGCAATGCGGACGGAGTGTCCCGCGGGCGCATATGTTCCGGGCACGGAAGTGGTGAGCAGGTGGTTGCCGTCCCGGTAGATCTTCAGCGCGCTGTTGCCCGCGCCGTCAGGCCCCCACTCCATCCGAAGCCGATAAGTACGTGCCGGGTCCCAGGTGAGGACGGGCGTATCGGGCTCCCGATACTCGGGCATCACCGCCCAGAGAATCTCCATCGCATCGACCGTGTTGTTATAGCTGGCCAGACAGCCGTTCTTGCGAACGAAGTGCTTGTAGGGATTGTTGCGGTAGCCCGGGTCGCCGTACTGAACGTCCGAGTTATGCCAGGTGTAGTCGTACATGTGAAAGAGCTCGGACTTGTCGTCCATGCCGGGGCGGCATTCCTGGGGATGCAGTCCGCGCACGTCGAACTCCGCCGCTCCGTGCAGGATGGTGGGGATGTGCCAGTAGATGCAGTCGTTTTTCCCCACGACCTTCCAGCCGCCCGGTACGAATGTGCCGCCTTCCCGCGTACCGCTGGTGGAACCCTGGAGCGGATCATCCAGGATGAGGGACTGGCCCTGTATCGGTGCGCTCCAGGCCAGCAGGCAGGCACCCAGGATCGGGAGCTTCCGGATATGCTCGTTCGGCAACTTCGTCATCGACTTCACTCCTCCTCAATCCAGGTCAGCATTCGGTCCTGTTTGCGGGCACAAGGACGGTGATGATTTGGAACGGCACTAACGGTCAATGGTGTTCGAGGGAAGTGGTACCTCGAGTTTGTTTTCAGCCGCGTGCACTTCCAGCAAGGCCAAGGCCAGAGAATCCGGGCCCGTGATCGACTCATAATGCCCGGTGCGCAGACTGGCGCGGGGCAGGGGGTTGTCCTGCCAGTAGAGCTCCACGGCCAGCCGGGCGAGTCGCTGGGCCTGCTGCAGGTAGAGCGGCTTGCCGGTCATGCGGTAGGCCGCCACCTCCAGGCTGATGGCGTGGCCAAAGCTCATGGGCCAGGCGTCCACGTCCTCAGCGGGGCGCGAGTCGACGTACGCGTTGGCCACGGCGATCAACAGATCGCGATACACCGGATTGGGCACCTGCTCGTAGCGACCCAGGTAGAACATGGCATGCGAGGCGGCGGTTCCGGAACTGTAACCCGCCGCCCAGGTGGCCTCCACGGGCTTGAAGGCGCCCTCCGGCGTCCGCAGAGATTGGATGATCAGTTCGTCTTCCTTCAGCGCGAAGGACCTTAGTCGCGATGCGAGCGGGTCGGGCACGAGAGCGGCGGCGGCGTGCGGCTCGAGCGGCCCGATGGTGGCCGACTGGCTGCCGTCCTTCTGCGTGCGTTTCCGTTCGAACCGGGCCAGCACCGCCTCGATGGCCCGTAGGAATACCTCATCCTGGGTCTGCTTGTAGGCATGGGCCCAGGTGCCGATGTAGAAGCCGCCGTGCCGGGGGAAGTCCATGCCGTCTCGAGGCCCGTGTTTGGAATAGGGCGCGTGGCGATCGAAAGCGCCGGTCCTGTGATCGGCGATCTGGTGTTCCCACAGACCGAGGGCGAACTTCCTGCACGGCTCCGGAGCCAGCTCATAACAGCGCTCCCACAACATCCACGGCCGGGCGAACTCATGAGCGTCGTTGTCGTGCGAGACGACACGGTCGGTCATCACTTCCCAACAGAGGTGCTCACCCCAGGGCAGAAGCCCGGTGACCGGCGACTGCGTGTTTTCCAGGAACCACTTGAGCTCGTGGTCGGCAGCCTCGGCGTAGCGTGGATCTCCGGTCATCTCGCTGAGCACATACAGCACCCGCAACAGGTTCTGATCCAGGTGCGGATTGGCGCCGGTGAGCGGTTCCCAGGCCGGGCCGGACCGGTCGCGGCCGCGCCGCCCAGCCGCGTGTACCGGTTGCGGAAGTTCGTGCGG
>BTUC01000113.1:0-17392 GCA_045863575.1 Phycisphaerae bacterium
GGCCCCAATCCCCAGGGACAGGATCCTCGCCGGCCAGGGACGGGCCTCCAGCCGCGCAACGTCGTCGCCGATCGTCTTCACGTCGCTCACTGACGCCGTTTCAGCGGCGGCCTTGGTGACCACTTCGTCGGCGTGCCTTTGAGGTTCTTGAATCAGGCTGCTGAAGGTCATCGCCCCGTAGCCGAACGCGCCGAACAAGAGGATGGCCAGGGCCACACTCCCGAACTTGAGCAGCCGGGCCAGCCGCTGGTTGCGGATCACCTGCTGCTCGTTGCGGAAGACCAGACCGTGCTCGGGGAAGACCTTCTTGAACAGCAGATCCTTTACAAAATGGGGTCGGGGCTGCGGATACAGACTCTCCAACGGAGCAAACTGCCCCGCGGCATCGGCGCCCATGCGCTCCACCAGATGCTTCAGGATCACCGCACCCTGCTGGGTTGCGCTGGTGAAGTAAGCGCCCCGGAAGATCAGGTTTTTCACCGCGCGCGGGTTCTTGATCATCGGAAACAGCGTGCGGATGTAGGTCTGGAGTGGATCGCGCAGCGCGCGGAATTCCTCCGGGAAGGTGTAGGCCAGGCCCAGCTCGACCTCGTCCACGTCGTCGTTCAGCCGCCGCAGCCGCAGCTCGTTGAGCCGCGAATAGATCCCGTCGAGGTCGCGGGCGAACTGCTCGGGATCGTACAGCTCATTGAAGCTGCCCGGGCGCGACCAGCCGAAGATCTGGTTCTTCATGGTGATGTCGCGCTCGGCCCGGTCGAAGAACTGCATGAAGCCCAGGATCTTGTCGCACTTGGTCACCACCAGGTAGGTGGCGAAGGTCACACCCAGCTTGGTCTGCAGGTCGCGCAGCCGCTCCAGCGCGGTGTTGGCGTCCGCCTCGTGCTTCTCCGGAGAGTCTTGAAGAAGATGCTCGGCGGAGACGCAGACGATGGCCCCGTTGATGGGGAAGCCCTTGCGGCCTTTGGCCACCGTGTCCAGCATGGCCAGCCACTCGCGGCGGTCGCCGTCGTCCTGCGGGTTGCACAGCCGGCCGGCCATGTCCACGAAGACCGCGTCCTCCGTGAACCACCAGTTGTAGTTCAACGTGCCCAACTGGTACCCTTCGGGTTTGCCCGTGGAGAACGTGAGCCCGCCCTCGTTGATCAGGCGCGTCTTCCCGCAGCCGGAGTCGCCGATGACGATATACCAGGGCAGGTCGTAGACGCTGATCCGCAGATTCTTGCGCATGTCGCGGATCGCGTTGAAGAACTTGTCGTTGTTGGACTTGATGGAGGCCCGCAGATCCATGGACACCGGTCCGGCATCCGAGCCGCGGGAGAGCTCCTGTTCGAGCTTGCGGTTGCGGCGGCGCGCCCCCGAGGAGAACAGCTTGGAGACCAGCCAGCCCCCCAGGCACAACACGCCGACCACCACGGCCATGCCAATGATGATCTCGATGTAACTGAAGCCGGTGTATTTCTGAAGAACCCAGATCACGCCCGCGGGCGTGCCCAGCCCCGCCAGAGCGATCATCATCTTCAGCTCGGGCGGGAGGTTCTTATAGGCGGTCATGATCTTCTTCATGGTCGGTCCCTATTCAACTGCCGTCAGGCCGCGTACAACCCCGATTTCAACCGCCCGCCGGCGCGCCTTGAGCCGGGCTGCCCCCCGAAGCTCCCGGGGCGGGGCTGCCCTCGGATGCAGCCGGCGTCCACTCGGCCGCGGCCACGTCCGAGATGCGGCTCACGTTCCGACTCCAGGCCACCCGGAACGTGACCAGCGCGGAGGCCACGATCACCGTGAACACGATCAGCACCATGGCCAGGCTCATGCCCAGGCGGTAGTCCACCTTGAGCTCCTGGTTATGACGATAGGCCTCCGGGAACATCTCGCGGCTCTTGGTGGTGGCTTGAACCGGCAGCCGGGTGAACAGGCGGCGGGTGTAATCGGCCAGTTCCTGCGGGTAATCGTGGAACCGACCCTTGAACCCCAGCCGCAGGCAGATGAAATAGAGATTGAGCTGCGCGGCCAGCTCGTCCTTGTCGCGCCGGTCGCGCCGGTCGGCGATCTCATACTCGCGCTGCAACTCGTCACATTGCTGGAAGAACTTCTCGCCACCGAGAGCTTCTACCTCGTTGAGCACCTCGGGATCGGTCTCGAAACGGTGGTCGAACCAGTAATCCCGCCCGTCCCACTCGGTGTGCAGCATCTTGTAATCAATCAGGTAGACCAGCATGGCCTTGACGCGGTCGTGCCACGCCCGCTCCGTCGCCACATCATCGCGGGCCATGTCCTCCGCATCGCGCAGCGCGGAGAGCGCTTCGTAGCGCACCTGCTCGGGCGGCGGCGCGGAGCCGTACTTGACCTGTCGAACGAAATGGGTCAGGAACTCGAACACCGGCCAGCACAGCTCGGTCAGCCGGACGGACGGCGATCGCTCCAGTGTGGTCTCAGCCATGTCAGGGCGTCCTCTGTACGACATAAAGGGCCGGCCGGAAGCGTTCCATCGCCGCCATCTGGCCTTCCCGGATACTCATGCGGATGCCGCGTTCCTGCTCGCACTCCTTCCAGTAGTCGGTGCGGTCGGGGCCGATGGTCTTATCGATACGGAAGTAATGCAGGCCCTGGCGGCGCGGCAGGGTGCCCGCGGGCACCGCCTTGATCTGAAAGCGCAGACCGCTGACCGCCGTGCCGTGGATCCGGCTGGCCCGCGCCGGCGACGCCAGCTTCAGATCGAACGTGCCCTTGATAAACCGCTCCAGCTCGTTGATCTCCATCTCCTGGGCGGTGAACCCGACGAAAATCTCGAGGTTGTCGTCGATCCACTTGCGATCCAGCTCCACTTCCAGCCCGTCGCGGCCGCGGTCGTCCTTCTTGCGGGCGAAGGGCCGCTCGATGTAGGCGATCGGCCGCATGGCGTCCAGCAGAACCACCAACCGGCGCCGCAGCCGGTCCAGGCTCTCGCCGGGATGATCATGGTCATAGGTGGGCAGCGGACCCGGCACGAGATCATCGTGGAACACCGACAGGTGCCCCACCATGCGGGCCATGACCATGAAAATGTCGAACGGGTGCAGCACGGGACATTGGAGGATGGCCTTGAGGTGGGCCCGCGATTCGTTGAGCACGTGCAGCTTGAGCAGGTGTTCCATGTTCGCCGCGACGCCGTCGGTGAAGAGCATGCGATGCTCCCGGGCCTCGCGGGCGAGGATTTCGTCCTTGGCCTCGACCTGGTCGGACAGCGAGGTGAGCAGAGCACTCAGCCCGGCACTGGCCTGGATGGCCATCAGCGGGCCGGCGCCGACTTCGTCAAGCTCGGGCAGCGCCCCAGGTCGGTCGGTCCGCTTGATCCGCCCGACACGCACGACCTCGTAGCCGGTCATGTCCTCGCCGGCCACGAACAGCCGGCCGCGCATCTTGCGGACGTAGAGGGTCTGCGGATTGGCCCCGCTGTTTTCGTCCCGCCGAGTGAGCGCATGCGGCTCGTAGCGAGGCGAGCCATTGGAGGCCTCCGGGTTCTCCAGCGAGACGGAGTTGGCCCGCACCTCCTGCATGTCGGGGATGCCGAAATGAACCTCGATGCCGCCCGGCGACGCCTCCATGGCCTTCTTGAAGTCGAGGGGCTCGACGGCCGTGTTCTCGGGAATGCGCACCCAGGTGCCGTCCTTGAGCCGCAGGTCGCAGCGGTCCAGCCGCAGCGTGAAGTTCTCCAGGGGCTCCTTGGCAATCTGGAGATCAACGAATCCCCAGGCGAACGGCCGGGAGGCGTCCAGGCCCGCGCGCATGACCGTTTCCGTCCAGCGCTGTGCCGCCTGGAGATGATGCGGCCGGAGGAACATCCCCTCCGACCAGTGGATTTCCGTCCAGAAGTTCATGCGCGCTGATACTCCCGTCAGTTCTTCTCTTTGCCGTGCAGCTTGCGCGGCGACTTCTCGTGGTCGATCTCGATGTACTGGCCGAAGTTGTCGCGCTTCGGGTCCACGCCGATGCGGATATACACGTCCTTCTCGTAAGCGCCGGGGGGGTGGAAGACGACCGGTTGTACGGGCAACACCTCGCCACCCTTGCGCGTGAATTTCGGGAAGATGTAGATCACCGCCAGATCGTCATGCAGCGCGAAGGAGTCGAACTCGATGCCCTTCTTGACAATCGGCTTGGCTCCGTCGAGCTGAGCACCGCGCAACCACGAGCCGATCCGGGAGCCATAGACCTCGGAGCTGTCGGTCATGAGGAAAACCTGGTTCTTGGGCAGTCGGAAGCGGTTGTGGGTCGCTTCCATGTCGACGCGGTCACCCGGCAAGGGGCGGCGCTCGTACCACTCCTTGGCGGTAATGCCGGAGCCCGGCTTGAGCCGGTCATTGGCCTCGTTCTTGAGGTCTTTGGGATAGACGCATACCGCGGTGAGTTCCAGCGGCGCGCCGGTATGATCTTTCGTATCGATGCCATCTTCGATCTGTTGAGCGGTGTTGATCACGTTGTCCTGCGTGATGGTCAGCGTCCGCGAGCAGCCGGTGGCCATCAGGCAACCGGCCAGCAGTGCGGGGACGATGGGACCCGTGGACAGGAGACACCGGCGCGAGCGGTCATCGTGTGTCTTCATCGGTTCATACTCCTAAACCATAAACTTCGGCCAGTTTTTCGCTGCGCAGCTTGAGCATGTGCTCCAGGAACAGATCGGGGCCATTGTTTTTCAGGTAGTCCCGAACGGTACAGCGCGGATCGGAACCCGCACCGGCCGGACCCATCAGGTGGGACTGCAACTCGGCCGCCAGTGACTCGATGGCACTGTCGGAGCTGACCATGGCCGCAAATGCCCACTTCAGGCACACGCGGAGCTTCATCTTGAGCACGCCGACGTTGCGGTTCCCGGCGGGCTCGACGGTCTGCTGGATCACCTGATGGAAATCCTCGCGCTCCGCGTAAGCCTTCCAGGGTTTGCCCACCAGGGAGTTGTGTTTCGTGTACTTGCCCAGGAACATGCGCATGTCCTGGTCGAACTTGGCGACAAAGGCCGCCAGTTCGATGAACGCGTCGACCAGCCGTTCGGCCGCCTGATGCGTGGGCTGAATGCCGCCCCGCGATAAAGGCGGCTGGGCCGAGGCCAGGCGCTCCCACAGCACCGCCAGCAGCGCGTCGGCTCCTTTCGAGGGACCTGCCCCGGCGGCCGTCAACTCTCCGCGCAGCCGGTCAATCTCGGCATTCTTCTCCTGACGCAGTTGCTCCATCTCGGCACGAAGCGCTTCCATCTGCGCCGCTGCCTGCGCGCGGGCCTGCTCCAGGGCCTCAACCTGCTCGCGGTTGCCGGACTCGAGCTGGGCACGCTGAAGCTTCAACAAAAGCTGTTCGCCACGGCTCTGGGCCTCATGCAGTTCAGTGTTGCGGCGCACGAGTTCCTGTTCGAGCCCGGAAAGCTCCGTCTGGGTCGACTCCAGCCGGTTGCGCTGGCTTTCCACGGTGGTTTGGAGTTCCCGGGCGCGGCCCTGTTCGGCATCGAGCTGCTTGTCGCGCGCGGCCAGATCGGCGCGGGTGGTGCGCAGCAGATCGTCGAGGTCGGCACGCGACTTCTCCAGATCCTGCACCTTGCGGGCCAGCGCCTTGATCTGATCGCCGGCGACGCGTCCGTTGTCCGCGGCCCGGCTGTGGTCCGCCCAATTGGCGAAGACTTCCGCCAATGCCCGGTAACGATCGGACTCACCGACGTCGGCAAGTCCCTGCTGAAGCGACTGCACCAGCGACGCCAGTGTTGCCCCTCCCGAATGGGAACCGCCCTGCGGCGATCCGTCAGTATCGAACGGCTCCATACGCCCAGCTCCCCGGAGCGGCGCAGCGCAAGGCCCCCGCCGCACCGCCCCTCCATCGTGGTGATTCAGTGCCTTCGATCCGTCTGCGGATGCAGTACGCGTCAGATGCAACGGATTGTTGTCGCATCGTGTCCCGACGCCACCTTGGTCCTCGACCTGTTGGCCCCCTGGATGGGCGAACACGTGCAGGCCGCTTCCAGCCATTTTTCAGGAGGCCCGCACAGGTTCTCACGCGGCCTGATTCAGTTGTTCATAGTACTGCCCTGACTGGAGCTTATGTATCGCCGCTGTGCGGGGGAAAGTCAAGAGATGCAGAGGCCGCATTCGTCGGGGGATACCGAAACACCCCAGCGGGCATCGGGCTCGCCCCATGCCCGCTGGGAGTGCCGGCGCGGCCTCGCAGGCGCGGGCGCGCCCGAGCCAGCAAATAGAGGAGACTTGACAAGTCCGTGCCCGCATCTAAGCTGAAGGCCATCTTCTACTGCGAGCCACAGGGACGTACATCAGACAAGTTGGTGCTGCAAACCCATTTTCCCCACTCCAGTGGGGAGGGGAGCCCATCGGGCCATGGGTCGGCGGGTGCGGAAAGAGGCAGCAGATCTGCCAGTTTTATCTGCAAGCCATTTCATGCACTGTAGTTAGCGGCACCAGAACCGCTCCCCAGATGGCCCGGTGTGAAGTTCGGCACGGCCTTTGCTAATAGCAACGACAGACTTGTTGATCTCGCGTCGGGCAGCGGGATCTGATCTGAAAACCTTGAAAGGAGACATTCGTCATGCCGACCCCGTGTAACCTCAAAGTGGCCGAGTATCCCGGTTCCTCTGAAAAGGAAGGCCGCGAGGATACCAGTGATGTGTTCGAGATCGAGCACCACATTCACCAGCCGGTCGATCTGACCACCGGTCAGGCGACCGGTGTACGCGTGCACAGCCCCATGCGGGTCGTCAAGGTGATCGACAAGGCCACGCCGGGCTTCCACAAGGCCATGTGCACGGGTCAGAACCTGGCCCAGGTCACACTCGACTTCTACCGCATCGATCCCAAGACGCGCGAAGAAGCCAAGTACTACACCATCACGCTCAAGAACGCCCGCATCGTGGACATTCGTCCGTACATGCCCATGAGCTTCGTGCCGGCCAACGAATCCTACCGGCACATGGAGCAGGTGAGCTTCGTGTACGAGGAGATCGAATGGAACTGGTTGCCGGACAGCGTCGTGGAGATGGATCGCTGGCGGGCGCCGGGTAGTAACTAAGCTCCGCACTCTTCAGGTCCGGGGGCGGCCGGCCGTTAGCCGCCGCCCGGCCCTGATCGCCGCCTGAGAGCGGGCCGCTGGAGCCTCGGAGCTGCGGATGTCGCGCGAGAAGTCGTTCCTGGACCGAATGGCGGATCTGGGCAAATCCCGTACACGCGGGCCGACAGCCGGCGAGGACCTCGAAGCCCTGGCCGAGTCGGTCCGCGAGAACCTGGCACGCATCCTCAATGCGCGCCAAGGGATGAGCGAAGCCCTTCCCGATTATGGTTTGCCGTCCCTGGTCGACTTGACCATGAGCAGCGGCAACTACGTGCAGGTGGTCCGGGAAACGATTCGCACGGCCATCGAGAAGTACGAGCCGCGCCTGCGTCGCGTCCGCGTGTCCGAAGTGCACGATGACGAGGATCTGAAGCGCCAGACGCTGGTCTTCCGCATCGATGCGACTTTGGTCAGCCGCTCCGGCGAACATCGCGTATGGTACGAAACGGCCCTGCGGGGCTCCGGTGAATTCGACGTGTCGGGCTGAAAGCTGGCCGTGAACAACACCTACTACCAGGATGAACTTCAGTACCTCCGCGAAGTCGGACCGGAGTTTGCCCGGGCCAACCCGGAGATCGCCCGGCTCCTGTCTGACCGTGGATCGGATCCGGACGTCGAGCGGATCCTTGAGGGTGTGGCCTTCATGTGCGGCCGCATCCGCCAGAAGCTCGATGACGAGCTGCCGGAACTGACCGCCAGCGTGATGTCCCTGCTCTGGCCGCACTATCTGCGGCCGATCCCCTCGATGAGCATCCTCGAATTCCTCCCGGAAATCGAAGCCATGCAGGCCCCCCTGGAGGTTCCTGCGGGTGCGGAATTCGCCAGCGTGCCCATCGACGGAACGCGTTGCCGCTATCGTTCCTGCTGGCCGGTGACGCTGCGCCCCTGGCTATTGCGCGAAGCCCGGCTGGAAACGGAATCGGCCCGACCCCTGCGCCTGGTGCTGACGTTCCAGTGCTCGGCGAAGGCCAAGCTGGAGGGCCTGGATTTGAACTCGGTGCGGGTGCATCTGGCCGGAGAGCCCCGCACGGCGTTTGCCCTGTATCTGCTCCTGGGCTCTCACGTCGAGCACGTCACCGTCAGCGACGGATCCAGCCGCCACGATCGCCGCGAGATGCAACTGCCGGCCGAGAGCGTCCAGCCGGCGGGGCTGGACCGCTCAGAGGGAGTGCTCCCTTACCCCCCTCACTCGTTCGCCGGCTACCGGCTGCTCCAGGAATACTTCGCGTTCCGCAACCGCTTTCTGTTCTTCGATTTCCGCGGACTGCAGCGGGCCGTCGCCGCTCTGGAGCTGACCGAGACGCTTCAGATCGCGGTGACCTTCAATCGCCGGCTTGATTCGCCGCCCATGGTCTCGACGGAGAACGTGCGGCTGCATTGTGTCCCGATCATTAACCTTTTCGAGCATCCGGCCGATCCGATCCGGCTGCGGCAGGATCGCACGGAGTACCTGGTCCTGCCCTCCAAGTCCGGCGTTGAGGACCGACGGCACCTCGAGGTTTACTCCGTGGACCACGTGCAGGGGCTGGTTCGCACGGAGAACCTGCAATCGCGCGAGTACCAGCCGTTCTACTCGTTTGAGCACAGCGCTGGCCGAACGACCGGCCTGGGCGGCTGCTACTACCAAACCCACGTGGTGCCCAACGTCACCGGCGGCGATCCCCGTCTGGGGACCGACACGTATGTGTCCCTGGTGAGCGGGGGTGACCTGCGCGGCCTGCCGGACGAGGAAACCATCTCCATTGACCTGACCTGCACGAACCGCCATCTGCCGCTTGAACTGCGGGCCGGGGACATCACCGAACGCACCGACAGCTCACCACCCAACACGCGCTTCCGCAATCTGATCAAGCCGACGCCGACCGTCTGCCCGCCGCTGGGCCGGCAACTGCACTGGCGCCTGATCTCGCATATGTCGCTGAACTACGTCTCGCTGACCAACGCGGGCCACTTCAAGGAGTTGCTGCGAGTCTACGACTTCCAGTCGGAGCACGACGCCCAGCGAGCCCTGGCCCATCAGCGGATGCTGGACGGTATTCTGTCAATGCGTTCGTCGTTCGGCGAACGCATGGTCCGAGGGGCACCGCTGCGGGGCTCGCAGGTGGATCTCGAACTGCACGAGGACCACTTTGCAGGCGAAGGCGATGCGTACCTGTTCGCGCGGATTCTCGATCGGTTTCTCGGGCTGTACACCACGATCAACGCCTACACGCAGCTGATACTGCGATTGGCCCGCTCCGGGCAGGTGTATACCTTCCCGGCCCGCTGGGGCGAGCAGATCACGCCCGCGGAGGGCCGGCCATGATGCTCACGCCCGGGACGACTCCCGGTAACGGCCGGTCGGCAGCGCGCGGCGGCAGTTTGGTCACACGGCTGCTCTCTCAGGGATGCCAATTCGATTTTTTTCAGGCCGTCTGGTTGCTCGAACGCCAGCCGGACGCCGGCATACCGGTCGGAGGACGCGGCCCCGCTGCGCAGGAGACGCTCCGCTTCCGCCCCGCGGTCAGCCTGGGGTTCCCCTCGACGGATGTGCGCAGCGTCGCGGCCTGCGCAGGCCCGGACGGCAAGGTTTACCACCGCATCGAGGTGACTTTCCTGGGTCTCTATGGTGTCGCGACGCCCCTGCCGCTGCACTATGCGGTGAGCATTCTGCGCTCCGTCGAATCCGCCGGGACGACGACTCCCTCAAGCGATGCAGCGGTGGACGCGAATCCACCCGCGGCGACCCCAGTGCGCGATTTTCTCGATCTGCTGCATCATCGGTTGGTCTCGCTCTTCTATCGCGCGTGGACGAAGTACCGCTATCACGTGACCTTCGGCATGCCCGGTCGCGATGTGCTGACCGATTATCTCGGCCTGCTGGCCGGTACGCAGACGTCCTGGGACGAGCGCGTGCTGGGCCTTTCGCCGCTGCGGCTGATCCGCTACGCGGGGACGCTCACCCAGCGACCCCGTTCCGCGGCCGCCCTCGAGGGACTGCTGCTGGACTATTGGAGGGGCCTGCCCGTCCGGATCACCCAGGGCATCGGCCGCTGGATCACGCTCAAGCCGACGGACCTGAACCGCATCGGCGCGTTGAACGCCCGACTGGGTGAGGACCTGACCGTCGGAGAGCAGGTATATGACCTCAGCGGAGCGTTTCGAGTTTCCTTCGGGCCCATGGACTGGGCCACATATGTATCGTTTCTTCCGGATACGCCCCGGTTCGGTCAAACCCGTGCGTTCGTGCGACTCTACTGCATGGATCCGCTCGCATTCAGCATCGAGTTGAAGCTCCGGCCGGGCGAGGTTCCCGAAACCCGGTTATCCAGTGACGACAGTTCATCGCGACTGGGGTTCAGCAGTTGGGTGCGGACCGGCCCCATGCCTGAGACCGCGGTGATTTTTGACGTGAATTTCTGAAACGGATGGAACCTATGGCCACGACACCGAAAGCAGAAGACCTGCGGCGACTCATCGGTCGCATGGACGCCAACTGCGTTCAGCACCTGCAAGGCGCGACCAACCTGTGCGTCACGCGAACGCATTATGAGATCTCGCCCGACCACCTGCTCATGCGCATGCTCGATGAAAGCACGGGCGATCTGACCCAGATCTTCAGCACGTTCAAGGTGGATCGGGCTCCCGTCCGCCGTGCGTTGCAGCGCATCATGGACGAGCTGCCCGTAGGCCACCGCGCCCGCCCGGCCCTGTCGCCGAAGCTGGTGGAAGTTTTCCAGTCGGCGGCGGTCATGGCCGACGAGTTCGGGTTCGACCAGATCCGCACCGGGCTGGTGCTGCTGGCGTTCGTGCTGAACCCGGGACATACGCGGGTGAATGAGTTCACGCCGGAGCTGCAGCGGATCGACATCGATCAGCTTCGTGACCATTTCCACGAGATCGTGCTGGGCTCAAGCGAAGCCGCCCGCGCGGCCGCCGGTGCCCCCGAGGCTGGCGCACCAGCCCTGCGCGGCGACGGCAATGCGCTCGCGCAGTTCACCGTCGATCTGACCGCCAAGGCGGCCGCCGGGGAAATCGACCCCGTCTTCGGGCGCGACCATGAGATCCGCCAGATGATCGACATCTTCGCCCGCCGGCGCAAGAACAACCCTATCCTGGTGGGCGAGCCGGGCACCGGCAAGACGGCCATCGTTGAGGGGCTGGCCCTGCGCATTGTGCAGGGGGACGTTCCGCCGGGTCTGCGCGGCGTGAAGCTCGTCTCGCTGGACATGGGTCTGCTTCAGGCCGGCGCCGGCGTCAAGGGCGAGTTCGAGAACCGCCTCAAGAATGTCATCCGTGAGATCAAGGCCAGCGAGACGCCGATCATCACGTTCATCGACGAAGCCCACACGCTCATCGGGGCGGGCGGTTCGGCCGGCGGCAGCGATGCGGCGAACCTGCTCAAGCCCGCACTCGCCCGCGGCGAGCTGCGCACGCTGGCCGCCACCACCTGGGCGGAGTACAAGAAGTATTTCGAGAAGGACGCCGCTCTCGAGCGCCGCTTTCAGCTCGTGCGCTGTGATGAGCCGGACGTTGACGATGCCATCGTCATGCTCCGCGGCCTGAAGGACAAATACGAGCGGCACCACAAGGTGATCATCCTGGACGAGGCGGTCACTGCCGCGGTGCAGATCTCCAAGCGCTACATCAGCGGGCGATTTCTGCCGGACAAGGCGGTGGACCTGCTGGACACGTCAGCGGCCCGCGTGGCCGTGGCCTTGGGCACACGGCCGGGCAAGCTCGACGACTTCGACCGGCAGATCCACAATCTCGAGACGGCCATCACCGCCATCCGGCGCGACGAGGCGGGCGGCATCATCGCCGATCAGACAGCGCTGGCCGAGATGGAGACCACCCGCACGAAGCTGATGGCCGAGCGCGAGTCGTTCGAGGCGCGCTGGCAGGCTGAGCTCGAAGTGGTCAACCGCATCCGCGAGCTGCGCTCGAAGCTGAAGGCCTACGCTCCCAGCGACGGCCAGAACGGGAAAGCGGGCGAGGGGGAAAGCGCGCCCGCCGTATCGGCGCCCGCTCCCGCGCCGACGAACCGGATCACCGCCCAGGAGACGGACACGGCCGCAACCAAGAACGGCGACCAGGCCGCCACCGTCGTGGAAAGTGCCTCCGCCATCGCGGACGAAGGCGAAATCCGGAAGCAGATCGACACGGCCATCACCGAGTTGCGCAAGCTCCAGGGCGACTCGCCGCTGCTGCATGCCCAGGTGGATGCCGGTGCGGTCGCCGCGATCGTCTCCGACTGGACGGGCATTCCCGTGGGCAGCATGGTCAAGGATGAGATCGCGGCGGCCCTGGAAATGGAGAGCCGGCTGCGCAGCCGGGACGTCGGCCAGGACCACGCCCTCAAGATGGTTGCCCAGAAACTGCGAACCTCCCGGGCGGGGATCGGCAATCCTACCCAGCCCATGGGCGTCTTTCTCTGCGTCGGACCCAGCGGCGTCGGCAAGACCGAGCTGGCCCTGGCGGTGGCCGATCTGCTCTTCGGCGGCGAGGGCTTCCTGACTTCCATCAACATGTCCGAGTTCATGGAAGCGCACACGGTTTCGCAACTGAAGGGTTCGCCGCCGGGTTATGTCGGTTATGGCGAAGGCGGCGTGCTCACCGAAGCGGTCCGTCAGCATCCCTACTCGGTCGTGCTGCTCGATGAAGTCGAGAAGGCCCATCCTGACGTGATGAATCTTTTCTACCAGGTATTCGATAAGGGCACGCTGGCCGACGGCGAAGGTCGGGTGATCAACTTCAAGAACACGGTCATCTTCCTGACCAGCAACCTGGGCACGGACGTGATCCAGAGCATGTGCGAGTCGGGCGAAGAGGTGAACGGCGACGAGCTCAAGGAAGCTGTCTACCCGCATCTGCGGAATCACTTCAAGCCGGCCCTGGTGGCCCGCATGACCGTGATTCCGTTCCTGACGCTGGGCCAGGAGGTCCTCGCGTCGATCGCACGGATGAAGGTCAAAAAACTCGGCGACCGCTTGACCGCGGCGCACAAGATCCGCTTTCAGGTGGATGACGCGGTTTACGAATTGATGGCCAGCCGTTGCAGCCAGGTGGACCTGGGCGCCCGGCAGATTGACCACCTGATCGACCAGGCGGTCCTGCCCGAGCTGTCGCGCCAACTGCTGCAGAAGCTGGGCGAGGAGAAGATGCCTGCTGTCCTGACGATGAGCGCCGGCGACTCGGGCGAGTTCGTTTATACGTTCTCGGATTAGCGCTGCTTCCGGTCGCCCGTTCCGTAGCGGCCGGCGCCGAGGCTGGCTGTCTCGAGGCCCGGAAGTCGCCCAGTGGAAGAGGGCTAGCGCATGTGGCGCCGGCATCTCGCCGGCGTGCTCCAGGACATCCTCGAAGTCCCCGGTGGTGAAGAGACACGGGACGCCGCGCATCCCGAGTGGTGTTCCCATGCGGCGGGGGCGGTGACGCACGAAAAGGGCCGAAACCATGGCGTTGATGAGAGATTTGAGCGCCGCTCAGATCGTTTTTCAGATCACCGGTGGTGAGCCGGATCAGTTCCTGGTGGCCCGGTTCCGCGGCACTGAAGGGCTCTGCCAGCTCTTCCGATTCGAGCTCGACCTGGTCTCGACGGCGGAGCAGGTTGCTTTCGACGATGTGGTCGGCAAGGCGGCGGCCCTGAGCGTGAATGCCAGCGACGGAACGCGCTGGTTTCACGGCATCGTGAGCCGCTTCGAGCTCACCGGCGAAGCCAACGGCCAGATGTACTTCACCGCCGAACTGGTCCCGGCCCTCTGGCTGCTCACCCACCGTTACAACTGCCGCATCTTCCAGAACCAAACGGTCCCGGAGATTATTTCGGAAGTACTCACCGCGGGGGGCATCGCCAGTGACCGCGTGAAGCCCGGGCCCTTCAGCGGCAATCATCCCACCCGCGAATACTGCGTGCAGTACCGCGAGACCGACTACAACTTCATCGCCCGCCTCATGGAAGAGGAAGGGATCTGGTGGTACTTCGAGCACGCACAGGACGGGCACAAGCTGATCCTTGCCGATGACCCCGGCGGCTATCAGCCGATCGAGGGCGAAAGCGCGGCGCTTCCCTATGTGCCGCCCTCCGGCTTGAGCGTCGCCGGTGAGCACGTTTACCGGTTCCGCCTGGGACAGGAGGTCCGTCCCGGAGCGGTGGCGCTCAACGACTTCAACTTCGAGGATCCGACGCTGGATCTCAAGGCCAAGGCCAACGCCGGCCGTGATGCGGGCCTGGAGTTCAGCGATTACCCCGGCGAATACACGCAGCAGGCCGTGGGTAAGGACATGGCCAAGCTGCGCATGGAGGAGTTGGAGTCCGCGCGCATCCGCGGCCACGGCCAGAGCAACAGCCCGCGGCTGAGCGTCGGCAGGACCTTCGACCTGTCGGAGCACCCCTCCTCGACGCTCAACGGTTCCTATCTGCTCACCTGCATCGTGCACCAGGGTCGCCAATCGGTGACCCGCACCACGGGCGGGAGCAATGGCCACGGCAACGGGCTCAACGCCCGGATGAACCAGACGCTCGTCGCGGCCAGCCAGAGCGCTGACGCCACCGTGCGCGATCTGGCCGTCGCCCTCGGCCAGATCGCCGCCCGTCTCGAGCGCGGCGATCCCACCGCCCACAAGGCGCTGGCCCAGTGGCTTTATCATGGCGGACAGGTTTCGCGTGACCTGGCCGGCATCGCGGCCGCGCTGGGCATGGGCTCACTGGATTCCCTCTCGCTGCCGCGCCTGCTGGACGGGGCCGGCCTGCCCGACCTCGACGACACGGTGGATACTTACGAGTGCCGCTTCGAGTGCATTCCCGCGAGCGTCGCCTATCGACCGCCGCGGGTGACCGTCTGGCCGTTCATGCGCGGCTCGCAAACCGCCCGGGTGGTCGGCCCCCAGGGTGAGGAGATCCACACCGACGCCTATGGGCGGGTGAAAGTCCAGTTCAACTGGGACCGCGAGGGCAAGTTCGACGACGCCTCCTCGTGCTGGATCCGCGTGAGCCAGGGGCTGGCCGGCGGCGCTTACGGCATGCTCTTTCTGCCGCGCGTTGGCCAGGAAGTGATCGTTGATTTCCTGGAGGGCGACCCGGACAAGCCGATCATCGTCGGGCGGGTGTACAACAAGGACCACATGCCCGCCTACACGCTGCCGGATGAGAAGACCAAGAGCTACATCAAGACGCACTCCAGCAAGGGTGGCGGCGGCACCAACGAGATCCGCTTCGAGGACCTCAAGGACTCCGAGCAGATCCTCATCAACGCCCAGAAAGACTTCCACCTGCGCGTCAAGCACGACCGGGTCGAGAACGTCGAAAACGATCAGCACCTGGAAGTGACCAACTACCGGTTCGAGAAGATCGGCAAGGACAGCCACCAGGAAGTGGTGCAGGACGTGTTCGTGAAGGTCGGGCGTGACACGAATCTCACCGTCGAAGGCAAGGAGTCGGTGAAGATCACCGGGACCAGCTCGCGCGAGGTCACTGACGACGCGGTGCAGGTATTCAAGAAGAACTGCAAGCAGGAAGTGACCTCCACGTTTGCCTGCAAGGCGGACAAGATCAAGCTGGAGGCCACATCCGGATTCGAGATCAAATGCGGTGGCAGCAGCATCGTGCTGACCCCGTCGGCCATCTTCATCGTGGGCGGCCCCACGGTGAACGTGAACAGCGGCAACGGCCCGGCGGTCTCGCCGGTCACCGCGGCCGTTACCGCCCCCGCAGTTCCCGAACCACCGGCAACCGCCGATACCGTGCAGGTTGGCAAGGACAAGACCTACTCCGGTGGCGAAGAACTCCCGGTCGCCGAGGCCCCGCCCGACGCGGCCGGCCTGGGCTTCGAAACGCAGGAGCCCGAGGAAGAGGATTCCACCTGGATCGATCTGAAGCTGGTGGACGAAGAGGGCAATCCCTGCGCCGGCGAGCCGTACCGGATTGTGGATGCAAAGGGCAAGGTGCACAAAGGTTCGCTCAACAGCAACGGCGAGGCCCACGTGATCGTGCCCAAGGGACAGTGCGAGATCACCTACCCGCGCCTGGACAACAAGTCCTGGCAGCGCACGGCATGAGCCGGTCAGCACGACGCCGCGCATCCGGCGCGGCGACGTAAAGCGGCCGGGACGACGCACCGGTTTGGAGAGGACCAAGGCCAATGGGCGATACAACAACCACGGCTCCGACCGCCCCGCCCGCACCCAGCGCACCGGCCGGCGCGCCCGCCGGCAGCGCCGCGGCACCCGCGGGCGATGCGCCGGCACCGCCGCAGAAGATCGTCGCCCACAAGGGGCAGTTCTTCTGCGAATTCGCGGCGGAAAAGGGCTTCCGCAACTGCGAAAAATGGCGCGCGGCCAACCCGCCGCTCGCCGAGAAAGCGACGTTGGAAGAGGGCGACGAAGTCGTCGTTCCGGAAAAACAGGAAGGCGAAACCGCCGACCAGGACAAGGCCAAGGTCGAGTCCGTCCGGGTCGACTACCCGCCGGCCCTGGTGCGCTTTCTCGGCCAGACCTCGACGCTGACCGATCGCAGCAGTGCCGGCCTCACCCGCCTGGGCATCAGCAACTACGTTACCGACAAAGCCGGCTTCGACGATCGCGGCAATACGAAGGAGTTCTTCAAGGACTTCGGCGCTGACGACGAGGCGGGCCGCAATGCGGATCCGCTGGAGGCGGCCACCTGGAACGATCCCGATCACTTCCGGGTCGAGGTCCATGACGTGACCGCAGGGAAAAAGAACCTATCAGAGGTGCAGGTCGAGTTGCAGGTCCTCCAGCCGCTGTACAAGCGGGTCGATGAAGCCGGCAAGACCGTCCTCCAGCGCGACGAGGAAAATCGCCCGGACCCCAATGCGCCCAAGGGCTTTCGCATTCCCGGGAACCCGGATCGGCGGCTGCTGGTCACCTGCAAGCGGGTGGGGGCAACCAATTACTACCGCTCCAGGTACCTGCGGCTGGTCACCGAAACCGAGGACAAGATCGCGGATCATACGCTGTTTGTCGGCGATTACTACCAGGATCCGCTGGTGGGGGCGACCGCGCCGGCATCGTCACTGGGGAGCACGCCAGGTCACGGGCCGACGGCCGGAGGCATCGCGGGAGGCGCCGCCGCCGGGGCGCTGGTGGGCGGAGGCGCCGCGGCCGCGGCAGTCATGCTCACCGAGAACAAGCTCTCGGACAAGGAGAAGGCGGCCGTCATCGGCGTGGCCGCGCTGGGCGGCGCCGTTCTGGGCGGTGTCATCGGCGGCGCGGCCAGTGCCGATAAGGGCGCGCCCGCCCCGCCGGATGCGGGCAAGGCCACGGCCATGACCCCGCAGGACGTCGAAGATACGCGCCGCTACGCCGACATTCTCCACCCGAA
>BTUC01000114.1:0-17371 GCA_045863575.1 Phycisphaerae bacterium
ATCCGGATCGCAGACATCGCCGTAGCCGTCGCCATCGTTGTTCTTCTGATCCGGGTTGGCTCTGAATCGGCAATTGTCGTCGCAATTGGTGGTTACGCCATTGGGACACGGTTTGTCGCCGACCGCGCCGGAACCATCGCCGTCATCAGCAATCCCGTCGTTGTCGTCGTCAGGATCGCAGGCGTCACCCTGGCCGTCCAGATCGTTATCGTCCTGATCCGGATTGGCCACCTGCGGGCAGTTGTCCACACCTGTCGGTCCGGCCTGGCATCCCCCCGCGACGGTACCCGGGGTGCCGTCGGCAAACGGGCCGCCGTCATCGCAAATGCCGTCATTGTCGTCGTCGGGATCACAGGCATCGCCCAAACCGTCGCCATCTGAGTCCACCTGCTCCGGGTTGAAGACCGCCGGGCAGTTATCGTCTCCGCAGGTATTCATAAGGAAGCCGGGATCGCCGAAGCCATCGAGGTCGATGTCCGTGCAGGTATCGCAGTCATCGATCTGCAAGTCGCCGTCACAATCCTGCTCCAGGCCAGGCGTGCCGCCCGAACCGGCGCACACCGCCACGCATTCGTCGGGAATGGGGTCGAAATCGCAGCTCACACTCACCGGCGGTTGCGCGGCGTTGTAGAGGATGGTCACATTGCGCGAGGTGGGGCTGCCGATGGCCAGGTCTGGCAGATTGAGCAGGTCGTTGTCCAGGTTGGCCGAGGTGAGACCGAGTGGGTCGGCGCCCACCCGGAAGTCGACCGCCACGCCGAAGGTGCCGTTACCTTTGTTAACCAGCAGGGATGCGGTGTCGTCGTCGCGGTTGCTCACCGCGATATCGGGGTCACCGTCACCATCAAGGTCCTGCACAAGCAAGGAGACCGGCTTGCGGCCGACGGCGTAATTCACCTCCGAGGCGAAGTTACCGTTGCCCTTGCTGATGAGAACGGCCACACGGTTGGAGTCGCGGTTGGTCACCACGATGTCGGCACGCAGGTCGTTGTTCAAATCCGCCGCCCGCACGCGAACCGGCGCTGTTCCACCCGAGGGGAGACGTCGGCCAAAGCCGAAAGCGCGGTTGCCGACATTGAGAAGAACATGAAGGTTATTGCTGTCCTGATTGGAGGTGATCAGGTCGAGATCGCCGTCACCATCCACGTCCGCGACGGCCACCGAAGAAGGTCTGGTGCCTCCCGTGGCAAAGGATTGGGGCGCTGCGAAGGTCCCGTCCCCGTTGCCGAACAATACGCGCACCTGGCCGATCGGTACGTTGGCGGCCACGACCAGATCGAGACTGCCGTCGTCGTCGACGTCCTCGAGAACCCCCTGTACAGGGCGCTGCCCCGCATCGAAAGTCTGCTGGGCGGCAAAAGTACCACTGCCGGTGCCCTGATTGGACAACACAGAGATATTGCCGGAGTCGCGGTTGATCACCAGGAGATCCGGCCAGTTGTCGGCATTGAGATCCTGGACCAGTACGGCCGTGGGCCCCGCACCAACAGGGTAAGTCGTAGTGAAACCGAACGTCCCCAACGGTGGGCCGTTGCGCACAATGGTCACGCTGCCCTTGGCCACGCTGTTGATCACCACCAGGTCCAGGTCACCATCGAGATCGAAGTCGCCGGCCGCCACTGCGTGGGGTGCATCATCCACGGGTACGACCGTCGACGGCGTCAGGAACTCGAGCGTAGGCTGTAGATCGCATTCGTCGGCAATGCCGTGGCCAGGGACACCTTCCGCTTGACAATCCACTGCGGCCACTTCGCAGAAGTCCGAGATGCCGTTGTGATTGCAGTCGCCGCCGTTGGGCTGGCAGACATCCAGGATTCCATCGGGACCGAGGCCTTCAGGGCTGCCGCAGTCCCTGACCGACGGGTTCAGGCTGATCTCGTAGTCGTCGGGCAGACCATTAGCGTTGCAGTCGAGATCGCAGTCGTCGGGCGTACCGTTGCTGTTCCGGTCGCCTGGCAATTCCTGGTAACGATTGAACACGACTGAAACGGTCGCCGAACCCGAGTCTGCGGAGGCCAGATCGGGGTCGCCGTCGTTATCGAGATCAGAGACCACCACATCCACCGGAGTGGCGGGGAGCGGCGGGGTCACGTTTTGAGCGCCCGGAAGGGCGATGGGGCTCACCGCAGGAGGCGCAACGACGAAGTCACCGATGCCGTTGTTCTCCAGGACCACGATCTCGTTCGTCAGGTTGTTGGTCAGAACCAGATCCACGTCGCCATCACCTTCATAATCGATCGTACGGATGGCCGTGGGGTCGACGTCGGCGTTGAGCGGCACAGTGGAGAGCAGACCGAGTTGAGGAGAAGCGCCGGGACCGTTGTTCCGGTACAAGGTGACATCGTCCGAGCCGCGGTTGGCCACGGCCAGATCCATGTCTCCATCGCCTTCCAGATCCAGAGCGACCATGGCCGAGGGTTGAAGCCCGGTCTGCAAAAACGCGAGGCGGGTCGGGAAAGTCGCGTCACCCTTGTTCAAGAAGACATGCAACCGTCCGGTCGTAGCCGTGTCCGGGGTCAATTCGGGAGCCAGGAGAGGTGCGACGGCCGCGGCGATATCCAAATCGCCGTCGCCGTCCACGTCAAGCGGAACCACCGATACAACCTCGCCAATGGGCGCGCTGGGCGAGAGATCCAGCACGGACCGCTCGCTGAAGTTGCCGGCTCGACCTCCGCCGTCGTTCACGTAGACCCGCACGCGAGCCCTCAGGCTGTCGTTGTTTGTGCAGAGAGTTGCGTTGCTGGCGGTGATGCCCAACACCAGATCCAGATCGCCGTCACCATCGACGTCGGCCAGCGCCAGGGAGGTCGGATCCGGCCACACGGCCAGAGTGGACTCCTCAAAGGTCAGATCGCCTTCGCTGTTCCACATGAAATGGACGACGCCCGGCTTGTAAGCATCATTGGGCTCGCACCCGCTATCACCCTGAGTCTCTGCCGGCAGATTCCGGGTGCCGTGCTCCAGCACCACCAGGTCCGTGAAGCCGTCGTTATCGGTGTCCCCCGAAACCAGTCGGGAGGCCGGCGACGCGCACAGCGACAGGGTATCCACGGTCCCCCTCTGGAACTGGCCCCGGCGATTATTCTGCAGAACGATCAGCCCACCCAGCGAGAGAGCACCCTCGCCTTGAAGTGCATCAGAGGTGATGGCCAGATCCAGGAATCCGTCGCCGTCCAGATCGATCGGTGCAATGGAGACGGGCTGGGGGCTCTGCTGCTCATAAACGTAGGTGGACGCCGGACGGAAACCGATGATATTGGCCAGGTCGCAGAAATCCGGTACCTCGTTGGCGTTACAGTCGGGGTCAAGCTGCGTCGCGTCATCGATACCATCGGGCTGGCAGTCGGCGCGAACCTTGAAGCTGTTCGAGGTGGCCGTAGTCAGCGAACCAACGATGGCGTTGGCCCGCAGGACCACGCCTTGGTCCTTTCGATCGTAAAAGACGCCGGCAATCGCGACGCTGCTGGAGCCCGCGGGAATCGTTCCGCGCAGGGAGCCCAGGAGCAGCCCGGTGCCCGCGTTGAGTTCCAGTTCCACGACCGTATCCGCGATGACGGGCGCTTGAGAGCCAAACTGGTTGGTCGACTCGACCGTGACCGTAAACGGGATGTCGACGAACTGGTCGGGGATCTGCGCGATTCCCAGATTGGTGGTCACCGCGACATTGAAGGTATTGGAGTCGGCCGGTGTCAACGTGGTCATACCCGCCGTGGCCGTCGCCGTAAGCACAATCCCCTGTTCAATCTGGTTATAGGTCACGCCGCTGATGGTGACGCTATCCCGTCCGGCCGGGATTGACCCCGTCAGGGTGCCTCCCAGAATTCCGGCGCCCGTTTTGAGGCTGAGGGATACGGTGGTGTTGGCGTTCACGCTTCCCGGCAGATCGTCCGCCGCCACGGCCGTGACCACCACGTCGAAGGGGGTATTGGGTGGCTGATCGGGAATCGCCTGCACCTGCAATCTGACCGGAGGCATGAAGTCGATCGGATCGGAGTCCGCCGGCGGCAGCTCCGTCATGCCGCTGTTCACCGTAGCGGTCAGCACCACGCCACGGTCAGAACCCGTGTAGGCCACCCTGGCAATGGTGCTCAAGGTCTGACCATTGCCAAATCCGACTTGTATGGGTGAACCCGGCGCAGCCCTGTTTTCGAGCGTACCATTCCCCGACTTCAGCGTGAACCGAACGAGGGTATTGGTTCTTACGGGCTGCAGCGTTCCCGTGTCGTCCACGGCTTCGAGTTGGAGAGTGAACTCGACGTTCGTTGCTTGATTTCCGATCGGCTTGAACCGCAAACGCGTTGCCGACTGGGCCAGCGTCTGCCCCGTCCCCCATCCGAACGTCGCCGCGAGGCACCCCACAAGCAACCCCACGCGGAGACGACGTACCGACACCGGTGTGCCCAGGAAGTTCTTCCTCAGTTGCATGATCCGACTGCTCCTTGATGAAGGCCGTTTCGAGGACTCGGTTGAACGAACCGACCAGGAACCGGCGGCGCGGCGTGCTTCAAGACTCTTCTGGATAGCCCCGTCCGCGACCTTTCCCCCCGCCTCGGCTTGCATGTACACGCTCGAAACCAGAGTGGACTGCTGCCCCGCATTCCCACGCGGCATCGATGACGCGGTCTCGCTCACCTGGGATACAGACAAACACCTGGTAGATCTGAACTTCCGGCAGTATGCTGCCGCCGTCCCACGCTTGCCGCGTCTCGAGGGATCCCGCGCCGCGACAAGCCGGAGACGATTCCATTCCCACGAAAGCGACTTTTGACGTTTCCTCCCACGTGTCGACCGATGCTACCGCCAGACTTGGCGGCATGACAGGTCCCGCTCCGTCGCATTCTACCGCTGACCCTCCGGCAGTACAAGCGAATTCGCGCTGCCGCCAATCCCATTTGCAGTCAACCCCCACGAGTGCGTCAGATAACTCTTAAGCCATTATCCCCTATGGAGATGGGATAGCCTGATAACGGTGCTGGCGTGGGCTTGGTAAGCTCCGCATGCTGGCCATCAATGGCTGGCCCCACCCGCAGGAGACGAGAATCCGCCACGTGCAAAATGCTTGCATCGCCCGAGCGACTGGCTGAGTTATCGGTCGCTCAGGATCCATCGAACCCAGGATTTCGCCCGCGCCGGATCGCGGTTAGCATCGCGATATCGCAAACCGTGCTTCTGGAGTACCCCATGATCGTCCGAACGCCGTCGCTCCTACTGGTAACCGTCGTGATCGCAGCGCTGCTCGCTCCGCCGGCCACAGCCCAGGAGTCTCAAGCGCCCGGCGTCAGCGCCGTGATCTCGTGGCGCTTTGGCGGGGACGGGCAGTGGTCCGGCTGGACGCCCAACGCGGGCATCCGCGAAATCAACTTCGATGCCGCCTCGATCAGCTTTCAAGCCGGCAGCGGCGATCCCCAGATCACCAGCCCGCTCTTCGAGCTCCCGCGGGCGACAAACCGGCAATGGATTGCTGTGGATATCGATTGCGACGGTCCTGGAACGGGCGAGTTATTCTACACCAACAAGACCACGGGCCAGTATGGTGGTCTGGAGCCGGCGTGGATGTGCAACTTCACCGTGCCCTCAATCGGAAGACAAATCATCCAGGTGTGGCCGTTCTGGGAAGGGATGGGCAGGATCATCCGGCTGCGGTTCGATCCTCCCGCCGGTGTCCATTGCCGGCTCTACGCCATCCACATCATGGAATCGACGATCGCCGCACCGGCCCCGGCCTGGGACTTCGTCAAAGCGGAGAGTGCGGCGAAGGCCGACGGCGCGAGTGGGGCAGCATCAGCGCTTTCCTGGCAATCGTTCCATGCGGCGCATCTGGAGCGGACCTCCGCTGGGCTGCTGGTCCGCCCCCTCCGGCCGCAGGCCATGATCATCACGCCCGTGGAGCCATTCGATGCCGCCAAGCGCTCGCTGCTCAGGATCGACGTCAGCGAAGCACCCGACCGCGTGATCGGGTTTTACTGGGTGGCCCGGGAGCATCCCGGGCTCATGGGTGAACCCATCGATGTCAACTTCGGCCACCTCGGACCACAGACCCTCGACTTGCGGCAGTTCCCGATGTGGCAGGGCACGATTACGCACCTGGCGCTGGGATTTGCCAGTGAGGAGCAGGCCGGGGCGCTGCGCTTGAGATCCGTAGCCATCGAGCCCAACGATCCAGCGCGGTCCTACCTTCGGATGCGCTATCTGGGTTTCGAACGTCCGATCAACCGCCCGGGCCGACGGGCGACGGTCATGGCGGTAGTGGAGCACGGCGGAGGGCCGGCGAGTCCGGGAGGAGAGGCCCGGCTGGAAAGCGGCGGCAGGCTACTCTGCGATCGCCCCACGGTCGGCTTCGCGGGCGTAGCTGCCGGCCAGCAGCAGACGCTCCGCTGGCAGGTCATGCCCAGGGAGGCTCAACCCGCTGAGATCCGCGTCGGGCTCAACGGGCAGCTCTTTGTGGAGCAGGTGCGCATTGACCCGGCGGTTTCCGTCGAGGGGAGCGGTGGTTACGCCGTCCCTCCGCCACGGCCGGTGAAGACGAAGCATCAGCTCGGCATCTACTACTTCCCCGGCTGGTCCCCCGAGGATATCTCGCGCTGGCAGAAGCAGCAGGGCTTCCCTGAGCGCGAGCCGGTCCTGGGCTGGTACGAGGAGGGGTTACCCGAGGTCGCCGACTGGCACATCAAATGGGCGGTCGAGAACGGCCTCTCGTATTTCGTGTATGACTGGTACTGGCGCGACGGGAAGGAAGTGCTCGCCGCCGGGCTCAATGAAGGCTTTCTCAAGGCGCGCTACAACGGGCTCATGAAGTTCGCGGTCATGTGGGCCAACCACCGCCCCTTCGCCGACCACACCCCCGAGCAACTCCTGGAGGTAACGGACTACTGGATCGAGCGTTACTTCCGAAAGCCGAATTATCTGACCTACGACGGTCAGCCCTACGTCAGCTTCTTCTCGCCGGGCGACCTGATCGGATGCCTGGGCTCGGAGGAAAAGACCTCCTCCGTGCTGGCCGCCATGCGCGCGCGGGTGAAAGCGGCGGGGCTGCCGGGCCTTCACATCGCCGCCTGCTCAGGCCCCGATCGCCCCGCGGCCGAGGCCCTCAAGCAGGCCGGCTTCGATTCGCTGACCGCTTACAACTATCTCCGCACCGGCTCGCCCGTCGCCCACTGCTCCTACCGGCAGTTCCTCTTCGGACACGCGGCGATCTGGGAGAGCATGCAGCAGGCAAAAACGCTGCCCTACATCCCCCTGCTCACCGTCGGGTGGGACGCACGGCCGTGGCACGGTCCTCGGACGCAGCGCAAATTCGCCCGCAACACGGAGGATTTCAGGGCAGCCCTCCAGTTGCTCAAGAGCAACCTCGACAAGACCGGCGGCACCATGGGCCTGCTGGAAGCCTGGAACGAATGGGGAGAAGGTTCATACATAGAGCCCAACACGGAGTTCGGCTTCGGTGATCTGGAGGCGATTCGCGAGGTGTTTGCCGAGCCGGGCGACTGGCCCGTGAACATTGGCCCCGAAGATCTGGGCCAGGGCGGCAAGTACGACCAGCGTCCGGAAGACCAGCGCCCTCGCTGACGAAAAGAGGGCATGCCGGCGGCAGGCCCCGGGCGGCTATCATGCAGCAAGGCACGACTCGAGCTCCGAGCGCATGCGAGCGGGCCGTGGACGACTGCCCGAGGCTTGCCGCTATCCCCGAAAATCTGGACATCCTTCGTCGCAGGATCAGTTGCCTGCCCAGTCCCCACCCCGGCCCTCCCCAGAGTACCGGGGGAGGGAGAACCGGAGCATCGCGCGCAAACGAGCCACCCAGCCCGACCCGCAAGCAAGGACACCAACCCGACGCGCAAGCAAGCCTATCAGCCGGACGCGCAAGCAAGGCTATTCGCTCGAAGTGCAAGGGAAGGTGCCAGCTCAAAAGGCACGCGAGAGTACCAGCCCGAGGCGCGAGCGAGGATACCAGCGTCAGGCGTAGCGGCCGTATTGGTCGGCCAGTTCCACCATGCGGATGAGACGTTGCGGTTTGACGTGCGGCGCGACCGAGCAGGCCGAAGAGAGGATGAAGCCTGAGCCGGGCATGCCGACTTCCAACCGCCGGCGCACAGCCGTCTCGAAGGTCACATCGTCGCCCAGCAGCATCTCATTGACCGCGTCGAGATTGCCTTTGAAGAAGAACCGGTGGCCGAATTCGGCCTTCGCTCGGGCCAGGTCCACGGTTCCCAGCGGCGGCGGATCGAGCGTGTCGATCCCGTCCACACCGCTGCCGGCCATGAGATCCAGACGGTCGCCGATGGCCCCGCAGGTGTGCACGTAGGCCGGCAGGCCGTAGGCGTGCACCGCTCCGACGATGGCCCGCTCGTAGGGCACGACGAACTCGCTGTACATCGCGCGGCTGATGAAGCATGCCCCCGCGAACGCCGAGCTGATCAGGATGGCATCCGGATCGCACGGCCCGAAGCAGTCCACCTGGGCCATGACCATGCGGGCGAAGCGACCGAGAAGATCGTGACACAGCTCCGGCCCGTCAATCAGGGCTACCAGCGCCGCCTCGTAGCCGAACAACTCCAGGAGGTGCGTGAACGGAGAGAATACCTCCATATGCACTGACACGTCCGGACAGGCGGCCCGGGCCGCCCGCAGTCCGCGCGTCAGCCAGCGCGGGTAGCTGCCTGGATCGCCCAGATCGGCATCCGCTGCAATGTCCCACAACGTGGGCGCGTGCCAAGTGTTCCACACGTAGCCGGGCAGGTGATAGGTGGCCGGGTCGTCAGGAACCACCGTTTCCACGTCCGCGCGGGGCAACGGGCGCTCGCCGGCCAGGAAGGTGTGCGGATTGTCGTTGGGCGGCAGCCGGCTCTCCATCCCCGATCGCCAGCCGATGCGCTCACCTTCGGTCGTGCGTTCGTAAACGTCTATCCAGTTGCGCCATTCTTGCGGCCGGCCGGGCAAGTTGATCAATAGGCCGTCAAAGCCATAGCGCCGCTGAAACTCGGCCAGCGTCTGGGCGAAAACCACGCTGTCGAACCAGATCTCCGATGGCCGCTGTGAGCTGTTGAGAAAATAGTGCCCCAGTGCAAGCTGACACATCACCGGCACGCGGTCCGGCGTCTCATGCCGCATGGCGGCGCGAACTCGTTCGCGTGAAGTCATTTCACCAGCGTCCGGGGTGCTCACAACTCCGCTACGTATGCCTCGGGAAACTTCCACGGCGCCCGGTACTGCGGCACCGACAGCTTCTGGGCCTCCGTGTCACCGATGATCCGCTCCGTCTTGGGATCAAACCGGATCGACCGCCCCAGTTTCATCGACAGCATGGCCAGATTAAGCGCCACATCGAGCTTGTAGTGATAGCCCACATGGCAACTCGGCTGCTTGCGGCTACGAATGCCATCCAGCCACTCCCGGTGATGGCCAGGGGATGTGGGTATAACCTTGGGCACGCTCTCTACCTTGAATTCCTTGCCCATGCGGTCGCCCTCGGGCAGCACCTTCAGGTAGCCATAGTCGCCGATCAATGTGCCGTTCAGGCCGTGATAGAACTGGCCTCGATTGCGATGCAGCCCGGGCCCGCCCTGCAGCACCGGATCATACGCGAAGCAGTTGGTCAGGCTCGTCCACCACGTCAGCGTGAAGTCCGGGAACTGCCATTGGGCCTGCTGGAAGTCGTAGGCATCGCCGCTGTCCTTGATGACGTAACGGCCGCCGAAACTGCTGGTGTTCAAAGGGCAGTCCAGCTCGAGGGCCCAGAACGGCAGATCAATGATGTGCGGGGCCATGCCCGGCGTCCAGCCGCCGCTGATCATGAACGACGGGTGGTGGTAGGAATCCCTGAACAGCAGCGCGTTGAACTTGCGCTTTTCCGCGGGCCCCAGCCACATGTTCCAGTCCAGACCCTCCGGCGGCTCGGTGTCCGGGGCCGTGCCGATGCCCTCAGGTCCCTGGTTGAGCACGTGGAATGTGCGAACCGTGCTGATCGGGCCCAGTACTCCGGAGCGGACGACATCGACGATCCGGCGGTAATTGGGTTTCGCGTGGATCTGCGTGCCCACCTGCGTGACACGGCCGTGTTTCTCGGCCGCCCGCTTCACGGCCAGACTCTCGGCCAGGTGCAGCGTCATCGGCTTTTCGCAGTAGAAGTCCTTCCCGGCTTCGGCGGCATGGATGGACATGAGGGCATGCCAGTGCGGGCTGGTCGCGATGAGGACGGCATCGATATCCTCGCGGGCCAGCACGTCGCGATAATCGGTATAACCCTTCGCGTTGCCGTTGCACTTGGCGAGTGCGGCTTCACGGCGGCCCTGATCCACCTCGCAAACGGCGGTCACGGCCACATCCGGCTGTTCGAGCAACTGAGTGAGATTCCAGTTACCCTGGCCATTGGCTCCGATCAGGCCGACGTTGATCTTCTCATTGGCGCCCACTTCGCCCGGAGCTGCCAGAACTCCCGAACGGATCACATATGGGGCCGCGGCGCCGACCGCGGCCGCGCCCAGCAGACGCCGCCGGGTCACTGGAACGGATTCGCTTCTGCCGGCCATGAGGGGCCCTCCCGAATGGAAAGACGAATTCAGATAATGCATGACGTCCGCGCATCTTACACCCGGGCGGGCGGGGCTACAATCGGTCGGGGCGTGTGTTGCAGATACTGCAAAATCGCCGGTGATGCGCGAGCGAGTCGACCAGGAGACCGGGGGACATGGGGACACGGAGAAGCTGCCTGACAAAAGACTTGCTGAATTCAGGGGTCTTCCCAGAGCTGGGGGCGGTCCGGCGGGCACTTCCTGAACTCGCGCAAGGCGGCAGCCAGTTCTGATGGGCTCATCTGCTGGCGCAGCCGCTCGATGGCCTGCGTGGCCAGCTCATCACAGCGTTCGTTCTCCGGTTGGAGATTGTGACCCCGGACCCTTGTGGCGCGAGGCCTGCTCATCCAGTGCCTCCCACAGCGGCTGGTTCTTGACCGGCTTCTTGTCGCCCGTGCGCCAGCCGCGCTTCTTCCAGCCCGCCAGCCAACTGGTCATGCCGTTGCGGACGTACTCGGAGTCGGTCCAGAAGTCCACTTCGCACGGCTGCTTCAGCGTGGCCAGCGCCTTGATGGCGGCGGTGAGCTCCATCTGGTTGTTGGTGGTGGCCGGACAGGCACCGGAGATCTCCTTGCGCACCTTGCCGTAGATGAGAATCGCCGCCCAGCCCCCCGGTCCCGGATTGCCCTGGCAGGCGCCGTCGCTGTAGATGGTCACTTTCTTCATGGGGAGCATGGTAGCGAGCGGGGGAGACGGAGAGAAGGAGAAGCACACCTGAAAGAGTTGCTGCGTCAAGATGGATTTTGAGGCGGTTTCTCCGAGTCAACCGGTCGATGACCAGCCGGCCTTGACCACAGGAACGGCGGCGATAGATCGGCCGATCTGGCGGCCCGCTCGTCGCGCAAAGCCGTTGGGTTGGCAAAGTGATGGGGGGCGTGCGGCCCATTCAGGGCCATCGAGGTACAGCGAAACAGCCGTGTCCCTCGTGGTGCTTCGCCGCGATGCCGCCGTGCTACGGAAGGCTCATTTCGATCTTTCTCTCCAACCAATACTGGTAGTGCGTCTCCACCATGATCTCATTCTCGTCACCCCACTGAAGGTCCTTTACTCCAAACTTATATGGTCGCTTGGCAAGGTCCTGCTTGGTGAAGTCTGTGATCACATCCCACTTCGTGTAGTCGGCCACATTCACAGACCTACGGCCAACGGTGGCTTTGCCAGGCCCTTCGGTCAAATCAACTTGGACCAGGTAGTTCTTCTGTTCCTTCACGTTGTAGGCGAAGAACACCAGTTTTTTATCATCATCAGACCACAGAAACGGCGACATGACGTAGTATTCGTCATCCAGATTAACATCGTACGGCCTTGTGCTCGCTGCATTATCAGAACAGTTCAAGTCAACCGCATGTGCATTCTTCTCAGGAAAAATGGGGATTCCTGCGTTCTCGTACGAATACTCACTCGTGCAGGACGGCCGGTTGGATGACGCCGAGCGAGCGAGATCATAGAAGATGAGTATGGACTTTCGACAGCACAGATCTCCCAACCTGGGATACCAGCTCTTGTACACCAGAAACTGCTTCGAAGGGGACAAGGAGTAGCCATAGGCTCTGATCACATCATGCACTTTTCCGGCTTTCGCGTCGAGAACAGTAATAGTGTCTCCTCCGAAAGGCAATTCAGCAACCAGAATGATCTTGTCCGCAACACCGAACAGGATTTCCTTCAGCTCCAGAAGAGATTGATGAAAGACAAACTCCTCCGGCTGTTCGTCTTCCTTGTCCTTTATTTTGATACTGATCTCCCTGTCCAGGACCTGCTCTTGGGGCGATTTCGACGCGTCCGTTTTCGCAGTGGCACTGATCGTAAATCGTTCATTCTCAGCCGTAAGTTGCTTGACCGGCTGCGCATCTAACGCGCTCGAGAGGCAGGCCGCAACAAGAATCCAGGCGACTGAAAACCGTGCGTGCTCTTCTGGCCACGTCGTACCGCGCATGGCTGGCTCCTTTTAGGGAACGGGATAGATCTTTATGGTCTGAAGATTGCCGATGTCCGTGACTGTGGTGCCACACTGTTGGAGGCCTATGAAGTGATCCAACTGCTTCTCATCTAGGCCTCCACCTTTGTCCGTCACCGTTCTTATCCCAACCTGATATATGCATACAGTATCACCGCAATCCAAGTCAACATGCTGGGGCTTTACCGCGACCGTGCTATCTGGTTGTAAGTCCTGCCCACTGCACGCGGGACACCCACCCTGGATCGACAAATCTCTTATCTTGCGAGAACATCCAGCAGGAGCGCCAGGACAATACCCCTCCTTAGTTACGTAGCCCTTCGTGGTACTATAGCCACTCCCGTTCAAGTAGAACGCGCCAAACCAAGCCGACTTCCCAGAGCCGTCGGTGCTCCACGTGCATGGAGTTGCAGTTCCGGAGCCTTCTTAGAGCTGCGCGCCGTGGCGGGCCTCCCACTTCTCTTCTGGTTCGGGGCGGCGGATGTACAGGGGGAGCAGGTCGCCAACGGGAGTGTACCGGTCGGCGGCGGCCAGTTGCAGGCCCAGCGTCAAAACGTGTTCTGCACGGCCGGGCCAGAACTCGGCGGGGAGAACGCGCGCTCCGGCTTGGGCGGCCAACTCCGCGTATTGGGACAGACCCTCTCCGAGAACGGCCAACGGCCGGGGGCAGCGGTTCAGGAAGGTAAGCGGCTCGCTCAGGTGGGCATCGATGATCCGCACCGGCTCGCCTTGGCAAATGGAATAGGCGGCCGCGAAGACCTGGCCACGCTTGGCGTCCAGAATCGTCGCCACGTGCTCCGGCACCGGATCGGCCGTCATCGCATTGCGGCCTAACATGTCCATCGTGGGGACGGCCACAACCCGCGCCCCGATCGACCACGCCAGCGTGCGGGCCACGCTGACACCCAGCCGCAGGCCGGTAAAGCTGCCCGGGCCGATGGAAATAAACACGTGCGTGAGTGACTCAGCCGCCCAGCCCTGCTCGGAGAGCAACCTGTGGATGGCCGGCAGGAGCTCGGCGGCGTGACGCATCTCGCCGGGCAGTGTGGCCGTGCGCAGCATGCCTTCTGGGCAGCCGAGGGCGACACTGCCCGCCCGACCGGCCGTGTCCATCGCCAGGATTCGCGCGTTGGGCTGAATCATTCGGGGCATTGTAGCGGACGCAGGCGGAAACGGGCGAGGGTGGGCAGGCGGGGTCAAAGTGAAAACGTGCGAAAGTGCTCAAGTGAAAGCGAACGATGAGGCCCTCCGGCTTGTCGTCGCATTACTGAACAGCTTCATCTGAAAGACGCCGCCACTCTTGCCTCGGGATGAACGCCGGCTCACCGGCATCGTTCAGGCGCATGGCCGTGCGCTGCTCGAATGCGCGCCGCCATTGAGCCGTGGTGCGCGGCCGCGTGGAGAGATCGAACCAGCGCAGGCCGGCCCGCTCCGTGAGCACGAGGAGGTAATCGCAGGTTTGCGGCCCATGGCCGGCGGGAGCGGTGTGGGCCGTCGGCTGAGGTGTGCACGAAGGGAAGACCAAGTCCAAGATCCCCTGACTGCTCTTCAGCGGCGGTCCGGCCGAAACCAGCGGTGCGTCGGAGGACGGGGCATCGGGAGTGGGCAAGCGCCACAACTCGACTCGGTTCCCGCAGGCGGTGGCCAGCAAGCCCAGAGCTTCATCTTCGAGTCGTTCACGTATCGCCAGCCGAGTGGGAAATGGGCTGACGGTCATCTGCGTGACACCGGGAGAGACACCCGGATGGGGTTCAACCACACCAATCCGGCGAGCATCGGCCAGGGACCAGACACTCGCCCGACCGCCGATGTGGCCGAGGACCAGGCCAAGATCCGATCCGAAGAACGCCATCTCGCGCACCGCCTGGCCGGCGTACCACTCGGCTACGCGAACGGCCCCGGCTTCGATCTCATAGACACCGACCCAGCCGGATTCATCCGTCACCGCCAGCAGGTGTCCCGATGCGCTGAACCGCATGCGCGCCGGGCGTATCCGCTCCGGAATCAAATCAATCTCGGTCTCCTGGCTGCCCGGCTCGCGCAGCCGCTGCACGGCGATCCGCCGGTCGGACCAGACAAACGCAAACCGGTCACCATCCGTGGAGAGAGCCATGACGCCCGAGTGCGACGAGGGCAGCGCGGTGCTGTGGACGGCCATGCCCCGTTCAAGGTCAAGCACTCGTATCATCCCATCAGGCCGGGCCTCCAGCAGCGTGGAGCCGTCGGCACTCAGCAGCGATCGAGAAACAATGCCGATGGCGCTGATCGCGCGGCCCACCCGCTTCAGATTCCGCGGGTCCACCAGGTGCCAATCGGACCGGCTCCCGGTAGCGTCGAGCATCGCCACCAGCGGCCGGCCGCTCAACGAAATCTCGCCCACCTGTTTGGGATCAGCAGAGGGCAACGGCGCTGCCCGGGGATAGGCGGTATCCGGGGAGCCGAGATCCCATACCAATAGATCGCCGCAACCCGGCGCCTGGGCAAATGCGAACCGTCCGGTGGCATCCAGCCTGGCGGCAGTCAGATTCCGGACCGGCGTCAACAGATCCCAAAGCCGCTCGCCGGAGGCCGTGTCCCACACGGACGGCTGGATGCGCTCTCCGCGAGATTCCAGGCACAGCACCCGACGGCCCGCGGCGTCGATGGAAAGGGATGCGCCCAGCCCAGGATCGCTGAAGCCTCCAACGGCGGGTGGCGCGGGCTGGGGCCGAACGTTGGCCGCCAGGACGCTGACGGGTCGTGGAACATCGTTGATCTCGAGCAGGTGGACCTTATCGTTGTCCCACCAGCAGAACAGGCGTCCGTCCGGGCTGAAGCAGGCGTCGCGTCCCCACGTGGGGAAGGCCGTATTCCCGCCGGCAGTTCTCAGCAGAGCGATGGAACGCTGGTTCGGCGGAGAGACCTGAGTGTCCGCGCCCACCACGACGAGCCACTTGCCGTCGGGGCTGAACCGCATGTAAGCCGGCGTGGTTCGCGTCCGCAGACCCGTCGCCGAGGGATGCTCCTGCATGGGCAGCACCGCGCGGTCGCGAGGATCGAGCAGGGTCACCTCGCCAGAGGCATCTGCCAGGGCCAGGTGATCCGCCGCCGGGGAGAAGACGAACGTCTTCGTGGTGCCCGCGGTGCCCACCGGTACCGACCGGCCGGTGCGCAGATCCGTGAGTTCGAATTGATCATCAGCGCGGACCCAGCCCACGTACCGCCCATCGTGACTGAGCTCTACCGGCAGGAGCGAGGAAAACCGCCGGAGCTCGCGGGGAGCGGCGCCTGGCTCGAAGGCATAGATGACCACCTGGAGCGGAGCCTCGCCCGCCTCCTCCGGCGCCTCGTGGTCATCCTTGGCCATGAAGGCCACCACGCGACCACCATCCGCGATGCGAACCTGTTCCACCCGGGGCAGGCCGGTCAGCGCCTGGCCCAGCACGGCCTCGCCGGCGCTGTTCCAGTATTGGGCCGCGTCGCCAGATGGCCCCGACTCCACCGCCAGAAGCCCGAAATGGGTTCCAACATGGGACATCCAGCGAGGCAGCAACCCCAGTCCGAATGCCTCACCGATCATCAACTCTGCCAACGGATCCCACGCGATCAAGCGCCCTGTCTGGTTTGAGACGACGACACGGGACTGCTGCGGATGTGTCTGCCAGCAGGGATTCGCCGCGTTCAATGGCAGACGGGCGGTCAGCGGCGGCAACTCGTTCAATGCGATGCCGAGTTCCAGCGGTGAGATTTCGTTGAGCGCGGCGCCCAACCGGGCAGCCGTCGAATACCACACGCCGCTGGTCGCATAGTCGCCCACACGGGCCGCCTGGGCAGCCGTGGCCAGCGCCGCGGCGGGGTCGCGATGAGCCGCCACCGGGTCAGGCGTCTTGCCCGGCCGGGAGAGCAGAAGGGCCACGAATGCGCTCAGCACGGCCGTCCCGACCGCGACCCGACCGACGACCCGTCGCGGGATCCGACCCGCCAGCCGCCGCAGCCGCCCGGGGGGCCGAATCGAAATGCGCTTGCCCGCCAGCCAGCGGTCCAGATCATCGGCCATCACCGCTCCGGTGCGGTAGCGCCGGTCGGGATCTTTCTCCATCGTGTGATGAACGATGGCTTCCAAAGTGCGTGGAACGGCCGGGTTGCGCCGGGACAGCATCGGAGCGGGATGGATGGCGATCGCGCGCAACAGCCCTTCGCGCGTCGACGCTTCGTACGGAGGTTGCAGGCAGAGCAGATGGTACAGCACCACCCCCAGTGAATAGAGGTCCGTGCGGTGATCGAGCCCGATGCGGCCGGCCGCCACCTGTTCCGGACTCATGTAGAGAGGCGTACCCATCAACTCCCCGGTCATGGTCAGCGTGTCCTCATCGAGCACGCGGGCCAGGCCGAAGTCCACGAGATGCAGCGAACCGGACTCATCCATGAGCAGGTTGTCCGGCTTGATGTCGCGGTGAACCACTCCTTCGCCATGGGCATAGTCCAGCGCCCGCGCCACGTCCCGGATCATGCGCACAATCTGCCGGATGTAGGCCGGGTTGGCGATCGTCTGGACGGCAGGACGGCCGGCGCCACCGCCCTCTGAGGATGCGACCGGCTGATTGCCGGAAATGGTGCCGCCGGATGCGCCTCCGATGATGGTCTCGGCCATGGAATCGAGGGGCGTGGTTGTCCCGATCGCGGTGCGAGCCACCTCCGTCAAAGGCAACCCCGCCGCACGTCCCGCTGCAAGTTGCTGGAGAACCCGGGAGAGCGGCACGCCGTCAATGAATTCCATGGCGTAATAGCAGAGTTCGGCGTCCTCGTGAATGGCCAGCACGGGCACGATATGGGGATGACGCAGCCGGGCTGCCGCCTGGGCCTCGCG
>BTUC01000115.1:0-17318 GCA_045863575.1 Phycisphaerae bacterium
GCAAGCTGGGCGGCCAGGCGGACGTGCGCGGTGTGGCCGGCACGTGGAAGGACCTCACCGACAGCGTCAATTCCATGGCCGGTAACCTGACCGCGCAGGTGCGCAACATCGCGGAAGTGACCACGGCGGTGGCCAATGGCGACCTGTCCAAGAAGATCACCGTGGACGTGAAGGGGGAGATTCTCGAGCTCAAGAACACCATCAATACCATGGTGGATCAGCTCCGCTCGTTCGCGGCGGAAGTGACCCGCGTGGCCCGCGAGGTAGGGACGGAGGGCAAGCTGGGCGGCCAGGCTGATGTGCGCGGTGTGGCCGGCACGTGGAAGGACCTGACCGACAGCGTCAATTCGATGGCCAGCAACCTCACCGAGCTGGTGCGCGGGATCGCCAAGGTGGTGACGGCCGTCGCCAACGGCGACCTGAAACGCAAGCTGACCGTCCAGGCGGAGGGCGAGATCGCCGCGCTATCCGACACCATCAACAGCATGATCGATACGCTGGCCATCTTCGCCGACCAGGTGACCACCGTGGCCCGCGAGGTGGGGGTCGAAGGCAAGCTGGGCGGTCAGGCCAGCGTGCCCGGAGCGGCCGGTACCTGGAAGGATTTGACTGACAACGTAAACCAGTTGGCCGCCAACCTGACCACCCAGGTGCGTGCGATCGCCGAGGTGGCCACAGCCGTGACCAAGGGCGACTTGACGCGGTTCATCAAGGTCGACGCCCGAGGCGAGGTGGCCGCCCTGAAGGACTACATCAATGAGATGATCCGCAATCTGAAAGATACCACCCAGAAGAACGCGGAGCAGGACTGGCTGAAGACGAATCTGGCGAAATTCAGCCGGATGTTGCAGGGGCAGCGCGACCTGCTCACCGTCGGGCGCCTCATTCTCTCGGAACTGGCTCCCGTGGTTTCCGCTCAGCAGGGCGTGCTCTACACGCTGGATACCTCGAAGGAAGAGGCCACGCTGAGCCTGCTGGCCGGCTATGCGTACAAGGAGCACGAGGCCATCCGGACGCAGATCCGGCTGGGCGAGGGGCTGATCGGCCAGTGCGCCCTGGAACGCGAGAAGATGCTGCTGACCAACGTTCCCGGAGAGTACATCAAGATTTCTTCCGGGCTGGGTGAGGCCAAGCCGGTCAACATCATCGTGCTGCCCATTCTCTTTGAAGGGCAGGTCAAAGCCGTCCTGGAACTCGGTTCGTTCGAGCGCTTCAACCCCACCCACGAGGCCTTCCTGGACCAGTTGATGGAGAGCATCGGCATCGTGCTCAACACCATCGAGGCGAACACCCGCACGGAAGACCTGCTCAAGCAGTCTCAGGCGCTCGCGGCGGAGCTCCAGACGCAGCAGGAAGAGCTTCAGCAGACCAATCAGCAGCTCGAGGAGAAGGCCCGGCTGCTGGCCGAGCAGAATGCGGAGGTGGAGCGCAAGAACAACGAAGTGGAGCAGGCCCGGCAGGCGCTGGAAGAGAAGGCCCGCCAGTTGGCCCTCACCTCGAAGTTCAAGAGCGAGTTTTTGGCCAACATGTCGCACGAGCTGCGCACGCCGCTCAACAGCCTGCTGATCCTTTCCGACCAGTTGTCCAAGAACTCGGAGGGCAACCTGCTGCCGCGCCAGGTTCAGTTTGCCCGGACGATCCACTCCTCGGGCAACGATCTGCTGACCCTGATCAACGACATCCTGGATCTGTCCAAGATCGAGTCCGGCACCGTGGTGGTGGATATCGACGAGCTGCGCTTCACCGACTTGCAGGATTACGTCGACCGCACCTTCCGGCACATCGCCGAAGCCAAGCGGTTGTCCTTCCCCATCGAAATGGACCCGCAACTGCCCGCCTCGATGCAGACCGACTCCAAGCGGCTCCAGCAGGTGCTCAAGAACCTGCTCTCCAACGCCTTCAAGTTCACGGACACCGGTGAGGTGTCGCTGCGTGTCCAGGTGGCCGATTCCGGCTGGAGCCCGGACAACGAGATCCTCAGCAAGGCCTCGCGGGTGATCGCCATCTCGGTGAGCGACACCGGCATTGGCATTCCGCCGGAGAAGCAGAGGATCATTTTCGAAGCCTTCCAGCAGGCGGACGGCAGCACCAGCCGCAAATATGGCGGCACCGGCCTGGGGCTGGCCATCAGCCGGGAGCTGGCCCGGCTGCTGGGCGGTGAGATTTTCCTGAGCAGCACGCCCGGAGAGGGCAGTACCTTCATACTCTACCTGCCGCAGGTCTACGTGCCGCCGAAGCAGCTCCGCAAGTCCGCCGGTCCCTCCGAGGGAGGCAACGGGACCGCTACCCCGGTTGCTCCCATCCAGATGTTCGAGGAACCGGTTCGCCCGGCGTCCGACCCGGCGCCGCTCATCGAAGAGGTCGCCGACGACCGTCACGGGATCGGCGCGCATGACTCCTCCCTGCTGATCGTCGACAACGATCTCAGCTTCGCCCGATTCCTGGTGGATCTGGCCCACGAGCATAAGTTCAAGGCGCTGACCACCGGCCTGGGAGCGGCGGCGCTGGCTCTGGCCAAGGAGCGCAACCCCTCGGCGATCACGCTGGATATCTGCTTGCCGGATATTGACGGCTGGCGCATCCTCGACCGCCTCAAGAACGACATGGAGACCCGCCATATCCCGGTTTACATCATCACCACCGAGGAGGAGCGCGAGCGGGGGTTGAAGATGGGCGCCATCGGCGTGCTCACCAAGCCGATCAAGGACAAGGAGACATTGGACCGGGCCCTCAAGGCGATCCGCACTTTCGTCGAGAGGCCGGTCAAGAACCTGCTGCTGGTTGAGCCGGAGGATGAGCAGCGCGCCGGCATCCGCGAACTGGTGGGTAGTGACGATACTGAGACAATTGAGGTAAACGGGGGTGAGGAGGCGCTGGCCGCCCTCGGCCGCGGCCACTATGAATGCGTGGTGCTCGGCCCCGGCTTTTCCGGCGGCAACGCTCTGGAACTGGCTGATCAGGTCAGCCGCAATCCGGGCTTGCGCGACACGCCGATGATTCTCTACTCGCTCAAAGACCTGACGCCCAAGGAGGAGGCCCAGTTCAAGCGTATGGCCCGCGGAATGACGCTCAAACACGTCCGCTCGGCGGAGCGTCTGCTCGACCAGACGTCGCTTTTCCTGCACCGGTTCGTGGGCCGGTTGCCGGAAAGCCGGGTGCGCATGCTGCGGCGCCTGCACGAGACGGACGCTGTGCTGGCCGGCAAGAAAGTCCTCATCGTGGACGACGACATCCGCAACATCTTTGCCATGACCAGCATGCTGGAGCACCAGAACATGACCGTGCTTTCGGCCGAGACGGGCAAGGAGGCCATCGAGATCCTCAAACGCAATCCCGGGATCGACATCGTCCTGATGGACATCATGATGCCGGAAATGGATGGATACGATACCACCCGGGCGATTCGTCGTATTCCGCGCTTCAAGTCGCTGCCCATCGTGGCGGTGACCGCCAAAGCCATGAAGGGGGACCGGGAGAAGTGCATCGAGGCCGGCGCGTGGGACTACTTGTCCAAACCGGTGGACTCTGAACAGATGCTCTCTGTCCTGCGGGCGTGGCTGTACCGGTGAGGATGACGCGGCCTCAAAGCCGCAGGACACAGCGGGAGACGAAAACTTGGCTGGTGAGGTTGCGATCGATCCCGGGGCGGATCTGCCCGCGGACGAGGATGTGGCGGACGGGCAACCGGCAGAAACGCCGGTTGCCGCCGTCGACGGAAAGGTCAACATCCTGGTGGTTGACGACCGGCCCGAGAAGCTGATTGCGCTGTCGGCCATGCTGGAGGGTCTGCACGAAAACGTGGTGCTGGCCGGCTCGGGCAAGGAGGCGCTGCGTTGCCTGCTGCAGAAGGAGTTCGCCGTTATTCTGCTGGACGTGCACATGCCGGTGATGGACGGTTTCGAGACCGCCGCCCTCATCCGCCAGCGCAAGAGCACCGCGAGCACGCCGATCATCTTCATCACCGCCTATACCGACGAGACGCACGTGGCCCGCGGGTACTCCCTGGGCGCCGTGGACTACATCCTGCAACCGGTGGAGCCGGAGATCCTGCGGGCCAAAGTCTCCGTGTTCGTCGAGTTGTTCCGCAAAACAGAGGAAATCAAACGCCAGGCCCTCCTGTTGCAGGACATTAACCAGGAACTGGCCAGCGCCAACCGGGCCAAGGATCGGTTCTTGACTGGGATTTCACACGAACTGCGCACGCCGCTCAATGCGGTGATCGGTTTCACCGGCACCCTCCTGATGCGCCTGCCCGGGCCGTTGACCGCGGACCAGGAGCGCCAGCTCAGGGTCGTCCAGAGCAGTGCCAAACACCTGCTGTCGCTGATCAATGATCTGCTCGATCTGGCTCGCATCGAGGCCGGCCGCACGCGCCTGCAGATCGAGCCCATCGCCTGTCAGCCGCTCGTCCAGCAGGTGGTCAGTGCGCTGCGGCCGATGGCCGAGAGCAAGGGGTTGCGGCTGGAGACGATTCTGCCCGCTCAGGACCTGCTGGCCAGCGCCGACCGGCGCTCCATGCACCAGATCCTGCTCAACCTGGTGAACAATGCGATCAAATTCACCGACAAGGGCAGGGTCACTGTCGAGTTGAAGCGCGATGGGCGCGACGGCATCGAGGTGGCGGTCGTAGATACGGGTCTGGGCATCCGGTTGGAGGATCAGGAGAAGCTGTTTCAGGCGTTCACGCAGATCGACCCGCCGCCGCGGCGCCGCTTTGAGGGAACCGGACTGGGGCTGCATCTGAGCCAGAAGCTCGCGGGTCTGATGGGAGGATGGATCCGTTTCGACAGCGAATACGGGAAAGGCAGCACGTTTGTGCTCACGGTTCCGGAGGCGTGAGAACTGATGCCGGCGCGCGTACTGGTCATCGAGGACAACCCCGCCAACCTGGAGCTGGCCACGTACCTGCTCCGGGCGTTCGGGCACACCCCCCTGGCGGCCACCGACGGTCGTGAGGGCATGGCGATCGCCAGGCAGGAGCGCCCCGATCTCATCCTGTGCGACGTGCATGTTCCGGAGATGGATGGCTACGAGTTCGCCCGGCGTCTGCGGGCCGATCCGCGCCTGCGCAAAACTCCGCTCGTGGCGGTCACGGGCCTGGCCATGGTGGGCGACCGGGAACGCATCCTGGCCGCGGGGTTCAACGCGTACGTGGCCAAGCCGATCGTGCCCGAAACGTTCGTGACCGATCTTGATCCGCTGCTGCCGGAGGGGCTGCGTTCGGCGCCCGAGTCGGCAGCTCATGCTGCACTGGGAAGTGCCGGCGAGCCGGCTCATCGGGTGCTGCTGCTGGACGATTCCCCAGTAGACGTCGTGCTCGCCCGGGTGATCCTGGAGCCGCTGGGGTACCTTCTGGAAGTGGTCAGCGAGCCACAGGCGGGGCTGGAACGGATGCGGTCCGGCCGTCCCGACGTGCTGCTGGCCGACCTGGAGGCGGTATCCGGCACGGTGGACGTCCTGGCGGAGATCCGGCGGGACCCGCGCCTGGCGGGAATGCCGGTGGTAATTATCACCTCGAAAGAGGGCCTCGAAAACGACCCGGCGGTCCTGTCCAGGCTGGACGGGGCGGGATTAATCGTTCGACCGCTCGAACAGCGTACCCTTGCCGGTGAAATTGAACGCCGGCTGCGCGGGAAGGTGAACTGAAAAATGGCGAACATCCTTGTGATCGATGATCATCCCATCAACCGGGAGTACCTGGTGACCCTGCTGGGATACAGTGGTCATCGACTTCTGGAGGCGATAGATGGTGCGGAGGGCCTCGAACTGGCCCGCTCGCAGCGTCCGGACCTGATCATCTCCGACGTGCTGATGCCCACCATGGACGGGTACGAGTTCGTGCGGCAGCTTCGTTGCGACGCGCAAATTGCCGGGACGCCGGTCATCTTCTACACCGCCCACTACCAGATGCAGGAGGCCAAGGCCCTGGCCCGGCGCGCCGGCGTCGCCCACGTTCTGATGAAATCCTGCGACCCGCAGGTAATCCTGGACACAGTGGGCCAGGCCCTGGGCGAGAATGGCCCTTCCGAGTTGCATCTGCCTGACCAGTTCGACCGCGAGCACCTCCGGCTGGTCACCGACCAATTGCATCGCAAGGTCGACCAGCTCCAGACGGCGAACCTTCGGCTGACGGCGCTGCTGGAACTGGCTCGGCAGATGGCTTGCGAGCCGGATCCACAGCGGCTGATCGAGAGCTGCTGCCGATCGGCGCGCGACCTGGTGGGTTCCCAGTACGCGGGAATCGGGCTGAGTGACGGGGAGGAGACGATCGCCCTCTCCTTCAGCGGTGGGAATTCTGATCTGGGCCGGACGGTCTTCTCAATTCCCGAGGTCGCGGAGTTGTGTCGCTGTGTGCGCGTGGAGGGCAAGGCCGCGCGACAGTTGATGAACTCGGCTGGAAGGGCGTGGGACTCATCCGGATCGCTCATGCTGCATGGCTTGCTGGGCTCGCCCATCCGCACGCCTTCGCGCAGCTACGGCTGGCTCTGCCTGGTGAACAAGTTGGGGGGCCAGGAGTTCACCGAGGAGGACGAGCAGTTGGCGGTTGCATTCGCGGGTCAAGTCGGCGTCGCGTTTGAAAACGCCAAGCGCTTCGACGAGATCCAGCACTACATCAGCCGGCTGGAAGCCGAAATGGCCGAGCGGCGCCGCGTTGAAGAGGAACTCCTGCACTACCGCGACCATCTGGAGGCGCTGGTGGCCGAGAGGACCGCACAGTTGGAGGCGTCGCAGGAAAGTCTGCGCCGTTCCGAGCGCCTGGCTTCCATCGGGACACTGGCCGCCGGCGTGGCCCATGAGATCAATAATCCCCTGAACGCCATCCTGCTTTCCGCCCAGTTCACGCTCACGGAATGCGACACTGTCGACCCGCTCGTGCACGAGGTGCTGAGCACGATCGTCGACGAGTCCAAACGCTGCGGGCGGATCGTCCGGAGCGTGCTCAAGTTCGCCAAGGACCAGGAGACGGAGAAGGTGCCGGTCAGCCTCAACGATGTGGTGCACCGCGGCGTCAGCCTCAGCCAGGGCTGCGGGGAGCCCTGGGGCCTGCGGGTGGAGTTCGATCTGGCCGATGAATTGCCTCCCGTGGCGTTGAACCAGACGGAGATCGAGCAGGTGATCGTCAATCTCGTGCAGAACGCGGTTCAGGCCAAGGAGGCGCCCTGCTGCCTGACCGTGAAAACGCTCCAATCGCCGGAGAGGCTTGTGCGGCTGATGGTTCAGGACGACGGACCGGGCATTCCCGCGGAGCACGTGTCACGCATTTTCGATCCGTTCTACTCCACACGGCACCATAAAGGGGGCACGGGTCTGGGCTTGAGCATGGTGCATGGCATCATCACCAGTCACGGCGGCACCATCCAGGTCGATACCCGCGCCGGCGAAGGCACCACGTTCATCATCGATTTCCCTCCGGCCGCGGATGCTCCCGCCGGGAACGGCCACACCGGTGAACTGGTGAGCCGGTGCTGAGCAGAAGCTCACAGACAGTCATAGTGCTGTCGGTCAACGACGGCTGAAAGCCCATCCCGCACTGTCATTCCACTTCGTGTTAGTGCCCCTTTCGCTTGCCGATTTCCGCGTCCGTAGCGTAGCGGCCGGCCTCCGTGCTCCGCACCCGCGTAGCCGGGCTACGCCCTGGCGAAGCCGTGCCGGCGGTTCGCCTCAGTGAACGGACGGCAGGGAGGCCGGCCACTATAGAGCACGGAAGTCGTGAACGGGTGGGCGCGCTAGTTGTCGCCGATGCGGTAGGCTGCGTCGAAGGCTTCGCGGAAGGAGAACACGTTGTTGAAGTCTTCGATGCTGTCGGTGGGCTGTTTCTGCAACCATCCGTTGTTGACCAGGGCAAAGATGATCGCACCGATATCCTCGGTCCGAGTCACGCCCCAGCGGCCCAGCACCCCTCTGGCCATCAGTCCCCATCGCTTGAGCGCTGCGTCGCGGATGGCCCAGCAGAGCTGCTGGCCGGTGACGTGTCGATTGAGGCTTTCAGGGCCGCCGGCCAGTTCGACGGCCGCGGCGATCTCTGGCGGCAGTTGACCCTCGTCCAGGCGGCGACGAAGCTCCTCCGGTCCGATCTCGTGGCGCGACATCCACTGGGCCACGGTCATGGCTTCCGGCTTCAGTGGACCGTGGACCGTCTCGGAAGCCAGGCCGATGCACTCCTGGACGAAAACATACGCGTCCATGGCGTAGCAGCCGACTTCCTGGACGATCTGCTCAAGGCTTTTTTCTGGCTGGTGCGGCATGGTCGCGCTCAGGATGTTCCCTGCGGGCCGGTACTCGGCGGACGATGACCTCCATCCCCGCGACGCCGGCGTCGCCGTCGCCGTCGACGGGGGTCGCCCGTACCCGCAGGCCCTGCGGATTCTGAGCTGGGCTCATTCCCGGTGTGTGCCCCTCCAGGATCGCTGTCCTGCGGCTTCGGCGTATCGTGGACGGGTTCCTGCACCGGCCGTTGTGTTGTGGGTTCTGAAGGTCCGTCCGGCGTGGAGTCCGCAGTTCGGCCGGAACGCCGATCCTCGGCTCTGGGGGAACTCCGGCCGGTTTCGCCGCGATTAGCCCGTCCTTCCCGGCGAGGAGAGCGGCCACGCGGCTGCGCCGGTCCTCCGTTGCCCGGCTCGGCCGAACGCGACGGCGGAGGAGGTTCCTCGTCCAGGATGTCTTCCACCACCACGGTGAGCAGACGTTCGTCGTCTGTCCGGATTTTCACCAGTTGCGTGAGTACCTGCCGGTCGATGACCTGGCCGTTCCCGTGCATGGTGGCGATGCGGAGACCCAGCCTGGGCAGCTTCTTGTCCAGGGATTCGTAGGTTTCATGCTCATAACGCAGACAGCACTTCAGGCGGCCGCACCGTCCACTGACCTTGGAAGGGTCCAGCGTGGCCTTCTGGAGCTTGGCCATCTGCATGCTGACCGGCTTGAGCGTCTTCAGGAAGTTCTTGCAGCAGCACTCCCGGCCGCAGGTCTCGTAGTCGGCGACCAGCCGGGCCTCATCGCGGGCCCCAATCTGCCGCATCTCGATGCGCGTCTGGAACTCGCCGGCCAGCGAACGCACCAGATCGCGAAAATCGACGCGCTCATCGGCGAGAAAGTAGAATACGATCCGTTCGCCGCCGAACAGATACTCGCAGTCCACCACCTTCATGGGCAGGTTGTGTTCCTCGGAGGCGCGGCGGGCCACCTGGAGTTTGTCGAAACAACCGTCCTCGATGTGCTTCCATTCCTGAAGGTCGGCAGGGCTGGCCTCGCGCAGGATGCGGCCCTTCTTGAGCTGGTACGCATCGCCGCCGCTCGCCTCGGCGTAGGACTTCATCTGGTCGCGCGAGACGGACTTGTCACAGCCGAAACAGGTCAAGCTCACCTGTTCGCCGATCTCAATGCCGCGGTCGGTGGAGACGACGACACGCGCACCGCAGGTGAACTTCATGTCTGGCGCATGACTGAACTCACCGATATGGCGCATGCGTCCATATCGGACGGCCGTGGTCGGATAGATCTTCTCCAAGCCATTGCCGCAACGCTCGCCGGCACTGGCACAACCTCCGCAACTGCTCATGCGACGATCCTGATATCACACATCGGGCGAATGGCCCGTTCATTGGCGTTCCCGAGACCCCGGCAGGCGGGGGCTCACTGCTTCTCCCCATCCACGCAGATCTGACAATATAGCGGAACTGAAGAACTGTTCATAGCCCCGGGCACGGCTCGCGGTGTCTGGAGGTCCGCCGGGGGTCGGGTTTGAAGTGTGGCTGTCGTCGGCTGCCGAGCGACCGCCCGCAAGGCCCCAGGTCGAAGCGGGCGTGCTCGTCCTTGGACGTGACGCCGGACTGATGGTTGGTTTGATCGAGGACGGCTTCGATTCCGATCTCCGGTTAGTCGTAAATTGGCTTACCGGCAGCGGCGCGTTATGAATATCCCCGGTCGTGGAGAGCAGTTGCACCTTTATGAGGAGTCGTCATGTCACGCAAGAGCCCTCGTCGTGAGTTTCTGAAGAACGTCGCCGCCGCCGGAGCGGGATTCTGGGTCACCGGCCGACTGTCGGCCGCGCCCTCACGTTCGCCCCATGAAAAGCTCAACGTGGCCTGCATAGGCGTCGGCGGGCGGGGCGCCGGCAATGTGGAAGGAGTCAAGGGCGAGAACATCGTGGCCTTGTGCGAAGTGGACGCGCGACACGGTTCCGGGGTGCTTAACGCCTACCCCAACGTGCCGAAGTTCACCGATTTCAGACGCATGTTCGACAAGATGCATAAGGACATCGACGCTGTGACCGTCAGCACGCCGGATCACATGCACGCCATGATCACGCTGGCGGCCATGCAGTTGGGCAAGCACGTCTATTGTGAGAAACCGCTTACCCGTACCGTCGCAGAGGCCCGCCGAGTGACCCAGGCAGCCGTCAAGTACAAGGTGGCGACGCAGATGGGCAACGGCGGCAACTCCAGCAACGGCGCGCGGCGGACGGTAGAGCTGATCCGCTCCGGCGCAATCGGCCCGGTGCGCGAAATTCATTCCTGGACGGATCGACCGGGGGCCTTCTGGAAGCAGGGCTTGGAGCGGCCCAAGGAGCGCCCGGCCATACCCGAAACGCTGGACTGGGAGTGCTGGCTGGGGGTCGCGCCTCACCGGCCGTATCATAAGGTCTACCTGCCGGGGAGCTGGCGCGGCTGGTACGACTTTGGGACCGGCGCGCTGGGAGACATGGCCTGTCACATCTGCAATGTCTTCTTCTGGGGTTTGGATTTGCGCGACCCGGCGGCCATCGCGGCCGATGTCAGCGACCGCCGCGAGGAAAGCTTCCCGGCGTCCAGTCATGTCATCTGGGAATTCCCCGAGCGCAACGGCCGAGCCGCGCTGAAATTCCACTGGTACGACGGCGGCCGCAGGCCCTCGCGCGAGGCGACCGGCATCGGCTCGCTGGTGGACAACGGTTCAGTGCTCATCGGTGAGAAAGGACGGATGTACCTCGATAATCCAAACGGAAGTAATGCCATCCTGCTGCCGGAGAAGCAGTTTGAGGGCTTCCAGCGGCCGCCCCAGACGCTGCCCGGCGGGACGGATCACCACGGGGAATGGATCCAGGCCTGCAAGGACGGCAAGTTCGGCATGGAGTGGATGAGCCACTTCGGCCGGGCCGGGCTGATGACTGAGGCGCTGCTGCTGGGCAACATCGCCATCCGCACCGGCCGGCGCATCGAGTGGGATGCCCGCAACATGAAAGTCACCAACGTACCGGAAGCGAATGCTTACGTGGATGAGCCCTGCCGCAACGGCTGGGAGTTCTAATCGAATGGGAGATGGTTTCATGCGTCGATTCTCTGACCTGGGCCTGGTCACCTGCGCGGCTCTGATTCTGTGTGCGGCACCTGGGGTCGCCCGCGCCGCTGAGGGCCCCGAAGGCTCCACTCCTTTGTTCAACGGGCAGGACCTGTCCGGCTGGCGGGGGATGGGGCACACGAATCCCTATGACATCGCCAAATGGTCACCGGAGCAGCGCGAACAGCAGCGCAAAACGGGCGACGAGGACATGAAGGCCCACTGGCGCGTCGAGGATGGCCAGATCATCAATGACGGGCACGGCGTATTCCTGACCACGGAGAAGGATTACCGCGACTTCGAGCTCTTCGTGGACTGGAAGATGATGACGCCCTGCGCCGACAGCGGGATCTACCTGCGCGGCTCTCCCCAGGTGCAGATCTGGGATCCGGACTGCCAGCGCGACCACAAGCTGGGCGGCGGCAAGGGATCCGGCGCGCTTTGGAATAACAACGCCCCCGAAGGCAAGTTCCCCCTGGCCCGGGCCGACAGGCCGGTGGGGGAGTGGAACACATTCCATATCGTCATGATCGGCAACCGGGTATCGGTGCGGTTCAACGGGCTGAGCGTTGTAGAGGACGCGGTGATGGAGAACTACTGGGACCGCAAACGGCCTCTCCCTGCCGCCGGACCGATTCAACTCCAGACGCACGGGGGGGAAATGCGCTTCCGCAACGTCTTCGTGCGCGAGATCCCGGCGGAGGAAGCAAATCGACGGCTGCTGGCGCGCGACGCGGAAGGCTTCCGGCCCATCTTCAACGGCAAGGATATCGATGATTGGGTCAAGAAAACCAAGAGCTATCGCATTGCGGACGGCGTCCTGCACTTCGGGAAGGAATACGGCTTCCTGTTCACGAAGGAGCAATACGCCGACTTCGTTCTGCGCTTCGAGTTCAAGATGCCGGCCGGGGCCAACAACGGCCTGGCCATCCGCTCGCCGCTGGATGGTGATCCGGCGTTCGTGGGCATGGAGCTGCAGATCCTCGATGACACGTCCAGGCGCCACCAGAAGATCAAGGATTACCAGCGGCACGGCTCCATCTACGGCGTAGCCGCGGCCGAGACCGGCTATGCCCGTCCCATTGGTGAATGGAACTTCCAGGAAGTGGTCGCCCGCGGGCCGCACATCCAGGTCTTCCTCAACGGCAGCCCGATCCTCGACACGGACGTCAGCAAGATCGACAAGACTCCCGACGAGCGCGATCACCCCGGGCTCCAGAACAAGGAGGGCCACATCGGCTTCATGGGCCACGGAGCGGATCTGCAATTCCGCAACATTCGCCTGAAGGTGCTGCGGTAATCACCCGCAAGGCTGCGACACCCCCGATCCTTCGGAGCAGGTTCTCTTCACTGCTCCCTCCTCGGGGGGGGGCGCCTCCCCGGCCGGCAGGTTGTGTTCCCCTCCCCCGGTACTCCGGGGGAGGGCCAGGGTGGGGGCTTGGCAACGGGGAGATCTGCCCACGTTTACTGGCCGGCCAGCAAGCGTCCCCATTGAGCCTAATGGTTGAATAACCAACCGACGGTGGGCCGGTGGGCACGGAGGCCAGGCGGGTAGCGTGCTGCTTCAGCGGCGGGTGGAACGGCGACGGCAGCCTGTGGGAAGGGCGCCGGTGCTCACGGGGCGCGGTTCGAGTTTGACGCTGCGGGTGCCGTTTCCGTCCGCAGCTTCGCGGCCCATGACTCGTACTCCTTCAGGCAGTCTTCCGGGCTGACGAACTTCTTCCACACCACCCGGGCCTTGTAGCCGTAACGTTGCCCTGCTTGCACATCGTGGATCACATACTGGAAGTCCCACGCCGGCCGCGGAAACTTCTTGAGTTTGAACTTGAACAGGCTGAAGCGGACCTCGTCCTCCGGTGTCCACGCGCGGTCGAACATCATGATAAACACCATGTCCCTGGCCGCCCGGCCGTAGTGGAACGGCTTCGTGAACCGCGGCCACTCGTAGCTCCAGGTATTCAGCTTGAAGTTGTGATCTTCGTCGTAGGCCAGAGGCTCGGCCTGGAGGTGCCGGTAGGTGCCGCCCTGGTTCCAATCCGGGTGGCCAGAAGGCCCTTCAGCCGCGATCCACTTCTCCCCGTCGCCGGGCCTCTCGATGCCTCGGAAGTGAATCGGCACCGCGGCCACATCGTTCATGTAGTCAGCCCAGAAGAAGATCGCGTAGTTGCGCTTTCCGAAGCGGGAGCGGTCGTGGGGCGTGCACTCGAACTCCAGGTCGATGTAGTGGGGTGCGCGCACCGTATAGGTCATCCGGCTGGACACGCTCCAGGGGCTGTCCTCTTTCCGGCGGACGAGCACAACGGCGTTGTCGTCGGGCAGCCGGTGGAGCGTATAGGGACCGTGCCGCGGTGAGAAGGCGTTATGCGGGTCCTGGTGATCCGAGATGATGTGCTCAAAATTCAACCCGGCCGAGGCCCCGGGCGAATCAGGATCAAAGGCATCGAAGCCCGGGGCCGCTTGCTCATTGAAAAGCGACTGCACGCCGCTGAGCACACCGGGCGACTCGCTGTTGTCGCGAAATATGACGCTTAGGTCGCCATGCTCGATCTTCACCCGCTGGACCGGATCGCCCGGTTGCGGGGGAAGATCCGGTGCGGCCAGGAAAGACGAGGCGAGCAGGGCGACAGTTTGAAGGTGCATCGTTGCACCCCTCCGCTGGGAAGGATTGACGCGAAGATGACATTCCGTGGGATCCGAGGTGCGGGGGACGTTCTCAAATTCGGCCATTCACCGCGCCGGCGTGCCCATAGACCTCCATGCAGCGGCGGGCCGAATCCACCCAGGAGAGCTTCCGCACTTCGATTTTGCCATGCTCGCGGAGCGTCTTCTGAAGCGGCGGGTGACGCAGGACGGCAATGATCTTGTTAGCCATTTCATTGACGTCCCAGAAGTCCACCTTCAGCGCGTGCGTCAGCACCTCCGAGACACCGGACTGCTTGCTGATGAGCACAGGCACGTCGTTGTTCATGGCTTCCAGCGGGGCTATGCCGAAGGGCTCGGAGACACTGGGCATGACGTACAGGTCGGCCATGCGGAAGACCCGGTCCACGTCCGGGCCGCGCAAAAAGCCGGTGAAGAGCACCTTGTTGCCGATGCCCATCTCAGCGGCGAGCTCGATGGTGCGGCGAATCATGTCGCCCCAGCCGGCCATCACGAAGCGGACGTTCTGCATGACCTCGAGGACTTTCTTGGCGGCCGCGAGGAAGTACTCGGGCCCCTTCTGCATGGTGATCCGGCCGAGGAACAGGACAATCTTGTCATTGCGGCCGATGGCCGGCATCGGCGAGGGCGGCTCGTGGCCGTTGAAGTCGATGGCGTTGTAGACCACTTCGACCTTGCCCTCGGAGATTCCATAACGCGACTCGATGATCTTTTTGGTCAGGTGGCTGACGGCGATGATCCGCTTGGCGTAGTGCATGCCTTCGCGTTCGATGTCGTAGATGCGCTGGTCGACGTGCTCACCACTGCGGTCAAATTCTGTGGAGTGCACCTGAACGACGAGGGGTTTGCCCGTCATGGCCGAGATGGCGATTCCCGCGCGGAAAGTCATCCAGTCGTGGGCGTGGATGACGTCAAATTCCTCCTCGGTGGCAATAAGCGAGGCCATTCGGGCGTAACGCTCCACCTCGGTGTACATGTCACCGCCATAATCGGTGCCCGCTCCGGGCGGATTCTGGGCCATGACCGCCTGGACTGCGGCGGACACGGGCGTGGCCTGGGCCTGTTCGGACGCCTTTCGGCGCGCGGCCGAGATCTTCTCCTCGATGGCCTGGGAGAGCGTCCGAGGGGATTCGTAGGCTGAAAACCCTCCGGCGTTGAGCGTACGGAAGGTGACGTTGGTGATGTCCTCGATCTGATAAGCGTAGGATCCCAGCGCCGCAGATAGGGTTGAGGGGGACACCAGTCTGACATGGCTGCTGTACTGGGAGGCTACCGGCTTGGGAAGGACGAAGATGACCTGGGCGCCGATCTGGCTCATGGCCCGGGTCAACCCGTAGCACGCCGTGCCCAGCCCACCTGAAATGAAGGGGGGAAACTCCCAGCCAAGCATCAGCACTCTCATTGTCGCTTCACTCCTCGGCAACTGGGGGCAGGCCTTGAGTTCTTCCACCTACACGGTTTGTCCATCATTTCCTCACCACTTTGCGGAATGCGCGCTGACGCTTTCCCGTCTCGGCAATGGGGCGCGCCGCCCGTGGTGCTACATTAATCGGTCTAGCAGGTAAGCGGGGATGAATCGCAGGGGCAGGAAAACTCCCGGTCCCGGCATGCATGCGCCGCCTTGCGCCGCAAAGACTTGGCATCGTGCCACCCGTTTCGAATGTGCCTGACACCGGCCGACGCCGAGTTCGTGGGATGATGGCCCGCCTTGCAGATCATTCCGAGGCTCAGCAGACCGCGGCTGAAACCACCAGTGTCAGGCGTGAATGCGTGTGAACGAGCGAATCCGTGCGCCAAGGGAGCCGAACAGACTCCCGGAGTTAAGATACATCTCACATGCCGCCCTGTCAATGTCGCAACAGCTTCATCTTTTGTCGCCAGCGACAGTTGAGTTGATGGTTCGGCCGCCGGCGCTGCTGAGCGGTCAGGATCAGCTCTGGTGTGCAGCCGAGAACGCGCGGATCTGACGAACGCCCGTCTGATAGTGATGCTGGCGTGTCGCTCGGGCGTGCGACACCCGGCATTTGAGAGATTCCCGAGGGGCGGCAGATAGACCGCTGGTACGCTGCGCGGTAGCCTGTGATGTGGAGCACGGTATGAGCCCGATGCCTGAAACCGAATATGATCGAGAGTTGCTGACCCTCCTGGAACGCGGTCTCGACCGGGGCGCTTCCGACCTGCATCTCGTGGCCGGGTATCCGCCCACGCTACGCGTCCATGGATCACTTCAGCCGGTGGGGGCTGAACGGCTCGCGGCGGAGGCGACAGCGCGGATGATCGAGAGTGTCACGCCGGCACCCCTCAAGTCGCAACGGGAGTGGCGCAAGGATTTCGACTTCTCGCTGGCGACCGAGACCGTGGCCGGGCCCGCCCGTTTCCGGGTCAATGTGTTTTATAACCGTGGGGCGCTGGGGGCCTGCTTCCGGTTTGTGCCGGCGCAGATCCCTACCTTCGAGTGGATGGGCGTGCCTCCCGATCTGGTCGGACGGATTGCCGCTCTTCCTCATGGACTCATTCTGGTGACGGGCGTCACCGGTTCGGGCAAAACCACCACTCTGGCTGGGCTGGTCCAGTTGGTCAACCAGTCCGGGCACCGGCGGATTGTCACCATTGAGGAGCCGGTGGAGTACATCTTCGCCCCGGCGGCGAACAGCGTGATCACGCAGCGCGAAGTGGGAATTGATGTGGACAGCTTCGCGGAGGGGCTCAAGTTCAGCCTGCGGCAGGATCCCGACGTCATCCTTTGCGGGGAGATCCGGGACGCCGACACCGCCCAGATGGCCATCAGCGCCGCCGAGACCGGGCACCTGGTGTTCTCCACGCTGCACACGCAGGATGCCAAGGGCGCCATCACCCGGCTGGTGGACATCTTTCCGGTCGATCAGCACCAGGACGTCCGCAGCCAGCTCTCGCTGTCGCTGCGCTTCGTGGTCAGTCAGCATCTTCTGCCCAACATCGCGCCGGGCGAAAAGCGCGTCCTGGCCTTGGAGGTGCTGGTGATCAACGACGCTGTCCGGGCCGCCATCCGCCTCAACAAGATCGAGTCCATCGAATCACTGATCCAGACCGGCAAAAAGTCCGGCATGCAGAGCCTGGACGAAAACCTCGCCTGGCTGGCCTGTGCCCGCCGCATCAGCCCCGAGACGGCTCACCGGTTCGCAAAGAATCCCGCGGGTCTGCGGGCCATGGGCGTGCCGGATGTTTAGTGATGAGTGATGAGGGATGAGTGCCGTAGCGTCCGGCCTCCGTGCCGGACGTTGAGTGCTAAGTGCTGAGTGCTGAGTGCTGAGCAGTAGAGCACTCCCCCCCCCCTTTTTAAAGGGGGGTCAGAGGGGGTAAAGGGG
>BTUC01000116.1:0-17314 GCA_045863575.1 Phycisphaerae bacterium
CGTCGAGGAGAGCGTGGGAACAGGTTGGGCCGATCTGCTTGACGCCCGGTCCGGTCAGGCATACCTGGAAGTGCCCGAAATCCTCCTGGTCCAGGTCCCCGTCACAATCGAAGTCGCCGGGCACGGGGGGCGTGGGTGGCGGGCCGACCAGGCGGACGCGTACCAGGCAGACCGCGGGCGGAACCCAGTCTTTCTGGAGGATGATGGAACGGTTGTCGCAGCCGGTGGAATAGGTTTCCGGGGCAGACTCTACCCAGATGCCGTTAGAGTCGATGGTGCGCCAGGTCACGGTGTAGTTCCGTACGGGGGCGAGATTGTCCACCGTCAGGCGAACGACGTCGTAATGCGGGCGGGCAGAATCGATAACCGCGTTCGAACTCCAGTAGCCGCCCGAGTAGCTAAGCCAATCGGTCGCCCCCGGCGCCTTGATCCACTTCTGATCCTCATCGGCGATGAGGATCTGGATCGTGGCGCCGTCTTCCGACTTGCCGGCCATGATGGCGAAGTTGTCGGCGGTGGCTGCGTTCAAGTCCATGCTCAGCCCCCTGGTAACCGCCAGCCGTCGGGGCGTGTCGGCTCGCAACAGGCTGAACGCCTTGTAGGCATAGGCCTCTTTCGTGTAATTCGCATCGTTGTCGAACAACCCCCAGGTGTTCACCATCGGCCAGTAATTCTGCATGTAGACATCGGCATAATCCAGGTACATCAGCACGCAGGCGGTGAATGCGGCGGCCAGGTTGGTGTTGTGATAAGGGTTGTCCTGGTTGCACAGCGAGTTCCACTCGTTGCAGATGCTCAGGGCGGTGCCAAAGCCGTAGGTTTGCAGGGCGTTTCGAATTCGCCGGGCACTCTCGAGGTAGGTCCAGGCGTTACCCCCGAACCAGATGGTTAACGTGGATGGCCCTGTCTGGGCCTGAAGCCCGCCATACTGATGCCAGGAGTAGAAGTCCATCGGCGCATCATGGTCCCGGCAGTACTGCATCAAGGTCTCGCAGAACTGCCGGCTGAGGTCGCGATGATGACCGGTGGGATAGAGTGTCCACGCGAGGGCGCAGGGCCCGATCTTCAAATCCGGCCGCCTGGGGTCGGACCGCGGCCCCCGGACACGGGTGGCGATGGCGGCGTACATCTTGTGAAATTGTCGGCTCAGCGTACCGTCACCGATGGCGGCTGAATACTGAGCATCACTCAGATCCTGCCCCCACATCTCCTTCATGTCGGGCTCGTTCCAGACCTCCCAGAACGGCATGTCGTATTGCCGGCCGTTGTGCCAGTTCTCCTTGTAGTGCCTGACGATATTCTCGCAGACGATGGCCATCTTCTCCCGTGCGTTATCGGTGTCGGGGATGGGATTGGCCACGTAGTTGTAGCCCAGGTACGAAAACCGGGCCCACTTGTCGTCGTAGTTGGTGCGATACCCGATCCGGAAGAACGGCGTGAAACCGTTCTGGACGATGTTGTCGATCTTGCCATCCGTGGAGTGGAAGTAAACGTAGGTGTAGGTGCCGGGCAGGCTGCTGGAATGTTGGGCGTTATCGAAATTGTAGTTGGTCGGATCCTCAAACGGATCGTTCCCGCCCGACCACCATTCGATCGGCCAGTTGGGGATGATGCCCTCCAGATTCCCGGGATGCGAGTGCTCCTCGTCGATGCCGTGGGTCCGCAGGTTAGTGATGCCCAGGTCGTGAAGCTTGGCGGTCATATCCACGAGGCCGAGCGTGTTCAGCCAGCGCATGGGGTTGAAGTTGGCCCCCATAACGATATCGATGTTGCCGGTGCTGCTCCCGTAATCCACCGCGATGGTCTTGGTCTCGGCCCGGCAAAGACGACCCGCCATGCCCGACAGGAACAGAAACAGCACCCAGCACAGTGCGTATCGGATTGGCTTGTTCAAGGGCTCGCTCCCATCAAAGCCACCAAGTTCAATCAACCTCAAAGGTTCCCTGGAACTCGCCGGGGACCTCGACCATCGGCCCCCGGGCCGGTCACTACATAACTGTTAGGCACGAGCCCCGTAGGGGCGGCAGAATCATCTCATTCAGGCTTACATTGCGTCGGCAGGAGCACGCACCCCCGTTCTTTCGCCCCTTGCGGGGCTCCAACACGTGTCGCAGCGCGTCCACGTTCCCCGGGCTGGGCGCCCGGGGCTACCCTCTGACGCCCCGTCCGGGGCTGGCACCGAAGGCTACCCCGCCACGGCAGATTTCCGCTTCTGCACTGCGTCAATTGCCAGCGAGAGGCAAGCGAGGGACCAGCCCTAACCGGGTCAATGAGGACCTGGCGTGCCGGAATAACCGCTCGCCAATTCTAACACGAGTCAACTCAACCGGTGGCTGTTCTGCTAATCATGAATCTGCATCCGTGCTATCAGTGCCATCCGTGGTCGATGAATTCGGGTCCGTCGTCGCCGTCTGGGCATGCAGATACTGTACCCGAAGGGCGAAACACGAGGAGAGACAGAATAATCGACTCCCGGCCTTTTCAAACAACCTTTTCCCAACTTTTTCCCAACCCTTCCCTCATAATCGGACAAGCAACAGGGCCCAGCATCACATGGCGCCGCCGCCCGGCAGTGAGTTGTTCGTTCCTTCCGACCGCTCTTACCGTGTCAAGTGCTTGAAAGCATGGAGGACCCTCGCCCGGGAGGCGGCACGGTCGAGACTCAGGCCCGGGTACCGGGAACCCAGCGACTTGATGCCGTCGGCGTCATGCAGGGCACCGGTCGGGGCCGCGGCCAGCTCCGGCACGAACCGCCGGATGTACTCGCCGTCAGGATCGTACCGCTTGCTCTGGTTGAACGGGTTGAAGATGCGGAAATAAGGAGCCGCGTCTGTGCCCGTTGAGGCGGACCACTGCCAGCCGCCGTTGTTGCTGGCCAAGTCCCCGTCCACCAGGTGCTGCATGAAGTGCCGCTCGCCCCAACGCCAATCGATAAAAAGGTCCTTGGTCAGGAACATGGCCACGATCATCCGCACCCGGTTGTGCATCCAGCCGGTCTGGGCCAGTTGGCGCATGCCGGCATCGACGATGGGTACGCCGGTTCGACCTTCGCACCAGGCCCGAAACTGGGTTTCATCCTCCCGCCACGCGAGCCGCTCCGTCTCCAGTCGGAACGGCCTGTTCATGCAGACCCGCGGGAAGCCGATCAGGACGTGGCGATAGAACTCTCGCCAGATCAACTCGCTGATCCAGGTCGTCACACCCTTCCTCCCCGTGTCCAGCCGGCCGTCGTTGGTCTCCATGGCGGCGGCGAGGCACTGACGAGCGGAGAGCACGCCGCACGCCAGGTACGGCGAAAGCGCGCTGGTGCGGGTTTCGGCCGGCCGGTCCCGTTTCACGTAATAATCCTCGATCCGTCTGGAGACGAACAATCTCAATCTCTTCTGGGCCGCCTGCTCGCCCTCCGGCCAGAGGTCGGGCCGGACCGGACCGACGAAACCGCGAACCGAGCCGGGCAGGGGATCGGGCCGCATGCCCGTGGGCCTCTGCTTGCGGGGCCGGGGGCAGATAGGAAGCGGTCCATCGTCCCTGACGGTCTCTAACCACTTCCGCTTGAAGGGTGTGAAAACTGTATACCAGCCATCTGAAGTCGTCCTCATCGCCGCCACGTCCAGGATCGTCTGATCCGTGAAGGCATAAACAGACGAGCCCGCCTTCTCGAAGAGCTTCCGGACCTCCTCATCGCGCCGTCGTTCGTCGACCTCGTACTCCCGGTTGAAAAACAGCCCGCTGCATTTGCACCGTCTGGCGATGTCCAGGAGCTTCCCCGGAACCGCCGCGAAACGCGGTGACTCGACCAACATCAGCGGGATGTTGATGTCGCTCAGCGATCGGTGAAGAGCGCGAAGATTACGCAGGACGAAATCAACCTTCATCGGACCCCAACTGTGGTCGGACCACTGCTGGGGGCACAGGGCGAAGACCGCGATGACGCCCTCGTCGGCGGATCTGCACGCATGATGAAGCGCCGGGTTATCGCTGATTCGCAGGTCGGATCGAAACCACACGAGCGCTCGCATGCCATCACCTGCCGGCGAGGAAAAAGATCTTTCCGATTGCGAATTCCCGGCCACGTCGATTCGCCCAGACGCAAACGAGTGCACTTTCCCCGCCCGTCGGGCGATCGACATTTCGCAGCATCATCCTCCTTCGGGGATGGCTGCCTCTGCCGCACGGCGAATGCCCTTCAGCATCCCGCTGAAAACGATGTTGTGCAATGGTAGAACCGCATACCAGTATGCCAGTCCAAGCAGCCCTCGCGGTTTAAAACGGGCTGTCTGAATGAGGGTGCAGCGGCGGTCCTCGTCGGGATCCGGCTGGATCTCGAACTCCAACGCCGCGTCACCCGGGAGCTTCATCTCGGCACGAAGCTCCAAACGGCGGTTGAGCTCGATTCCGGTCACGCGCCAGAAATCAAGAGCCGATCCAAAGCCGACCTTCTCCGGGTCGCGCCGGCCGCGCCTCAGGCCCGGGCCGCCCAGGAGCCGATCGATCCAGCCGCGCAAGTGCCAAAGCCAATCCGCGGCGTAGTAGCCTCGCCCGCCACCTATGCGACAAATCGCCCGGAAAACCGCATCCGCACCGGCATTCGCCTGGGTGGTCCGGCGGTCGACGAACACCTTGCCGCCCGACCAATTCGGGTCGCCCGGCAAGGGTCCGGCGTCAGACCAGCTCGTCTCGACACCGTGCGTTCCCAGCTTTCCCAGGGCCGCGTCGATCGACTCGCGAACGGTCAGCAGCCTTTGCGGCATCAGTCGGCGAGCTTCGTCGTCGCGACAGACGACCCGGTTGCGAAGGCCCTCCGTCAAGGGGCGTGCGATCCGGTGACTCAGGGGCGTGACCAAGTGGATCCAGAGCGAGCTCAGTCTCGGAGTCAGCACGGGGACCGGGATAACCAGCCGTCTGCGCAGGCCCAGGGCCTGCGCCGTGGTCTGCATGATCTCGCGATAGGTCATGATGTCCGGGCCACCTGCATCGAGAGTTCGCCCGATCGTCCCCGGCTCGTCCAGGCAGGCGACCAGATAGTGGAGCACGTTTCGAACGGCGATGGGCTGCGCCTCTGTGGATACCCATCGTGGCGTGATCATGATCGGCAGGCGCTCGACCAGATACCGAAGGATTTCGAATGACGCCGAGCCCGAGCCCACAATCATGGCAGCTCGAAACACGGTCACCGGCACGGAGCCCGCGGCGAGAACTGCCTCAATCTCCCGCCGCGAGGCGAGGTGTTCGCTCAACCGGTCACCGGTCTCACCCAGGCCTCCGAGATAGATGATCCGTTCAAGGCCGGCTGCCTCCGCCGCCTGCGCAAAGCCCCGGGCCAGGAGACGGTCCCGTTCACGATAATCTGCACCGGCCACCATCATCGAGTGCAAGAGGTAGTACGCCGCCCAGCAGCCTTCCATGGCCGCGCGGAGCGCCTCGGGATCGGCAACATCACCGCGGAGAATCTCGACGTTCGGGCTTTCGGACCAAGGCCGCTCGGTCAGTTTGCGGGGCTCACGCGCCAGACACCGGAGCCGATAACCGGCCTCCAGGAGACGGGGTACTAGACGCCCGCCGATGTAGCCGCTGGCACCGGTCACGAGCACTGGCTTTCGCAAAACCGTCAGGCGTGGTGCGCCGCGCATGGCTTAAGGATCCTTCGTTCAGACTCCTCTCAATCCGATCAGCTTGCTCATCACGCGCAGGCCGGTCCTCAGGGTGAGGCGCGGCGGATCGCTACCATTCTGACGAAGAACGATCAGCGTCTGGTCATCGTCGGCCGGTTGCCCGTCACGCCACCTGTCGAGCTTCTCGAGCAGTTCAGCCCCCATGCGCTCAGGCTCGGATGGAGCGATGGCCTGCACAAACCGCAGAAGGCCGTCCTCGCCCAGCAATTCATCGGATCGGTTTCGCGCCTCAATCAGCCCGTCGGTATAGACCAGTACGAGGTCCTGTTTCCAAAACTTCACGGTAAACTGCTCGTACGCCATCGGTTCGAGGACGCCAATAGGCAGGTTGCGAAGGGGACGCAGGCGATACGTGCCCTTCGCCTCGCGAATCGACGGCCCCGGATCGGGGACGTCTGGATCCAGCCATTTCCATTGTTTGAAACGGCTATCGTACCAGAGGGGGCGGGGATGTCCGGCATTACACATGATCAGGTGATTCGTGGGCGCGTAGTAGGTCATGAGCAGCGCCGTCGCGAAGGCGGACTCGTGCGCCCCTGCCTTAAACTCCTTGTTGATGGCCCGGGCAAGGCCCGTCTGATCGAGCAGGTTGATATGCTTTCGCATGAGCCCACGAAGCCACAATGCCGTCTGGTCCGCAGACTGGCCGTGACCCGAGACATCGGCAACCGCAAGGCGGGTGACGCGTCCCGAGCCGCATATCGAAAAGTAGTGCACGTCACCGCCTGCATCCCCCTTGAACGGGCGACTCTCGAGCCATATGTCCAGCCCGGGAGCCGACAGGGACCGGCGGACGATCCGGTTGCCGCCGATCAGCTCCATGCACTGCATCGCGTGGGATTCGAGCGAAGGCGCGGCAGTCGTGGAAACCTCGGATGAACTCATTGGCGACCTCGTGTCCTCGACCCCTCGGAAACGTTTTCCCCGCTTCTGTGCTCGACGCGAGCAAATCCGCCAGGAGCAGCGTCCTGAACGATTTGACTGATTCTACAGCGCGACTCCATAATCCAGCAAGGCCTGCATTATTCTATTCCACGTTATTCCGATGCGGGTACCGCGCTAAACCCAGCTGGAGAAACGGCTTAAAACACCGGCACGGAATGAACGTTTTGAACGCTTTGACAGCTTTTTTACCTTGGGCTTAGGCGGTCCTTCAGTAGATGTGAATGGTAGGCACGACAGATTCTCGTGTACCAACGTGGTGCCGGCAAAGAACTCGGCCACCGGCACGGTCAAGATGAGCCAACCAGGGCCCACTGAAGGCGCTTTGCTGACCGATGGTCGCTGAAGGCCGAATCCGGACCGCTGAACGCTATCTTGGCACCTCGCCCGCGGCCGGGGCATTTCCCGACTATCCTATTGACTTACGAGGCGGACGGATCTACGCTGAGCGAATGTTTGGAGGCAGGGAGAGAGAGCAGTCGTGGCCGACAGTTCGGCGGCCCACCTCCGGCGTAATTCTCGTCACGGCTCTTTCTCCCGCAATACTGACATTTCGGAGTTTTTGTGGCGAACCCGGCCTCCGCGCGTCGCGGGACGGGTATCACATCTGATGGGAGGAGGAGTTATGAAACGCACCTCTGGGTGGTTGGTTGTTATGTGCGCGGTCGGTGCGCTGGTGCCGGCGGCGTGGGGAGCGGTGGCCATCGGGGGCACGGAGACGTTCGACGCTTCGGCGCCGGACGGGGCGCTGTGGGGCGTCGGCGGGCCGGACGGCTGGCAGGTCCTGTGGGAGGAGCGCGGATCGGGCGGCGGGGCGAATACGCATCGCGAAATCTTCGGCTCGACCGGCCAGATCATCACTGCCGCCGGTGCTTTCCCCTGGCAGACCGGCGGAGAGTCTCACGGCCAGCTTGATCCCGGATCACGTTCGGGGGACCCGGGTGTGCTGGCGGTTCAGCACATGAGCCAGTGGAACGACGGCTCGGATCCTCTGCTCTCAAGCAAGCAGATGCAGTACATCACGTTCACCAGCTCGCCGGGCGTGGTCTACAACCTGAGCGCCTGGGTCAACACGGTCATGACCAAGAGTGCGGCCAACTGGAACGCGAATCCGGCAGCCAACGTGAACCACCCCCGCGCGGTCGGCACCCAGCCGGACTGGTTCGCGGACATCCAGATCGGGCTCAAGAACGGAACGGCGGACGCCACAGACCTGGACACGGTCTATACGGTGGTTCCCAATTTGATTGACAACATGAGCCTGGCGAATCCGGCGGACGCGTGGGTGCAGACCCCCGTGATTCAGGCCATTGGCGATGGCGGGCCGATGACCATTCTCCTGAAGGTTCGGGCGCCGGATATCAGCGCTGGGGCATTTGTCGACCTCGACGTGCGCTGGGATGACATCACGATCACCCCAGAACCGGCGTCGCTGGCCCTGCTGGCGCTGGGTGCGGTGCTGATTCGCCGCCGTACGCGGTAAGCCGCACGTATAAAGCGGTCCCCAGCGAGGACCCGCTGAAGTAAGCCAGCTGCGGGCCGGGGGATAACCTCCTCCGGCCCGCGGCTTTTACACGTAAATCACTGCCCGGCCAGCGGGGGATCACGAAGAGGAGGAGGACTAGTTTTAGGAACGGGATGAGGATGCAGAAGCGGAGGGAGAACGGGTCCTGTCGGCGGAGTCCAGTCCTCTCTGGATTCCAGCTCTGATCTAGACCAATTACCTCTTGACCGCTACATAAAGCAGCATCTGATCAACCATCTCCTGCACTCCGCGAGCTCAGCGAGCTCTGTGGCTGAACCCGGCCCGTCCACAGCATTAAGCTGCAACAAGAATTCCTCCGCACCCCTTCCCGCATCATCAAATCGCGTAACCGCTCCGGATCGCGTACGAGACTGTCTTGCGCTTGGCAGCGCGGACCGCCAAGACCTATGATCCGGGCGAGTTGCGTTGCTCATAACCGACCTGCCAAGGAAAACATCCACGATGTCTGAATGGAAATCTCTCCCGGCCAGCCTCGCCTTTGCCCTGCTGCTGTCGTCCGCCGCCGGCGCCCGAGGCGAGTACGTCCCGCCGACTTACCCGCAGACCCCACCAGCCGTCTCGGCGGTTGGCATACAGATTCAGAGTGATGCCCGGGCCGGATCTCCCATCCGCCTGGCCTACCGGATTACACCCACCGCCCGGATCGAATCGCCGCGACGACTATTCGCGCATTTCATCCGCGACGGCCGTGTACTGCACGTAGCCGTGTTTCCCGAAGACGGCCAGGCCCTCCCAACCAAGCAGCTTGACTCCAGCGGCATGGTCGAGCTGGGGCCATTTGAGACCACCCTTCCTGCGGATCTGCCGGCCGGTGAGTACACGGTCCTCGGCGGGATGTACCTCGAACCTGCGACCGGCCAGACGCCCGTCACGTTGAGCACTGCGCCGGAGGTCGCCGGTGCGGCCGCTGGCAGTGAATCGAATGCTTCCGCTACAAACGCAGGCCACCGTGCAGCACCAGCGATCATCATTAACACGGGCACCTTCATCGATAAGGCCGGCGTCCCCCACCGCTGGCACGTCAACAAGGCCCACACTCTCTACTGGGACGGCCAGCCTTTCCTCCCCGTCGGCGGCATGCTCATCCCCGACGAGAAGTTCGAAACGTTCAAGGCCCAGATCGATCTTTTGGTCAAAAACAACGTACGCGACGTCTACTTCAACGTCGGCAACAGCATCCACATGCCCCACACCTGGGAGACCAAGAGCGACGAGAAGCTGCGCTACTTCCAGCAGTGCATCGACTACATGGACGAGGCCGGCGTCCGTTATGGAATGGAATTCTCCGGTCTTCAGGCCAAGGGCTACGCCTACGAGCTCATGGGGGGCAAGGAGATTCGCTTCCGCGTCGACCAGCACCAGGCCGAGCCGCGCATGGAACGTGCCAACGACGATGAATGGATCGAGAAAGGCGTCTTCCACGCGGCGTATCGCCGGCTCCGCGATGGCTACTACCTCATCGAAGATGCCTCCACTGGCAGTGTCGTGTCCAGCGGCAGCGTCGAAGTGGTCCGCGACGAACGCAAGACACGCGAGGGCAAAGACCGCAGCCCCGAGGAGCAGCTCGCCCGCGTGAAGCTGCCCGCCCTGCCGGCCGGCGAATACCGGCTCATGCTCACCGTCGCCCAGTTCCGCGACGGCTGGAACATGAACATGCACTACTGGAGCGACGAGACGGCCAAGTACTACCAGGCCATCCGCGACCTGTATGGCAAGATCCGCATGGGCCCGGGCTTCCGCTTCGTCGTGGACGCTTTCTGGAACGAGAACAACTTCAATCACGGCCTGGTGCCGGCGGAGGACAGTTTCCGCACGGCTTACGGGAAATGGCTCAAGGCACGCTACGGCGCCATCGAAAAGCTCCACGCCGCGTGGGCGCTTGACGATGAGGGTGCAGCGGTGGTTTCAGATTTCACGGCCGCGGGTCACTGCGTGCCGCTGCGCGGGATTCGCGAGAAGACCGGCGACGAGGCGTGGGATTATCTCATCAACACCCGCAGCGGCAAACTCGTGCGCGCCCGCCAGGCGGTCAGTCAGCACCGCTACGACCTGGTCGAGAACGTCGGACGGCAGGTGCGCGACTTTCACGTCGAGATCGCGGATCTGATCAAGGGGATCTTCGACGTGCCGGTGACCTTCAAGTTTTTCTCCGGCGTCGATTTCTGGCACATCAATGACACCGGCCTGCCCGGCGGCCACGACGGCGTGGGCATGGAAACCTACGGTGTGGCCGAGCCCATGCTGACCTTCATGGCCATCCCCGCACTGAGCAGTTGTCGGCAGTCGACCAAGACCATGTGGCTCGTCGTCACGGAAGTGGGCGAGGGCAACCATCAGGACCAGGCCATCGCGCGCAACAAGCTGTTCGGCTGCACGAGCCGCCTGGGCACGATGTACAGCAGCTACGCATCGCTGCTGTCCGGGGGGGCGAAGGGCATTTACCACTACTACATGGTGCCTTCGCCCGGTGCGGATCGCTTCTGGGACGACTCCACGCTGCGCGACCCCCGCCAGCTCGAGTGGATGGGCACGTTTGCCCGCATGGTCGAGAACGCGCCGGATCTGGTCGACTATGTGCCCACGGTGTACTACCGCTTTCCTGGGCTGTTGCAGCCGAACTCCGGGCTGCTCTACTCTGACCCCTATCGCGACTTTTACAACACCGATTGCCTCTGGTGGGTCGATCCGGCCGGCAAGCTGCCGAACGGAGCGTGGCTGCTGCCGACGTTCACGCTACGTGTGCCCACGGACATGATGTTCATCAACCTGGAGAACACGCCCGCCTCACTGCGCCATGCCGACGAGGTCAGCGCCTTCTTGAAGCAGGACCGGCGCGTGACCTGGCTGGGCTATCGCAAGGACCTGGGCACCATACCGGCCATTGACCGGTACTACACACGCGAATGGAGCACCGATGAGGACGGGGTGGAGTTCCAGGTGCTCAAGCCCCCGCCAGACGCACGCATCATCGGCCGTAACCAGGCCGGCCAGGTCTGGAACTTCATCACCGGCCGGCTTCAGATCATCAGCAAGAACGCGGAGAACAAGACCGGCTGGCGCCCGCAGCGCGTGGTGCTGGACAACCAGAGTCACCGCTTCGACTACTGGACCTTTATGCGCGACCGGCTCGGGACCGAGCCGCTGAGGCTCAGTCCCGATCTGGAGGGTTTCACCTTCCTCGACCACGACCAGCGCGTCACCGTGATCGGGCTGGAGCCGCGGCTCGACGAGGTCGTCCGCATCGGGGAACAGTTGCCCGCCTGGGGCGTGGATGCCACCGGCAACCCGATCGACCCGCCGCCGATGGCCGACCGGGCGGTTTCCTTCCATCTGCCGAAAAACTCGACAGCCATGTACGCCGGCGGTGAGTCCATCCCGGTCCCCACCAACGGCGAACTGACTGTGGCTTTGCGGCCGGACGAGCTCGCGCTCATCAACTCGGAAGGCAAGATCCCTTGGGCCCGCGAAGGGCTGGTGTTCAACACCCTCAACAGCCGGGCGGCCGTCATTATCCGCAGCCCGGCGGATGCCCCTCCGGCCGTGCCGATGGAGCAGTACCCCGCCAACACGTTCGCTTTCGCGCCGTCAGGTGAATCGTCGCCGGGTAGCATCGTCGTGGAGGCCGAACGGCCGGTGGAATCAAACTTCAACCTGGACGTCTTCAGCGGCCTGGCCGGCCTGAGCGGCGACGGGCTGCTGGGTCTGGCCTCGCAGATGCCGCCACCCGCACCGGACGGCTACACGGCCACGTACACGTTCGACGTTCCGTCCGGCGGTACTTACGCGCTGCGCGTGCGTGAGGGCTACCTGGCGATGGCTTCGCCCGGACGTTGGCGCGTTGACGAGGGGCCCTGGCGCATCGCGTCGAACGCCTACGTCCCTGAGGACATCCGCATTGTGGCACAGTACAACGCGCTGGAGGATGAGCGGATGATCTTCGCCTGGTACGACTACGGCCAGGTGGAGCTCTCCGCGGGCACGCACCGGCTGACCTACAGCGTGATTGAGAAGCGGCCCGGCGGCGTGGATATCGGCCTGCAAAACAGTACGCCCTACGGCAAGCTGCTCGACTGCTTCATGTTTGTGCCCGTTGATGGCAAGAACGCCGCACACCCTCCGAAGCTGAACCTGGTGTTCAATCCCAGCATGGAGCAGGACACCGGCGGCTGGACGGCCGAGGAATGGACGCCCGATCGCTGGAAGTGGTTTGAGCTTCGCGACGAGCAGGGCTGGAACCGCGACTTCTGGTGGACGAAGAAGGTCGGCGGCGAGGGGCGCATCTTCATTGACAAGTTCATGGATCTCGGCGGCATGACCGTCCGCCAGTCCTATGCCGGCGTGCGCGCCCTGCGGATCCGGGCGGGAGAACAACCCCGGCGTTTCTCGAGCCGCCCGATGGCCGTCGCTCCAGGCGAGCAGATCGCGTTCGGCGGATGTATCCGCGCCGAAACGCTGCACGCCGAGGCCGACCTGCGGCTCCGTTTCCTGGACCGTCACGGTCGTGAGGTATCAACCGTGAGCACGGAGCCTATCCAAGGTGACACCCACTGGCAGCACGTGCACCACAACCTCGTCGAGGTCCCGCCCGCCGCTGTCCAAGCCATCCTCGACTGCCACCTGTCCGGCGGGAAGACCAACCTCACTCGCTTCGGCCGTAACTGGCACGACACGGCGTGGTTTGATGAACTGTATGTCCACCGGCAGTGAGGCCGCCGGCGAGTGTCCCTGAGCCCGGAGTTTTCAGCGAGATCAGGTTGCTTGGCCATTCCCGAGAACTTGCGTAATATAGTGCAGGAGCACTGATTCTGGAGTTCTCTCATGCGTTCCGTTCGTGTTGAGGCTGTGGCTCACGAAGATGGCGAGATACATTTGAGTGATTTGCCTTGCCGAAAAGGTGATCGTGTGAAGGCCATCGTCTGGTTTCACCAGCCCGATGATGTGAAGACTCGCCAGGAAGCGCGTGAACGGTTCCTCGCCCGTGCCCGAGCGTCGCGGTTTCGTTCAGTCGAGGCCTACCCTTCGCGAGACCAGCTCCATGATCGCACTTGATACGAACATTTGGATCTACAGCCACGACACCCGTTATTCCGAGAAACAGCGTCAGTCCCAGGAACTTATACGATCGGCCGATCCGCTCGTCCTGCTCTGGCAGGTTGGCTGTGAATTCATCGCCGCCAGCCGAAAGCTGGAGCCTTTCGGCTTTTCTCAAGAAGACGCATGGACGGCTTTGGTCGACATGTGCGAAATGGCCGATGCAGTTTTCATGCCTGAGCCGGAGCTCTGGCCCGACGCCAGGAGCCTCCAACAGCGATTCGGGCTTTCCTTCTGGGATGCGTTGATTGTGGCGGCATGCCAGCGAGCGGGCGTTCGAACGTCGTATTCCGAGGATTTCGCCAACTCAAGAACCCTCGACGGACTTGCAGTGATTAACCCTTACGCCGAATAAGCTGGCGCGCCCCGAATCGATTCTCCCCTTTTTCCGGATCTCCGAGTATCCTGGCGCAACTGACTTCTCGATCTGGAGGACCACATCATGTGTTCATCGTGCTCACCGCGAGGATGGGATCGCCGCGAATTTCTGGCCGCTGCCGGAGCGCTGGGGGTGCTGGGATATGCCTCCGGCGCAGGGGCCGCCGAGCCGACCGCTCCGCTGGAGCTTCCGTTGAGCAGGATCGACAAGCAGCCGGCCCGGGTGATGGTGGCATTCCTTTATCCGCCGGCCGACGTGGTCAACAACGGCCAGATGGAGGACAGTTGGCGGGTGCACAACTGGTTCACCTGGCCGGGGAATCAATTCGAGCCGGAGCAGCAGGAGCAGAAGTTCGCCGCTCAGATCAAGGCCCTTGCCGCGAAGCTCGGCGTGACCGTCGAGTTCCAGCCGAAGGCCATCTACCAGGAGGCGAAGGTCAAGGAATTCATCGCGTCCGCCAAGGCAGCGCGCCCGGATGCCGTGCTCATCGTGAATTTCTGGAACACTTTCTCCAAGTGGTCCTTCCAGATGGCGACCGAATCGGCGGCCCCGGCCGCGATCGTCTACCATCCGGTGGGCTCAAACCACCAGTTGCCGCCGGACTACCTGAGGAACACGGAAGGCCTCTACTACATCCACTCGATCGAGAACTGGGACGAAATCGAGCGGGCGTTACGAGCCGTTCGCGCCCGCAAGATGCTCGCCCAGAGTCGCCTGCTGCGCATCTCCGGGCGCGTCCAGGCGCCCGCGGCCAGCCGTGAACCGAAGCTCGACGTCAGCGTCGTCGAGGCCCCGGCCGCAGAATTCAACGCGATGTTCGACAGCATTGCGCCGGACGACGATCTGGTACGCGCGGCCCAGGCATTCAAGAAGCGTGCTCAGCAGGTGATGGACGTCACCGACGAGTATTTCGTCGAAGCCATGCGCGCTCATCGTGCCGTCGAGCGGATGATGGAGCGCTACGGCGCGGATGCAATCACCATCGAATGCCTGCAGTTGAAGCACCGCAAGCCCTGTATCAGCTTCGCGACCCACAACGGCGCTTTGACTCCCTGCGGCTGCGAGAACGATCTCAATGCCACGCTGACACTCATGCTGGGCCGCTGGCTGCTCGACCGCCCGGGCTTTCAACACAACCCCGAGTTCGACACCAGTGAGAACCGCTACTTCGGCTCGCATTGCACCTGCGCGTGGAACCTGCACGGCCCTGACGGCGACCCCCAGCCTTACCTCGTACGGCCGTTCTTCCACCAGTTGCCCAAGACGCCGGCCCTCGACGTGCAGTGGACGTCCGGCGAGCCGATCATGGTGGCCAAGTACGTCAGCGGTCAGGACACGCTGCACTGCTGGACAGGCAAGGTCATCGAATCGCCGAAGTCACCACCGACGGGCGGCTGCGCGACGCGCGTGCTGGTGGAGATCGACCGAGTGGAGGACATCTGCCAGATCTACTCCGGCCCGCACCCGATCCTGTTCTGCGGCAACCGCGGCGATGCCCGGCGCTTCAAGGCCATGGCCAGGATGTATCGGCTGAAACTGGAAGGCAACGTATAACAGCAGCCAGTGCTCAGTGCTGAGATCAGGGGGTATCCCCACTCCGTGACCTCCGCGGGCTCCGCGATCTCTGCGCTTAACACCTTTGCGGAGCTTAGAGCCTCTCTCATGCGACTCATGTGCTCAGGTTTTCAGCCTGGTCACACCGGTTCGAAACGGGTGCCACAGTACGGGGTAGGCTCTTTAGATATTGGCTGCGCGGGCGGCGGCCTGGCCGCGGGGGACGTTGACGAACGCCAGCAGGATACCGCCGACCACGAAGAAGCCAATGACCGAGAGGATCGGTGCCCGGCTGGGGCCTCCGATGACCAGCATGGCCGCCCAGACGGCCGGGCCCATGATGCCCGCGAACTTCTCGATCACCGCGAAGAAGCCGAAGAACTGGCCCGACTTATGCCTGGGGATCATGCTGGCGAACAAGGAGCGGCTCAGTGCCTGGGCCCCGCCCTGGACCATGCCGACACCCAGCGCCAGCAGCAGGAAGTGCGTTTCGGTCTGCATGTAGTAGCCGCCGATGCTGATGAAGGTGTAGGCGACCAGGGCCAGGAAGATGGCCGGCTTGGCGCCGATCCGTCCGGCCAGATTCCCGAAAAGAAACGCGAACGGCACGCCCACGAATTGTGTGATCATGATGGCCCCGATGAGGGCGGTCTGGTCGAGGCCAATTCGGTTTCCGTAGGTGGTGGCCAGCCGAAAGATGGTCCCGATGCCGTCGTTGTAGATCAGGAACGCGAGCAGCATCAGGAAGGCATCGCGGAAGGCACGCAGCTCCCGTAGCGTGGTCCCGAGCTGGACCACGGACGCTTTGAACACCGTGCCGATTTCTCCGCTGCTCGCCTTCAACACAACGGCCGGTTCGGGGACCCGGCGGAAGAGCGGTATGGCGAAGACGAACCACCACACGGCCACGGACACAAACGCCAGCCGGGTGGGTAGCGTCCCCTCGGGCAGGCCGAACCACCCCGGCTTCATGATCCAGGCCAGTTGAACAGCCAGCAGCACCCCCCCGCCGATATAGCCCATGGCGTACCCGGCGGACGAAACACGGTCCATTTCGTCCTCGCGGGCGATGTGCGGCAGCAGCGCGTCATAGAACACGAAGCTGCCGTTCACCGCGATATTGGAGACAATGAACAGGACCGAAGCCAGCAGCAGATCTCCCGGCCCAATGAAGAACATCCCGCTGACCGACACGAGCCCGATGGCCAGGAAGACGCCGATCAGCCGTTTCTTGACCGGCAGGAAATCCGCCACGGCGCCCAGGAACGGCGACACGATGGCAATGATGGCCAGGCCGAGCGTTGTCGAGAGCGTGTAACGAAGCTCCGCGGCATCGGGCTGCAAGTGCTGCCCGGCGACCTTGGCGTAGTAGATGGGAAACACGGCCGTCATGATGGTGGTCACGAACGCCGAATTGGCCCAGTCGTACATGGCCCAGGCGCGGAGTTCCGGCCGGTGCAGGCCCATGGCGTTGAGCAGGCGGGTGGTCAGGCCCGGGGGCTTACGCTCTTCTCGGTGGTCAAATGGGCGAGGGTCGGGATTCATGGGCGGGGAGTGTACCATCGTCTCCGTCGAGAGTGTTAGGAGCTGCAGACGGCGGAGATTTGACGGATGCCGGGGCCTGATCGCTCCGTGGATGCACCTGCGCATTGACGCGCGGGCCGTCGCCTGCCAAGCCCCCACCCTAACCCTCCCGGAGTACCGGGGGAGGGAACTCGGAACGCGGTCAGCTTCCCGTCGGGAAGTAGACGCGGCTCACCCACACCAACACCCCCAGCAGAAGCAAGCCGAGGATCAGGCTGCCAGCGATGAGCCGCTTCTCGACCGGCAGGAGGGGCTCGGTTTTCATGCGCTGCAGTTCGTCGGCGAATTTGGGGGCATCGGGCATGGGTAGGTTCCTTGGGTTCTCAGTTTGTCAGTTGTCAGTTCTCAGTTCTCGAGTGAGCGCTCGATGCGCGGTACAGTGCCAACGGCCGGCACAGAGGCCGGCCGCTACGGGTCATGCCGTGGGCGGCTTCACTCCGGCGAAGAAGAGCCAGGAGATGAACAGGCCAACCCAGACGATGAACCCGAAGAGGCAGAGCACGTAGACGGCCGCCAGCTTGCCGATGCCCTCCTCGCGCAGTTTCC
>BTUC01000117.1:0-17313 GCA_045863575.1 Phycisphaerae bacterium
ATCAACGATGCCAAGGTGTTCATGATCTGGGACTACTTCTCGCGGAACCATTGACCAGGAGGGCTCACTGATGATGAAATCCGTTCGCGTCCTTTGCGGAGTGGCCGTGTCCTGCGCGATCTTCAGCCTGGCGGCGGTGGATTTGCGCGCTCTCCCCGGTGCGGCGGAGTCTCGGCCGGCGGTGGAGGATGGATTCGGCGGAGCCAGGAGCGAAGTGTACCGCAGGGTCGGTGATCTGTCGCTGAAGGTGTACATCTTCACTCCCGAAAGCCATCGGCCGTCAGATCGTCGGGCTGCCATCGTGTTCTTTTTCGGCGGCGGCTGGAAGAGCGGTTCGGCCCGGCAGTTCGTGCCGCAATGCGAGCACCTGTCCCAGCGGGGCATGGTGGCGATCACGGCCGAGTATCGCGTCTATGATCGGCATAAGGCCATGGTGGCGGATTGCGTGTCGGACGCCCAGGCGGCGGTCCGCTGGGTACGGGCCAACGCTCAGCGGCTGGGCGTCGACCCGGACCGCATCGCGGCCGGCGGGGGGTCGGCCGGCGGGCACCTGGCCGCGGCGACGGCCATGCTCCGCGACTTCACGGGCACGGACGACAAGAAGGCGGTCAGTTATCGCCCCAACGCGCTGGTCCTCTTCAACCCGGCGCTGGATCTCACGCTGAACCGGCCCCGGAATAGAAACCGGGCCGATGCACAGAGAGGCATTCTGAGCCGCTTGGGCGCCGAGCCAGAGGAACTGTCGCCGGCCGATCACATCCGCCCGGGTTTGCCTCCGACGATCATCTTCCACGGACAGCGCGATCAGTTAATTCCGTACGCTCAGATGGAAGCGTTCTGTGAAGCCATGCGAAAGGCCGGGAACCGTTGCAAGCTGGTTGGCTTCCCCGGCCAGGGCCATGGTTTTTTCAATCGTGGCGAGTTTGTCACGTCTACCCTACGGCAGACCACGGAATTCCTGAAGCTATTGGGGTTTCTGGAGACGCCTGCGCAGACGCAGCCAAGCTGAGCGAGCAGCCGGGGACGACACTGCATTCCCGCTGTTGGCGCATGATGTGTTTTGTGGTTGACAAAACCTCTCCGCTCTGCGTCAATGTCACCATCGAATCGGGCTGTCGTGGAGATATGCAAGAATGCGTTCAGGTTGTATCTCGCTCCTCCAGGTCGTCGTGCTGCTGGCAGTGAGCATGACGGTTCGCGCCGATGTGGCCGTCACACTTGATCCGGACGTTCGTTACCAGACGATCATGGGCTGGGGGGCCTCGTCCTGGCTGCCTCCGAAGATCACGCCCGCGCTGCGGGCTGAGCTCATTGAGACGGCCGTCAACGAGTTCGGATTGACCCGGCTGCGCCTCGAACCGCCGGGCGGCAATGCGGCGCACCAGCGCCGGTGGGAGTGGGACAATGACAATGCAGACCCCTACGACACCGACTGGAGTGCTCTGAATACCGCCGGTATGGACGAACGCGTCACCGAAATGGTCGCCCCCTTCAAGCAGCGCGTGGAAGCCAACGGTGAGCGGTTCACGATGTATCTGAGCCCGTCGTTCTTCAACGGGGGCAGTACGGGCGAGATACCGGCCTGGCTGTTTCATCATCCGGCCGAATACGCTGAATTCGCAACTTCCATGCTGCTCTACCTGAAGCAGACCCACGGTCTGGAGGTCGATTACTACTGCATCCTCAACGAGCCGGGCAACAACAACGCTTTCTGGGAGAACCAGGTCGCCGGAATGATCCGAGTTCTCGGTCCATGGTTGAGCGCTCTCGGACTGGACACGAAGATTCAGTTTCCCGAGGCGATCAGTGCGGACACGAGCTGGGGTTTCATCCGGGCGCTGCAAAATGATGCGAGTATCTGGCCCTACGTCGGACTGTTGAGCTATCACCTCTATGGCAGCAATGACCCGGCCCGTTCGAAGATCCGGGACTTCGGTCTGGCTCGTGACCTCTCGACCGCGCAGACCGAGTACATGAATCTGAGCATGGACATCCTGCACGCCGATTTGATCAACGGGGGAGTCTCCGTCTGGGAGGTCTACGGCATCACCAGCCAGTTCGAGCTGGGGCTGGAGCGGCTTCGGCGGCAGAGCAACTACTGGAAGTTCCGCCAGGTGCTGCGCTACGTTCGACCCGGCGCGGTGCGAATCGCCGCCTCTTCCGGGGATGCGAATCTTCGTGTGCTGGCCTTTCGAAAGGACATGAGCAACACGGTGGTGCTGATCAATGGCGCGGGCGCTCGCCGGGCCCTGATCAGTTCGTTGCCCGCGGGATCATACGCAGTGAGCTACACGGTGGGTGTCGGACCCTATCAGGAATTCGGCGTGCACTCGACTGATGCCGGCGGCGTGCTGGCGGTTGACGTGCCCTCCGAGGCGGTGCTCACCGTTCAGACGTACGCGGGGTCCAACCTGCCGCCCGTCCCCACCAAATGGGAGGCCACCCCTGAATTTCTGACGCAACCTGCTGCCAGCGTGACGCTTTTGGCCGCCGCAACGGATCCGGAACTCGACACGGTCACCTACGCCTGGTCCATTAAGAGCCAGCCGGCGGGTGCGAATGCCACGCTGAGCTCGGCGGACACGGCCAGTACCACTGCGAATGGCCTGACGGTTGCCGGCACCTATGTCTTTGCGGTGGCGATCAAGGATGCCGGGCACACCGTGACCCGCGAGGTCCGCGTGCCGGTGTTCGCGACGAACCAGCCGCCCCTGCCCATGGACGTGCACAACCGTAACCCGGTGTTGATCATGCTGCCTCAGAACTCGACCACCTTGCGGGCCGGTGGGTGGGATCTGGAGGGGTACGCGCTAAGTTATGCCTGGGAGGTGCTGTCCCAGCCCGCCGGCGCCGATGCGGCTCTGGTTACGCCCAATGCTTCCAGTTGCGTGGCCTCCAATCTGACGGTGGCGGGCGATTACGTCTTCCGCGTGGCAGTCAGCGATGCGGCGCACACGGTATACGAGACACTGACCGTTCCCGTCCACGCGGTGAACACGGCCCCGGAGATCACGAGCCTCGCGGCGAATCCCCCGGCGCTGCTGCCGGGGAAAGAAGGGGTAACTCACCTCTCCGCCACGCTCAGCGATGCGGACGGGGACGACGTGTCGGTGTGGTGGTCTGTCGTGTCCAGCCCTGCTGGCACGACACCGTTGATCGCCGCCCCTGGTGCGCTCCTGGCAGAGGTGACCGGACTGACTCTGGAGGGTAGTTATACCTTCCGTCTGACCGCGGTGGATCGTGCCGCGGTATCCACCCGGGACGTCTCAGTGGTGGTCCGGACCATCCCAGGAGACATGGACCTGGATCTCGATGTGGATCAGAACGACTTTGGCCTTTTCCAGGTCTGCTACAGCGGGTCGGGCATTCCGCAGGACAGCGCTTCCTGTCGCAAGGCCAGACTCGACGCGGATTCTGATGTGGACCTCAATGATCTCGAGAGGTTCATTGCGTGCATGAGCGGGGCCAATCAGCCGGCGGAAGTCACTTGCGGTGACTGATCGGTTGCCCAGGCTTGGTTTGGACGGTTCTGTGAACGAACACGCCGCGAACGGCGGGAATGGTGGAGTCTCGGTGTGATGCCCAAGTCGAATAGTGACAGGACGGTGGCCGTGAGGTTCCTCCGCAGCCTGCTCATGAGTCTGGCCTGTACCGCGGGGTTTGCTGCACCCGCCTTCGGCGGCGCGCAAGCCGGCCCTGCCCTGGACATCGGCGACCGACGGCAGGTGTTCATCGACGGCCGCTTTCTCAGGGATGCTCGCGACGTCGAGCTGGTGATGCATCCGCCGTGCAAGACCGGCGAACGGACGCTGGTGGCCGATCCGGCACGGGAGGGCGATGGCATCGGCAGTTACGTCTGCGTAATGTGGGCGGCCGGGGGGTACCACATGTGGTACAGCGCCCGCGGGGGCATCCGGTACGCCCGTTCGGAGGATGGTATCCAGTGGGAGAAGCCCAACCTGGGCCTGGCCGAGTTCCAGGGCAGCCGGGACAACAATATCGTGCTGGGCAGCGGAGCCAACGGCGTGGAGAAGGTCAACTCGGAGGGGATGGCCTTCTATGACCCAACCGCCCCGGAAGCAGAGCGGTTCCGATACGCCACGCGCATCTCGGACGAATTCAAGCACACGGTGGTCTTTTCCGGGCCCGACGGCATCCACTGGCGGCGCACGCATGAGCAGGTTCTGACCTACACAGCGCCTCAAAAGCCAATGCACCTGGACTCGCAGAATGTGATCTTCTGGGACGACCGGATTCAGAAATACGTGGCCTACATGCGGCGGAACACCAAGAAGGACGGCGTGCCGCGGATGCGGACCATTGCCCGCAGCGAGTCGACCACGCTGGGTGGCTTTGATGAGGCCCAGGAAGCGCAGGTCGTGATCGGCCATGACGAGCAGGATGCCAAGCTCGGCCGGCATGAGGTCGTGGACTACTACACCAACGGCACGATCAAGTACCCCTGGGCCCAGGAGGCGTACTACATGTTCCCCACCGCCTACCTCCATTACATTGGGGGAGGCCTGATGAGCGAGTTCCCTCAGCGCGGTCCGATCAACGACGGTGTGTTGCACACGCAGTTCGCGGCCAGCCGGGATGGCATCAAATGGCACCGGTTCGGCCGGCGACCCTTTGTCGATCTGGGCATGAAAGGCGACTTCGACAGTAAAGGGGCCCGCATCGCCTACGGGGTGGTGCCCTCGCGCGATGGGCGGCAGATGTACATGTACTATTGGGGTAGCGACCACACGCACGGGTGGGGTCGAGATGAAATCAACAAGCGCCTGCTCCGGGACGCTGATCTGGCCCCGAATCAGGACGTCAACGTGGTCAGCCGACTGGTGCTGCGCCGCGACGGTTTCATTTCGGCCCGGGCGGCCTACACGGGAGGCGAATTCACCACGCCGCCGCTGCGCTTCGGCGGGCGGGAACTGGTGCTGAACGTGGACACCTCGGCCACCGGCATGGTGCGCTGCGCGCTACTCGATGCAGACGGCCATGCCATTCCCGGCTACGGGCTGGACGACTGCGATCTGATCCACACAACCAACGAGATCAACCGCGTCGTGCGCTGGAAGGGCAACGCGGGTGTCTCCTCGCTGGCCGATCGTCCCGTTCGGCTGCGCTTCGCCTTCCGCGATGCGGATGTGTACGCGTTTCAGTTTCGCCAAACGGGTGACGAGTCATGAATCATTGAAGCAGTCAGCAATCAGCAATCAGCGGTCAGCATTCTTCCGGAGGGGTGGGTGGCTGGTTGTGGGTTGTCGATTGGCAGGTCGTGGGCTGCCGATTAGTCACTCCTTGTCTCCCGGTTTCATTGGCACCTTGTCCTCTGGTCCTCTTCACCCGGTCACCGTGTCACCCTCTCACCTTGTCCCCGTGTCTCCTTGTCCACCCTCGCCGCTCTCCATCGCTCCATCTCTCTGTCTCTCCGTCTCTCTGTCTTCCTTCACCGGCTCAAAGCTGACCGCTGACCGCTCATCACTCCGGCTGAAGGCGGAACGAGCTGACCATCGCCCGCGCGGTTTGCATCACTTGGGCTGACTCCGATTCCAGACGCAGGAGCACCTGGCCTTGGATGTGCTGGTCCGGGGAAGCGTAGTTGAAGGCCATGTGGGTGGCGCCTTCCACCTTCCAGGTCAGCAGCAGGCCGCACAGCGTCTGGCCCCGCACGACCTCCACGCGCTCGGCGTTCAGGCGGAATGCGGGTCTGAGCTCAAGTTGTTCGCGGAGCTTTTCGACTTCGTCCGCACTCATCCAGAGTGAAAAATCCCGCTCGCTGGCGGCGCAGATGGCCGCTTCACCATCGAGCTGTGATTTGCCCGGCGCCGTGAGCACGGGCCAGGGGTCAGATTCATCATCCTCGACGTCTGCCCTGGGGGCTAGCACGTAGCACATCAGGCCTCCCTGCTGAAGCTGAAGTCCAATGGATCCGCTACGGTCGATCTGCTCGACACGAGCCGACTGCGGGGCCTCGAAAACCAGCCTGGCCGTCCGAAGTGTCTGGCTGGTCTCCTGAAATTCAGTTGGCGCGAAGTCGGTCACCGGTATCCATTCCCCTTGGATCTCCCCCGACGCCAACTGGGCGGCCAGGCGCAGGTGGGGAACCTTGGAGACCAAAGCGCCCAAGCCGGCAAGCAGGATGGCGAAGAAGGTTATGGCTCTTGGCATGGTACCACCTCACTGGTGACCTTCGATTTCCCCGTAGGACTCTCAAGGCGCACGGCCGTCGAAGTTGCCGCGTTACGTCATCGGGTCAACTGCAACAGGGGCGGCGGATGGACATCACTTGCTCTTTATTTACCTCGACATATACAGACGCTTACAAGGCAGCGATCGTTAACGCAGAGAAAAAGCGAGTTCGCAGGCGAAAAGGGCGAGGCACCAGGGGCGGAGGCACGGCGGAGGCACGCCGGATTATGGTTTCTGTTCGGTGGCCGGCGGGCGCGGCGGGCCCGCCAGCCCCTGGAGCCGGTAGGCCGCCGGGACACGCTGCGGGGCTGCGAGGGCTTTCGTAACCGATGTTGCCGTTGACGCGTGTTCTGGCCGGGGCTACTCTCCGGAGCGGCACTTCAAAACGACGGTAGATGGAGCACCACTGTTATTCGAATCAGGATGCTTGCGGGTGATGCTTCGACTTCATCTGATGGAGGTGACGATGAGAGCGAACGATGGGCTCTGAGGCGGCATCGGGCCGAGCCGCGCGGGCCTGGGTGGTTCTGCGGCGGTCGCTGCCGATGATCGTGCTGGCGTGGGCCGTCGCGGGGATGGTGCTGCGCGCGACCCTGCGCGATCGCGTGCCGCTGCTCTCGGGCGTGTTTTATGCCACGCCGCTGATCGTGGCGGCCGGCCTGTGCGCGGCGGCCTGCGGCATGTGGCTGCGGCGGCGGCAGTGGCGCCTGGCGGGCGCGGCGGGGGGGCTGGCCGTCGTTGCGGCCGCGTGGTGGCACCTCTCGACGTATGTGCAGCGGCCGGTGGACTTGCCCGCCGGCGGCGACGGTGAGCGGGTGGTGCTGTGGAATGTCGGTCGCGGCCGGCTCGGGTGGAAAGCCATCTTGCGGACGCTGGACGGCTTTGACGCGGATCTGCTGGGCCTCATCGAGACCGGGGAGGGCCCCACGGCCGAGGAGCAGTTCTGGCGGGAGCGGTTCCCTGGCTACCAGGTGGCTACGCCCGTTTACGAAATGACGCTGCTGGCCAGAGGCCCGATCGAACCTCACAGCTCGGGCGATCTGGACGGAGGCGGCCGCTATGTGCACCACCGGGTAGAACTGAACGGTCGGCGGCTGGAGGTGCTGCTGGTGGACTTCAAGAGTAATCCGCTACGCTCCCGGCGGACGCCGGTCGCCAGGCTTCTGACGCTGTTGAACGAGCTGGCCGGCCGGCCGTTGATCGTGATGGGCGATTTCAATACGCCGATCGAGTCAGCTTATCTCGATCTGCTGCGTGAACGGATGACGTATGCATTCGGGGCCGGCGGGCAGGGCTACGACGTGACCTGGCCGGTGCCTGTGCCGGTGCTGGCCCTCGACCAGGTGTGGGTCAGCGCGGAACTGCGCGTGCGGAGTTGCACACTGGGCTGGAGCGGCCGGTCAGATCATCGGCCGGTGTCGGTGCTTCTGGAAAAATGATTGCGCAACGACGCTTCTGGAACCCGTTTCGACGAACCAGCCGCGCCGCGCGCCGCAGGCCCCCAGCAGAATCCCTGCGGGCTGACCAGCAATCACATCGGAGACGCGTCGTTCAGTGGGTCAATGCGGTAGGGATACCCGACCAGCTTCCGCCACACCTCCACCATCCTTCACCCCCTTGTCTACAGCATGCCCACGATTGGGCCCAGCGCGTTGCCGAACAGGGCGCCGATGTCCCGATAGGTCTGCGACCTCCGGCAGGAGCCGGCAGGCGTTGATGGAAAAGATGTGAGCCGGTCTCGCGTCGGCGCGGGCCGCCCTCTCGCTGGCGCTTCGGGCTGGTGGGCCATGACGCGGCGCAGGGGTGATTTGCGAGCGGGGCGGGGGTGTTCTGTCGCCCCTCCGGGGCCCTAACAGGAGGTTTGGCGCCGGTATCCCAGGGCTGCGGCGGCTGGCGCCCGCCTTCACCCTGGGCTACCATCTGCCGCCCCTCCGGGGCTGCCGGTTTGGCCTGCTTTTTTCAGACGGCCTGCGGCGGTGTGAATCGGGGCGACTGGATTCGAACCAGCGACCTTGTGGTCCCAAACCACACGCTCTAGCCAGGCTGAGCTACGCCCCGATGGCCGTTCATTGAAGCCTCACTCCGGGGCGAAGTCAAATGCACGGGGCGTGCTGTTCACGCTCAACTTCATGGATGCCGGGCCCTTCATCGCCGGGATGGGGTTCATCCCTCCCCGGCGGGTGGGACCGGGCCGGCGCGTGATCTTCTTGAAGGGTCGCACGCCCGACAATCAGCCGGCGGATCCGGATTGCCTCGACTGATCAGGGTCGATCGGGGCGGATATTGCTCACCTGGAGCCGTGCCGCTATCATGCTCCCCGGCCGGTAGGACCCTGGGCCGGCGTGAGTCCTTCAGCGCCTTTGGCGTGCCGATACGAGGGTGGATCTCAAGGGTCGACTGGTGGGTAAAGGCCCCGTTCGCCGTCACCGCCGCCGAAGCTCGGCAGCTTGCTGCTGCGGTGTTCCCTGAAAAAACATCCGGCTTATTCGTTGATGCGGCCAAGGCACGAGGAGATGGTGTCCATGATGACGAGCAACCAGAAGCTGCTGTCCTGGGTCCGGGAGATGGCCGAACTGTGCACGCCGGAGCGGATCCACTGGTGCGACGGTTCCCAGAAAGAATATGACCAGCTCTGCGAACTGATGGTGCAATCGGGCACGTTCACGCGGCTGAATCCGCAGATGAAGCCCGGCTCCTACCTGTGCCGCTCAGACCCCGGCGACGTGGCCCGCGTGGAGGACCGCACCTTCATCTGTTCCCGGCGCGAGGAGGATGCCGGCCCGACCAACAACTGGCGCGACCCTCAGGAGATGAAGGCCACCCTGACCAAGCTGTTCCGCGGCTCCATGAAGGGCCGCACGATGTATGTGATCCCCTACAGCATGGGACCGCTGGGCTCAAAGATCGCGCATATCGGCGTCGAACTGACCGATTCGCCCTACGTGGTCACCAACATGCGGATCATGACGCGCATGGGCAAGGCGGTGCTCGACGTGCTGGGTGATGGCGAGTTTGTCCCCTGCCTGCACTCGGTGGGCGCGCCGCTCAAGCCGGGACAGCAGGACGTTCCCTGGCCGTGCGACGCGAACAACAAGTTCATCGTCCACTTCCCTGAGGAGAAGGCCATCTGGTCATATGGCAGCGGCTACGGCGGCAATGCCCTGCTGGGCAAGAAGTGCTTCGCGCTGCGCATCGCGTCGGTGATGGCCCGCGAGGGCGGCTGGCTGGCCGAGCACATGCTGATTCTCGGCCTGACATCCCCGGCGGGCGAGAAGAAGTACATCGCAGCCGCGTTTCCCAGCGCCTGCGGCAAGACCAACCTGGCCATGCTGACGCCCACGCTGCCCGGCTGGAAGGCCGAGTGCATCGGCGACGACATCGCCTGGATGAAGTTCGGCGAGGATGGGCGGCTGTATGCCATCAATCCGGAAGCGGGCTTCTTTGGCGTGGCCCCGGGCACCTCCATGCAGTCCAACCCCAACGCCATGCTGACCCTCCAGAGCAACAGCATCTTCACCAACGTGGCTTTGACACCGGACGGTGACATCTGGTGGGAGGACATGACCGAGGACGAGCCGTCCCGGGCGATCAGTTGGTTGGGCGAGGACTGGACGGCGGGCTCGACCAAGAAAGCCGCCCATCCGAACGCCCGATTCACGGCTCCGGCCGCCCAGTGCCCGGTGATCGATCCGGCCTGGGAGGACCCCAAGGGGGTGCCCATCTCGGCTATCCTGTTTGGTGGCCGTCGGGCCGCGACGGTGCCGCTGGTGACCGAGTCGTTCAACTGGCGGCACGGCACCTTCATGGGCTCGGTCATGGCTTCGGAGAAGACCGCCGCCGCCGCCGGCAAGGTGGGCGAGCTGCGCCGCGATCCGATGGCCATGCTGCCGTTCTGCGGCTACCACATGGGCGACTACTTCGCCCATTGGCTCTCCATGCCGCAGCGCACGACCGAGGAGAAGCTCCCGCGGATTTTCTACGTCAACTGGTTCCGCAAGAGCCCCGACGGCCGGTGGCTGTGGCCGGGCTATGGCGACAACATCCGCGTGCTCAAATGGATTTTCGAGCGCATCAGCCGGAAGGCCGGAGATACGGCCGGGACGGTGAAAACCCCCATCGGCTATGTGCCCAAGGCGGACGCGCTGGACGTGAGCGGGCTGAAGCTGCCGCCGGGCCAGCTTGATGAACTCCTTCGCGTGGACCCCAGGGAATGGCACAGGGAGGTTGATTCGATCCGCGAGCACTATGCTCAGTTCGGCGATCATCTGCCCGCGGGACTGCAGGAGGAACTCGAGGCGCTCAAGAAGCGGCTGGGATAGCAGGCTCTTTCAGCCAGATCCCCAGAACGATGAGCGTGCGGTGTGCCACTGCTGTGCTTGCCACGCCGAAGTCTGTGCGCGAAGGCGGGTCAGCAGTGTTCGGGTGGAATGGACGCTCCCCTGCTCCAATCACTGCTGACACAGCAGTGCCACACGTTCGAGTGGAGTATGCTTTGAGTCTGGGGACACGTGGAATGCACCATCATGGCGAAAGGAGTCGCAGATGGACTTGCTACGTCGCGGCCGGTGTCCGGGCTTCGCACTCGCGAAGCCGAGCTGTCTCCCGGCGAATCCGTGCCGACCGTTTTGGCCTGAACAGGTCCGCGCAAAGAGTAACCCGTTCTCCGCTTTCGAGCGGCCGCGCGGGCTGAAGCCCGCGGCTCGTTGCACGCGATTCTTGGTGGACCGGTTCAGGGCCGCTGTGCTGATGGTGGCACTGGCGGTCACCGGGCTCTGGACAGGTTGTACGCAGCAGCCGGGCACGACGCCCGCGCGAACGCCGAATCAGGCCGTCGGCGGATGGTTCCGGCCGCCGCAGCCGCCCCCTGAACCCGAGCCGCTTCCGCCCGATCCGCGCGTGGTCTGGCCCCCGAAGGCCGTCTGGGTCGTCCGGCGGGCCTACCGCTCCCCCGAGCAGATCGCGACCCTGATGGAAGATTGCCGGCGGGCCGGCTTCAACACGGTGCTCTTTCAGGTGCGCGGAAACGGCACTGCCTTCTATCGATCCAAGCTCGAGCCGCTGGCCGAGGAGTTTCGCGCCGGCGACCCCGGCTTCGATCCGCTCGAGATCGCCTGCCGCGAAGCGCATCGCCGCGGGATGGCTTTGCATGCCTGGGTGAATGTGATGCCCGCCTGGCGGGGGCCGTCGCCGCCGCGGGACCCCGAGCAGCTCTATCATCGTCATCCGGAGTGGTTCTGGTACGACCAGCACGGCGATCGCGAGCCGCTGCATAAGTGGTACGTGAGCCTGAACCCGTGCCTGCCGGAGGTGCGCAATTACCTGGTGAGCGTGTTCGAGGATCTGGTCAGCCGGTACCGGGTCGATGGGCTGCACCTTGATTACATCCGCTTTCCCAGCGAGGAGGCGCCCAAGGGCTCCGACTATCCGCACGACGCGCGTACGCTGTGGATTTTCAAGCAGGCCACCGGCAACACGCCGCAGCAGGACAAGGCGGCCTGGAGCCGCTGGCGCACGGAGCAGGTGACGCAGCTCGTCCGCGACATCCGCGCCATGACCCGCCGGGTCCGGCCGGGGCTGAAGCTGACGGCGGCGTGCTGGGCTGATATTGAAGGCGTGCGCAAGAACTATTTTCAGGACGGACCAGCTTGGATCCGAAACCACCTCGTGGACCTGGTCTTGGTCATGAACTACAGCGCGAACACGAACGTCTTCCGTCAGCGGCAGGAAGCCTGGCAGCGTGCCGCGGCAGGGCGGCCGGTGGCGGCCGGTGTCGGCGTCTATCTGCACGACAGCAACGCGGTGACGGCGGAACAGGTCCGCCTGGCCCGTACCTGGGGCGGAGGACTGGCCGTCTTTTCCGATCAGGCGTTGTTCACGAATGCCCGGGGCCAGCAGCGCGTCGACGTCATTCGGCCCATCCTGACCGGCCCGCAGCCGCGGCTGGCCAGATAAGCCGATCTGCTCGGCCTGCCCGTCACCTCAGTTCGGTAAGGGTCGCCCTGCGTCCTCCCCCTGTCGTGGCAGGCCGTGGAGCAATAAGGGTGTGCCACTGCTCTGTGACTGTGAGCAGTGCTGTTACCCGCCCATGGCGGCGGCGTGCCCTCCGCCCCGAAGGGGCGCCAGTCAATAGCCCAGGGCGTAAGCCCTGAGGAGAGTGGGGAAACGGCGATTCGGACGGATCGGAGGATCGGCCCGATCGGGCCTACCACCCCTGCGGTCTTGCCATTTGGCAGGGTGATAGGGTTTGGAAACGGCACTGCAGCCGAATGCTGGGTAGCTTTGATCTGCCGGCTCTCCGGCTACAATCGGTGGCGTGGCTGAATTGTGTCTGGCCAGGAGCGGGTGATGGTTGAGCAGCTCGTTTTGCTTTCTATTCCGGGTTTACGACCGGGAGATCTCCACGACCCCAACCTGACGCCGACACTGCACCGGCTGGCATTGGATGGCGCTTCCTGCCCGCTGGTGCCGACCTTTCCATGCGTGACCTCACCGGTGCAGGCGACGATGCTGACGGGCCGGGGACCGCGGGAACACGGCGTCATCGCCAACGGCTTCTACTGGCCTGATCGTCAGGCGGTGGAGTTCTGGATTGCCCACCACAACGTCATCGAGCGGGAGACCTTCTTCAGCACACTGGCCAGTCGCCGGCCGGACCTGACCTCGGCCGTCTGGCACGCCCAGAACATCAAGGGCGCGGATGCCAACTGGATCGTGACGCCCTCGCCCATCCACGAGCCCGACGGGCGGACTCGGTTGTGGTGTTATTCCAAGCCGGAGGATCTCTATCCGCGCCTGCTGGCCGACCTGGGACATTTCCCGCTGCAGCACTACTGGGGTCCGCTGGCCGGCATCCAGTCCACCAAGTGGATACTGGAGGGGGCACTCTGGCTTGCCCGACGGCACACGCCGAACTTCCATTACATTTACATCCCGCACCTGGACTACGCCGCGCAGAAATACGGGCCGGACACGTCGCAGGCGGCCGCGGCCCTGGGCGAGTTCGACACCGTGCTGGGCGATTTCATGGAGCGCTACCGACAACTTCCCGGCGGAGAGCAGGTCGCGTGGGTGTTGGCCGGCGAGTACGCCCTGAGTACAGTCACCCAGGCCGTACACCCGAATCGCGTGCTGCGCGAGGCCGGTCTGCTGAAGGTGCAGACGGTAGGGGGGGCCGAACACCTGGACATCCCGGCCAGCGGCGCTTTTGCCATGGTGGATCACCAGTTCGCCCACGTGTTTACGCCGAAAGCGGAACCCGATGCGGTGGCCGACTTGTTCCGCGGGCTCCATGACGTGCAGGATATCCTGGTTGGTCGGGAACGGGCGGCACTGGGCATGGATCATTCCCGCGCGGCGCCGGTCATTCTCATCAGCCGGCCGGACTCGTGGTTCACCTATTACTGGTGGCTGGACGATGCGGCCGCGCCGCCGTTTGCCCGCACCGTGGACATCCACGCCAAGCCCGGCTACGACCCGGTGGAGCTCTTTATCCGTATGCCGCAGCGTCAGATCCCGCTGGATGCGTCACTGGTGAAAGGCAGCCACGGCGCGCCGGTAACCGAATCCAGCCAGCGGTCGGTGTTGCTGGCCAGCCATGCCGATCTGCTAGCCGACCTGCCCAGTCCGACCCGCGACAGCGATATCCACGCCTTGTTATGCCGGGCATTCGGCATCGAGCCGCGGCAATAGTCCTCGACGTTCGGGAGCCGTCACTTTTTCCCTGTAAGATGTCAGGATTCGGCCTCCCACTTAAGGCCTGTGGAGAGAATGTCGGCCCTGATAGTGATCTCGTCTTTCAAGGCGCCGATTAATTCGGCCGACCGTGCTCGGATAGGGATCAGTTTCGCAACCGGGCGACCACGCTTCGTAATGACCACGCCCTCGGGTCCAAGCTTGTCGAGGAGGGCGAAGCATTGCGCTTTGAACTGGGTCGCGGTAATGGTTGTCATATTCAATCCCAACCTATGTTCACGTAAAGCGTTTCCCCGGCGGCCAGCGTGACTGGGGAGCTGAGGCGAATGAACGCGTCACCCGATTCCACGGCGGCGGAGGCGACGAGGTTCTGGTTCTCCAGGCGCAGGCGGACTTCGGCCGAGGTGATGTTGGCCGGTAGCGCGAAGCGTAGGACGGCCAGATCCAACCGCCCGGCCAGCAGCGACAGGGAATTGGTTTGCTGTTTTCCTTCGCGGCGCTGCTCGAATCGACCCCAGCCCTCCGCGGCCGTGAACAACGACCGATGCTGCTCGGCGCCGATCCGCGGCCGGAAGGTCATGCTCCGCGCGGGTCCGTCGTAAACATACCCTTGCGCGGCCAGCAGCAGCGACCAACTGCTGAGCGCCCGCGCGTAGTAGTCGCCGCATTCGATCTCGTTCCAGGGACTCTTCTTCATGCCGTCGTAGCGCTCCCGGGCGCCCTTCACGATGGCCAATCCCTCCAGCACCTGGCCTTCATACATCTTGTGGGCCGCCACCTGGTACTCCACGCCGGTCCAGATCTCGTCGCGATAGAGAATGGGGTCCTCCGGCCGTCCGCCCTTGGGCCAGGAGCCGCACAGCAGCCCCTTGTCCTTCCCGTCCGCGAACTGCTGGAAGCGCTGCGTGCCCTGGAATCCCTCCTGCGTCCACAGGAAGTTGTACTTGAAGATAGCCTTCAGTGCCCTTTGCACCTGCTCATTGGGCAGGATGTCGCCCAGGTTCAACACGCGCGCCCACCACTGGCCGACCACCTGGTCCGACCAGCAGCCCGGCCCGTATCCCAGGTTGAGGTTGTCAGCCTTCTGGATGTAGTACTCGCCGTCAAAAAGCGTGTCGGCGATCTTGCGGCTGCCGCTTTCGAACAGCGCACGATAACGCTTCGCGGCCTCCTCATCCCGGCTGAACTTCGCCATCTCCTCGGCCGCGCGCAGGGCGGCCAGGTACAGCGAGCTGACGAAAGTGTTCTGGCCGTAGATGACGCGGTCATACGTGTTGAACTGCGGCTTGTCCATCACGCCGTCGCCGTCCGCGTCCCACTCCTGGATGGCGAAATCCATGGCCTTTTTCACCATCGGCCAGTGTTCGTCCAGAAACCGCCGGCCGCTCGATTGCAGGTGCTCGCGGTAAGCCTTGAGCACCGCTCCGCACTGGCCGTCGGCCACGGGAATGTGCTGCTTGCGCGGATGATCGCGCGGGACTTCCACGCGGTGGTGGATGCCGCCGCTCTTTTGCTGGTGGTGGTCCAGCTCGGTGACCCGCATGTTTCGCTCCAACGCGGGCCAGAGTTTCGCCAGCGTCTGCTCGTAGTTCCAGACGTGGTTGCAGTTCATCGGGCAGCAGCCGCCGCCGGTCCAGTTGCAGCCCTCGAACCCGTAGAACGTGTCCGCCTTGGTCCAGAAGCAGGTCGGGGAGCGCAGGATGGACGCATTGGCGGCGGCCGCGTCCACCAGGAAGCGCGGCAGGGTGGTGTCGAACAGCGCCTCGCGATACATGAAGGTTCCCGCCCGCAGTCGCGACAGGTCTGCCAGGGCCTGTCGGGCAACGGTCGATGCGTCACGGTACCAGTTGGCGTACATGTTGCCGACCTCGGGGATGTCCTTGCCGAACTGCTGCCAACTGTTCTGTGGATAGTACTGGTGGGGGAAGTGCCAGGCGGCCACAAACGTGGCCTCGGCCGATGCTCCCGGCTGCGCGGTTGATTCCACGCAGAGGGCCGCGTTGACCGTCTCTCCGGCCGGCGAGGGTCCCGCTCGGTCAATGAGCGCGGCTGACGTCCCGCCTCCCAGACGGCCTGTTTCGCTGAACTGCCGGAACAATTCGTCTCGGTCCGTCCAGCCGGTTCGGAAGGTTGCCTGCGGGTCGGCCGTGGCCAGGCACATCGTGCCCGCGGACGGGGCATTTGCCGGGCGTCCGATCGCCGGCTGGTACGAGGCACCGGTCAGCGACGCGACCAGCCGCAGCACCCGGTCGCGCTGCGTGGCGGCATCCACACCCGCGCGCGGTGAGCCGAGCTCGACCGGCACCACCATCACGCGCCCCTTGCCCACGTCCACCGGGTTCATGGCTCCGGCCTGCTCGGCATCGGCCAGCAGCCCGTTCCACGCATCCGCCTCCTGGATGGTGATCGCGTCGATGGGCAGGTTGCTGAAGCGGATGTCGTCCACCAGCACGTGCCCCCAGCCGTCGCTGCTGCGGTCCACGAGCTCGAGTCGGGCTTCCTGGTTGACCAGGTCGGCCACGTCCCACTCGACGCGCTCCAACTGCTCGGTGTTCTTGCCGGTGACGGTACGCACGGTCTTGCCGTCGACCTTCAGATTAACGCAGCAGGCGCCCGGCTTCTGGCCGCCGCCCACGAGAAAGGCGACGTAACGTTCGTGGATGATGAACGGCGGCGAGGTGAGCACGCCCTGGGGCCCGTCGTCCGGATCGAAAGTGTTGACCAATCCGCCGCCCAGGTGGCCGCTGATCGGGTTCTGGCCCGGTGCGCTGCCGGCCTTCGGGTTCTTGAACGCGCCGCCCTCGGGCTCCCAGCCGGCGAAATGGCTCCCGTCGAACGACGCGAACACCGTCTCCCTCCGCGGGTCGCCGGCGGGTACCGTCGCCCGGACCTTGTGCAGGAGGGGGTTGGCCACCCCCGACAGCAGGAGGAAGGCACCTTCCTCGCGGACGGCCGTCGGGATCTCCGCCAGGATCGAGCCGCCCAGTTGCCGGAGTTGGCCATTGGCCAGCCAGTAGAGGTGACGGGCGCCCGGGTTGCCCTTGGGAGCGCCCACGCCGGCGAGCGTCAAGCCGGAGATGGGCGGCTCGGCGAGCAGAGGCAGCTCCTGGTGATCGACCAGCAACTCGACCGGCGGGCTGATGACGGCCGGCTTGCCCGGCTCGGCGGACATGCTGATGGCGGTGAAGCCGTCCTCGCGGATGGCCCGATTCACGTTGCCGCCGTACGTGCCGTGGGACACGCCGCGGGACGCGCCTTGTCCGCTGTGCCCGACGGCGTTCTGGCACGAGGCCAGGACGCTGACCCGCACGGCCTGGTCCGCGCGATTGGTGAGCCGGACGGTGAAGAACGCGCACGGCATGGCCGAGCTCTTCTCGTCGAGCGGAATGAGCGGGTTGAACGCGGTCAGCTCCAGCTCGCCGTTGATCT
>BTUC01000118.1:0-17308 GCA_045863575.1 Phycisphaerae bacterium
GATGGGGCTTGCGATGTTGCTGTTGCCCCTCGGAATCGCCTGCCGCTCGGCTCAGGAGCCGGAATCAGCGGCAACTCCCGCCCCCGGCGAGGTTTCGAGTCTATCCATCAGTACGACTCGGCCGGCGGACGCGAGCCACGAGTTCGCCGGCCTGCACAATGTCATCGAGCTGAGCCCGGGGGTGTTCAGCGGCTCGAGTCCGGAAGGCGACGCTGGTTTTGAGAGCTTGCGGCAGCTCGGTATCCGCACGATCATTTCCGTGGACGGGGCCACACCTGCGGTCGAAGACGCCCGCAGCCGGGGCATGCGATACGTTCATCTGCCTGTCGGCTACGAGGGCATTCCCGCCGAGAAGCAGCAGCGCCTCGCCCGGGCGGTGCGCGACCTGCCCAGCCCGATTTACATTCACTGCCACCACGGCAAGCACCGGGGGCCGGCCGCCGCCGCCTCCGCCGCCGTCCTCCTGGGCCGACTCACGCCGGCCGACGGCGTCGCTTTCCTGAAGCAGGCCGGCACGGGCGAGATGTACACCGGCCTGTACGCGTGCGTCCGGCAAGCCCGCGTCCCCGAATCCGGTGAACTGGACATCGCTCCGGCCGATTTCCCCGAGGTCGCCGAGGTCAACGACCTGGTCGCGGCCATGGTCGAGATCGACGAGCGCTTCGAACACCTCCAGCTCATCCGCGAAGCCGGCTGGCGCATACCGGCCGATCACCCGGATCTCGTCCCCACGGCCGAGGCTGAACGGATCGCCACGCTGCTGGAGGCATCGGCGCACTTCGCCGGGGAATCGCCCGAGCAGGAAGACTTTCAGAAAGCGGCGGCGGAATGTGCCCGCTCTTCAAGGGCCCTGAGCATCGAGTTGGGCCGACGAGATGTATCGCCCCGCATCCTGAACACACATATGGAGAACATCCGTGCATCCTGCCGCGACTGCCACAGCCGTTTTCGAGATACACGGCCAAGCGGCCACTAGGGAGAGGTCATGATCATGTTGCCAACGGATATGACTGTCCTGGTGATATGGAGCCTGCACGCAGTGACGGTCTCTCCAACCCGCACGGCCCGGCGGACCCGTTCCTGAACCGTGTCCTTGCGCTGAGCTCTTACCAGAACGTCTCCACCCTCAGCACGGAAGACAAGCTCCGGAACCTGCGGCAATTGGAGGAACTCGGACGCGAGGTTGAACGGGAATTGCGATCTGTGAATGTTGAGTTGTACGGATCACGCAGCCTGCGCATTGTTGATGCATTGGCAAACTTTCCTCAGAAAGATGCGAGCAAAGCCAAAGGACTCGCAATCCGCTTCGCTCAGCGCGCTCTGGAGAAGGCGGACGAGTTCTCGCTGGACCTCCACTGCAGCTTCCTGGGCTACCTCTCGGCTCCCCTGGACGAAGAGGGTAACCGCCTAAGCGGAAAAGCCTGGGCCCGACAGCGTAAGGAGTATGCGCTGCTATGGCTGCGCGCTTACCAACGCATTGAGCAGACCATCGATCCTGCCTGGGATCCCGACGACGTGGTCCCGGCCAAAGTGATGCCGCCTGGCAGCGGTGCGCCCGACGCGGATCCCAGGGCCATCTCCGACCCAGTGCTCAGAGCCCGATACGAAGCGGCGATTGAGGCGAACCGCGAACAGAAGCGGCGATACCTGGAGCAGTACCGGGCACGCTGGCTGCAGGAGAAATGGCTGCCGAAGGCGGAATTCAGGCTGATCAACCTTTACTCATCGCCGCCGGAGCGTCGTGCTGAACTCCGCCAACTGCTCGAAGAGTACGTATCTGATCCCGAGCGTCGTCGGGAGATCATGGGAGCGGTAGAAAAGGAAGGAATGCCCGAACGGCTCGAACGGAGATTCCTGAGATTTGAGACTCGGCCTGCCCAGGAAGGTCCTCCGCCATAGAGGGCAACGGAGCAGTCCTTGTGTCGCGTCGACTCGGTCATCTCTCCCAGGTATAATGCCTTGCATGGAATCCCCGACGAACGAAGAACTGGGTCTTGATGCCAGGGGGTTTCCCCCCGCAGACGAGAGCGGCGACATCGATCTGAACCAGCTCGAATGGAACTTGCGCCTGACGCCGGCTGAGCGGTTGCGCGCGGCGGAGGCCATCCGCGAGTTCACCGAAGCCGCGAGACGCGACAGGATTCGCCGCTATGGATTCGATCCTGCAGACCCTGGACCGACTGAATAGATCCGGCGTTCCCTATATCCTCATCGGAGGACTGGCCGCCCGTATCCACGGCTCCTCGGTCAATACCGAGGACGTGGATGTCTGTATCACGGCCTCGGATGACCATTTCAGGCGAATCGTCGAGGCCTTTGCCGATGTTCATCCCCGGTATCGGATGAGACCGGACGAACCGCCGCTCACTCCCGATCATCCGTGGCTCAGAGGCATTCGGAATCTCTACCTGCGAACGGATCTCGGCCAGCTTGACGCCCTGGGAGAGCTCTCCGGCCTCGGCGATTACAGCGCAATCTGCGACAGAACTGTGGAGGTGGATCTCGCCGGCATCCGATGTCGGGTGCTGGACATCCCGGCGCTGATTCAGTCAAAAGTCTGCCTGGGCCGCCCGAAAGACCTTCAGGCGGTGCGTGAACTCGAATGGATCCTGAGGCGGCTTCAGGAATAGCCTATGCCGAGGGACGGATGCGGATTCTGAGCACCCGCAGCACCGACGCCGGCGGCAACGCTCCCTCGCGCGGGCGGTCCCTGTTCGGCGGCAGCGTCTCCCAGCGCAGGACGTAGCGCACCCCCGGCTCGCCCGATTCGCCGCTGTCCTCCGCCCAGCGCACCTGCATCCCCGGCCAACGCGACTCCGGCCGGCTCATGCCCTCCGGCAGCCGCTGCTCGCGAGGCAGTTTCGCCGTCGGGGTCAGCGTATGCGCGTCCAGCACCCAACGGCCGCTGCCTGCCTGGGGATGGCTGAATGCCTGCGTCAGCCGGCCCTGCTCGTCCACGCCCACAGCACCAACGAGGATCTCGAACGGAATGGACCCACCGCCGCTGAACTCCCAGCGGTAATCCCAGTCGCTCACTTTTCGGCTGCGCCATCGGCCCGCTTCCAGACGCGCGTTGTACACCTGCGTGTGGCCGTTCTCGTCGTACCTGTGGTAGCTGACCACCGGACGGCCGGCGGCATCGAAGCCCATCCGCGCGTTGCCGTTGATCAGCCCCCCGCCCGCTGGCACCGGGGCCACGATTTCTGAAGTGCCGTACGTGATCGGCAGGCGCAGCGGCGTGCCGTCGCTTCGTTCCCAGTGCACCAGGTTGCGGCTGCGGGCGTAGCACACATCGTGATTGGTCGCGCAGTCCGGCGTGTCCCGCCAGACCCAGCAGAGGTGATAAACTCCCGAGGCGTCGCGCCGTGGCTCGTCGAGGTAGGCGTTCATCTGCCCCTCACCATCGATGAGCGGTGTATCCATCAGCCGGCGCCACTGCTTGAACTGCGGGTCGTAGACGTTGTAGATCTGGTTGCCCTGCCCACTGCCGCCATCGCGGTAGGTGAAGATCAACGCCCCCCGCCCCCCGGGCAAAGCAGTCCTCTCCCCCGGCGGGCCCGGAACCCTCTCCTCCGCTTCTGAAGGTTGCGCCACAACCCCCTCGCCCGAGAGAGCGACAACCCTCTCCCCGGGTGGGGCCACAACCCTCTCGCCCGGTGCGCCCGCAATCCTCTCCCCCGGTGCGCCCACAATCCTCTCCCCCGAGGAGGCCACAACCCTCTCCCCCGAGGAGGCCACAACCCTCTCCCCCCCTTTCAAAGGGGGGGTTGGGGGGGTTGCCGGACACCCCTCATTCTCCGGTCCGCGCAGAAATCTCGGATAGGTCACCCGCTGCTCATCACGGCCGACCATCTGTTCCACCCGCTCCAACGAGCCGATGTCGCCCGGACGCCGCGTCCGAAAGTAAACCAGCGGCACCCCGTGCATGTTCCCGGCCAGGTGGAGGTCCCCCGCATCGTCGACGGCCATGACGATCGAGTTATGGCTGTCCCATCCCACGCGGCTGGGCAGCCGTACCCGCTCCCAGCGATCCCCGCTCAGATCCCGCGCCGCCACAGTCATCCGGCGCTGTTCGTCGTAGTAGGCCACATACTGCCGCTGGCCGTGCGTGAGCAGGCAAAAGCCCACCGGATGGCCCGCCCACACCCGCTCGACCTCCATCGACATCTCAACGGCCGGCCTGGACGCAGCCCGAGGTGGAGCCCCCGCCAGTGACGCGGGAAGAAGCATCAACAGAAACGTCAGCACCACACCGGGGAAAACCTGCTGCACGGCAAACCTCCTTGAGCCGTGACTTTACCCCGATACGGCAGCGACGGCCAACCCTCCAGTGTAACCAGATGGAATTCTTCCGCGTTCGAAACGAGGCTATGATGGGCAGAGCCGCCTCCACCCGCCTCCCCTTGTCTCCTTGTCCCTCAGTCTCCTTGTCGTTCCCCTGCTCCCCTTGTCTCCTTGTCCCCAAGTCTCCTTGTCATCCCCCGCACCTCCGTCTCTCCATCTCACCCCTGCCGCTCCATCTCCCACACCAAATGCCCCAGTTCCGGCAGAATCAGCTTCTCCATCGCCAGCCGCACGGCGTTCGTCGAGCCGGGCATGCAGAAGATCACCCGGCCCTGGTACACCCCCCCCAGGGCCCGCGACAGCATGGCCCCGGACCCGATCTCGGCAAAGCTGAGCATGCGAAACAGCTCACCAAAACCGTCGATCCGCTTCTCGAGCAGGCCTGCCACGGCCTCAAAAGTCCGGTCGCGGGTCGAGATGCCCGTACCCCCGTTGATCAGGACGGCCCGGCACCCTTTATCCGCAACGGCCGCCGCGATGCGCTCGCGGATCTGCGCCGGTTCATCCTTGACCACCGCGTACTGCCGGACCGCGTGGCCGGCGGTCTCCAGCAGTTCGCGGATGGTCCGCCCGCTGGTGTCCGTCGCCTCCGTCCGCGTGTCGCTCACCGTGATGAGGGCACAGCCGACAAAGCGGCTCGCGTGCTGTTGATGTTCCTGGTAGCTCATGGAATTCCTCTCAGGGAGCCCGCAACGGTCCATGCCCGAACTGCTTGCGTAGCCGGTTGGCCTCAGCCCAGGCCTCCGGATCCTGCGACAGGAAGCGCACGAGCTGGCCGGTCGAAATCCGCAGCGCCTCGGCCGCTTCGCCCACGCTCGCTCCCCGCCCGGAGAGAACGTCGAGTACGTGCTGGATGATCAGCAGGTAGTCCGGGTGGCGGGGGTTGACATGGAGGGAGGCATCCCGGGCCAGCGCGGCCGTGTAGAACCCAGGCGGTTTTCCGTCACCCGGGACTGGGTTTCGGAGGTTCACAGCGATGGCGTGCCGCAACCGCCGCAAAGCCCGGGCTCGATTCTCATGCTGGGATCGGCTTTCCGTCGCCACCACGGCCAGCCCTGTCGGCCCATGCCGAAGTCGAACCGCCGAGGACGTCTTATTGCGCTTCTGACCACCCGGCCCGCTGGCCCGGTAACAATCCACCGACGATTGAGCCAGCAGCCCGCCATCGTCGAGCAACAGCCAGGTGCGTGCCGTTGCGCTCGGTTTTTCGTCTCGCCTGTCTGTCGCCGTCGCCACGGAACCACCCTCTAGTCTTCTATCCTATGTGGTGCAAGGGATGCACCTGCTGAATACCTGCTGCCTGTTCCTTCCCAGGCACCGGCCGAAACTGCATTGAAGCGCGGCACGCCCTGCTCTACCCCAACACTCCCCCCTTGCGCTAGGGACACACAATAACCTGTAAAACCGAGACTTGCATTCATCTCGCCGTCCCCCCGGCAGGCAGGCACGCCAAATGCTATCCGTCCCCGCATGTGTGAGGCGCGCTGCCCAGCCACCAACCTCCGGTAACACCGGGGACTGACCCGAAGGCAGCGGACCGCGAGTTTTTGGACAAACTATTGGACGTGACCGGCGTCATGGTGTATAGTACCGAGGAGTGCAGGGGCAAGGTGTCAGGCCGGAGTTGGCGTGAAGGAGAGGGTGCTCAGCACCAGGTGACGCTCAGGTCGGACGGGGCATTTAGTCGGTGGATCGCACTTCTCGGCTCGAATAGGAGCCAGACTTACAGTTGACTTCGATCGGCCCTTGAAGGGCCGTCATCGTGGGACCGGATCAGAGGGTTGCCCACGTTATACAAGCCATTCCCTTTCGCCCGCGCTCTCCGCGACTCTAACCTCCCCAAAAAGCGCGGGCGTTTTTTTGCGCGCCTCGCGCCACCGGGAATTAACCTCATTCCGAAATACCGAAGAAGTGCATGGCGTTGCGTGTCGTGCGCTGGGCGAGCTCTTCGAAGCTCTCCCCCCGCACCCCGGCCGCGAACCGCACCGTATGGGCCACATTCCGTGGTTCGTTCGGCCGCATCCGGCGGACCGGCTCGGGCGAAAGATAGGGCGAGTCAGTTTCGAACATGAGCTGGTCCACCGGCGTGTCCAGCATGGCCTGCCGCGGCCCCGTCGCGTTCTTGAACGTGATCAGCCCAGTAAAGGACGTCCACCAACCATGGGCACGCACTTCGGCCGCTTCCTGCGGAGTGCCGCTGAAACAGTGAAACACGACGCGCTGCCCGGCGAAGCCGTGTGCCAACAGCATGTCGATCACTTCCGGCTGGGCCTCCCGGCAGTGAACCACGACCGGCAGCCCCACCGTCCTCACCAGCTCGAGTTGCCGTTCGAACACCTGCCGCTGCACCAGGCGGGGACTGAAGTCATAGTGGTAATCCAGGCCCATCTCGCCAGCCGCCACTACCCGCTCCTGGCGCCAAAGACCGGGAAGGGCTTCCACGTCGGCCGTGCCGACCGCCGCCGCCTCGTGCGGATGAATGCCGATGGCTACGTACAGCCCCGCGTGCAGATTCCGCAGGGACAAGCCCGGTCCGAATTCGTCCGGCTTACAGGCAACGGTGATCAGCCGCGACACACCTGCCTCGAGAGCATCGGCCACCACCCGCTGCCGCGACTCGAACAGCTCGCCGGAATTCAAATGACAGTGCGTATCAAATAGCTCGATGGACATGACCGCTCGTCAGCCCGCGGGCGTGAATGCATTCGGCAGGTGCTCAAGCTCCAGGCGACCGTCTGGCCCGCGTGTGATCGCCACGATATCAAATCGGCAGGCCCGCCCCTCCGATCCCGTCTGCCGCAGAAAGTAGCGGGCCGCCCGCATCAGCCGGTGCTGCTTGCCCGAGTTCACCGCATCCTCGGGATCGGCATGCTCCCGTCCGGTCCGGGTCTTCACCTCGACAAACACGATGACCGCCCCATCCAGGACCACCAGGTCCAGTTCACCCACAGGGCAGCGGTAATTGCGTGTGACCGTGCGAAAACGGCGCCGGCGCAAAAAGCGTTCCGCTTCGCGCTCGCCCAGGCGCCCCAGGTTGGCCCGATCATCCATGGCCCGCTCCCCGCTGGAGCTCTCCGGCCCAGGGGGTGATCATCCGCGCAGAAACGAGGAGGTCAAGCCTGCGCCAGCAGACCGACCTCCCTCGGACTGTCGATGCCTGTCAAACTGCGCGCCTCACCGCCAGATGCCGGCGCCGGCGCGCACCTGGGAGCCTCAGGCCTGGCCGCTGCCAGCCGTCGCTTCGGTGGTGGTACCGGCCGGTGCTTTGTTGGTCTTCCGGTCCCGCAGGCGGCGCGACTTGCCGACCCGATCGCGAAGGTAATAGAGCTTCGCGCGACGAACGTGCCCGGAGCGAACCACCTCCACCTTGGCGATCTTGGGCGAATGCACCGGGAAGATCCGCTCCACGCCCTCGTTATTCACGATGCGCCGGACGGTGAAGTTCTCGGTCATGCCGCGCCCGCGGCGGGCGATAACCACACCCGTGTACGGCTGGACGCGCTCTTTTTCACCCTCGACGATGCGCACGTGCACGGTGACCGTGTCACCGATCGCAAACTGCGGCACGTCGCTCTGCGACTTCTTGTACGCGTCCTCGACGATCTGCAGCAATGGCTGGATCATGCTGATGCTCCTCTGTCCACCAGCCGCACATCGTCGGGCTGGGTAATGGCTCTCTGCTCCAACAAATCGGGCCGGCGATCCTTCGTCCGTCGGAGTGCCTCCTCCCGACGCCACTGCTCGATACGGGCGTGATCGCCCGAAAGCAGAATCTCCGGCACGGTCAGGCCGCGAAACTCTCGCGGCCGGGTGTACTGCGGATACTCTAACAGCCCCCCGGAGAAGGACTCCTCGTGGGCCGATTGCTCGTCTCCTAACGCGCCTGGCAACAGCCTGACGACTGCGTCGACGATCGCCATCGCGGCCGCTTCTCCGCCCGACAGCACGAAATCGCCGATCGACACTTCCCGCGGTTGCAGACCGACTCGGATCCGCTCGTCGAAACCTTCGTAGTGCCCGCAGATCAGCAGCAGCCGGGGCAATCCGGCCAGCTCGCGAGCCATCCGCTGGTCAAAACGCTCGCCCTGTGGGGTCAACAGTATCCGAGTCGCCGGTGCCGCATCCTCTGCTTCGACGGCCTCCACGGCCCCGAATAATGGGCCGCACATCATCACCATGCCCGGGCCACCGCCAAACGGGCGATCATCCACGCTGCGCCGCACACCCCGGGCGTAATCCCGAATGTTCGTACAGGCCACGGTCACGAGACCTGCCGCCTGCGCCCGACCCAGGATGCTGGCGGCAAAAAACGGCTGGAGCGCTTCGGGAAACAGCGTCAGCACGTCGATGCGCACGGCCGCCTCGCTGGTTACGGTGGTCAGGCCGGCTGCTGCGCTTTGGCAATCCGCTTCAGGAGCGAACGAACCGTCTCGCTGGGCTGAGCGCCGACGCTCAGCCAGTAGTTGATCCGCTCGTGCTTGAGCCGGTACTGCTGTTCCGGGTTCTGGTTGGCCGGGTCGTAGAAACCCAGTTCCTCGATCACCGCGCCGTCCCGCGTCGAACGAATGTCGACAGCGGCGACACGATACGACGGCCGGTGCCGACGACCCATGCGTTTCATTCGAATCCTGACCATGCTGCCACTCACTCCTGAGCACAAACGGGCCGAAGCTCAACATCGGCCTCGAGACAATCCGCAGAAGACGATCACCAAAACGCGCCCCCTCTGGCGCGGGACCCAGTAGTGTAGCAAAGCGGTACTCAGCGAGCAATGGGCGCCGGACTCGCGGCGGCCCCAGAAAATCGCCAGTCCCAGTAGGAGAAAGCCCCTCATGCAGTGGGGCTTTAACCAAGCCATCCAGCCCCGACGGCCCGCTCACAAGAACCCCGCAGCGGATCAAAAACCTATCAATTTGATTGATTTTGATAGGAAACTATGATAGACTGCCCCACGTGCATCCGGATGACTCCTATCAAGCTAACAGGAATTGATAGATATGCGCATTCCTGCTCGACCTCCTGATACTTATGACCTTGTGGAACGTCGCGTCGGCGAGTGGAGGGCCAGTCTCAGGAAGAAGGAGTACTTGGACGCGGTACGTCGCTGCGAGGCTGAATACTGGGCCTGGGATCAGCTACGGTTTCGCGCTCCAGGCCTGGGGCTCGATCCAGAGCTCGTCTGGATTCAGGTCAAGTTATCGCGAGAACCGCGATTCAGGATGCTTCCGTTACTTGGCCATCAAGGCGTCGCTTTAAAATACAACGTGCCGGAGAATCTACAGCATCAGCTGATGCTCATCGATCAGCAACTTGCTGGCGGACTCACCTCAGCAGACGACGAAGCACCTTCAGCCCAGCAAAAGGAGAAGTTGATCATCAATGCATTGCGAGAGGAGGCTATCGCATCAAGCATGCTCGAGGGTGCGGTTACGACTCGACAAGAGGCAAAACAAATGCTGAAGACCGGCAGGAAGCCTCGAAGCAGGGGAGAGCGAATGGTCTTGAACAACTACCTCGCTATCCAATTCATTCGCGATCATCAGAGCAGTGATTTGTCGCCCGAATTCCTTGTTGAACTTCAAAGAATTCTTACCGAGGGCACATTGGATGATTCTGACCAGGTGGGGCGACTCAGGACGGACGCAGACAAAGTCAGCATCGTGGACGGTCGCGACGATGAGATCGTGCATGTGCCCCCCCCGGAATCAGAACTGCAGCAACGGATAGACGCGCTGTGCGCTTTTGCCAACCGTCCGCTTCGCGGGAAGGACTTCATTCATCCTGTCGTTGCGGCATGTGTACTGCACTTCCAATTGGGATTCGATCATCCATTTTGTGACGGCAACGGACGCACGGCACGCGCACTCTTCTATTGGATGATGCTTCGGTCCGGTTACTGGCTCTTTGAGTACTTGCCGATATCCCGGCTGATCTATCGAGCCCCAATGAAATACGCCCGAGCCTTTCTGTACTCAGAAATAGAGGATTTCGACTTGACCTATTTCCTCATCTATAAGGCGAAGATCATCGGCAAGGGGCGTCAGGAGCTCAGGGAGTATATTCGTTCCAAGCAAGAACAAGTCGGACTCGCGCGAAAGATGTTCTCGTCGGATTCCCGTCTGAATCACCGCCAGCGGGAAATGGTCCTGCGAGCTGCCAGGAATCCGGAGCGGTGCTTCACAATCAAAGAGCATGAGCGATACAGTAACGTGACCTATGCAACCGCCAGGGCCGATCTTCTGAGCCTGGTCACATGGGGCTACCTGAAGATGGTCCAAGTAGGCAAGCGCTTCGAGTTTATGGCCGCCGAGCGACTGAAGGAGCCGTCGCGATACTCCCAGCCGGCGGCAGAAGTTTCTATAACCATCTCGTCTTCCGGGCAGCAGGCCCCCCTCCCGGATTCGGAAAGCGTCGCGTCTGGTCCGGCGCCAAGCATTCTCGATCCAGGGTGAACACCGTAAACGATGGCGGCAGAAAGGCACCGCTCCGTAGCCTCTGGGGCTCCTTCCCCTGAAGTCCCTGTTGGGCGCTGCTGCCCCCCGCCGCTATACTCTCGCCCGGTTTTGGCTTGGGCGAGCCCCGCGGAGGACCCCTCGGCTCCCCCCCGGCCGAGACCCCGAGGATTTCCACATGAAGGTACTCATCACCGGCTCCAGCGGCCAGATCGGCACCAACCTGGCCCTGCATCTTCAGGAACGCGGGGATCAGGTGATCGGTATCGACCGTCGCCCCAATGCCTGGACCGACCGGATCGACACCCGGCAGCTCGACCTGCTCACCGCCGGCCCGGATGACCTGCCCAAGGGGAATTTCGACGTCATCGTGCACCTGGCCGCTCACGCCAAGGTCTTTGAGCTGGTCCAGTTGCCCCACCGGGCGCTCGAGAACGTCACCATGTGCTTCGCAGCCCTGGAATACGCCCGCCGAACGCATACGCCGCTGATTTTCGGCAGCTCCCGCGAGGTATATGGCGACATTCACCGCCACGTAACCGAAGAGGCGGAGGCCGACTTCGTCGTCGCGGAGAGCCCCTATTCGGCCAGTAAGATTGCCGGCGAGGCGTTCATCTACTCATTCGCCGAGTGCTACGGGCTGCCCTACCTGGTGTTCCGGTTCAGCAATGTCTACGGGCGCTACGACAACGACATCGAACGCATGGAACGCGTCCTGCCGCTGTTCATCCGGAAAATCGCACGCGAAGAGCCCATCGTGGTGTATGGCCGGGAGAAAGTGCTCGACTTCACCTACGTCGACGATTGCGTCGACGGCATCACCCGGGGGATCGATGCCCTGGTGGCCCGCAAGGTGATGAATCAGACGATCAACCTCGCCTGCGGCCAGGGCAGCACGCTCGTGGATGCGGTGAACATCATCGGCCTGACGCTGGCCAAGAGCCCGCTGGTCACTTATGAGGCCGCCCGGCCTGGCGAGGTCACGCGCTACGTCGCTGACATCACAAAGGCCCGCCACCTCTTGGGTTACGAGCCTCAGACGCCGCTGACCAGCGGGTTGCCCAAGTCTATCGCCTGGGCCCGCCAACACGGTGACCTGTAGAATCTTAACAGAATCCTGACCTCAGCCACTCAAAAGGCAGGCGCGGGCTTCTGCTATAATGGGTGCGCTGTGGAACCACTCCAGGAACAAGCGCATAAGCAGCTCGCGCGTCTCGAAACCGCGCTGGGTAATGCCCTGACCACAGGGGAGGTCGAGGCCGTTCACGATCTGCGGGTGGCCAGCAGGCGGCTGGGGCAGATCCTGGACGTGCTGGCCCCCAGCCTGGACCGCGCCATCGTACGACGCGCCCAGCAGACCCTCCGCCGGCTTCGGCGGGCTTTCCGCAACGTACGTGATCTGGATGTCCTGCTGATCTCCCTGTGCGAAGCGCGTCCCGATGAACAGATGGAGGCCCAGGAACTCGCCCAACTCGAGGGGATTCTCACCCACCACCGCGAGATTGAGCTCGACAGCGCCCGCCGCAGGTGCAAACGCCACAAAACAACACAGCGACTGGGCCGAATCGCCGAACTCTGCTCGGATCTTCTCGCGCTCGACGCGACCGAGTTTCCCCGACTCTGCCACTCCGCGCGAGCCCGGCTCCAGAAACGGATCGAGAGCTTGATGGCCCGTGATCCGCGGAGAGACGAGAGCTGCAACCTGCACGAGAATCGACTCCGCCTGAAGAAGGTGCGCTACGCCGCCGAGATCGTGGAGCGGCTGGAAGGCGGCCTGCCGGGCAGCGCACTGGAGCAGATGAAATCAATGCAGGACCTGCTGGGCCAATGGCATGATCACCTGAGCGCCGCCGACCGCGTGGGACGAATCGCGGGCCGGCGCAAGCTGCTGTACGGCCAGACCCGGCTGGCGGGACGACTGCTCGGTTACGCCGCCCACCGGGCCCAGACCGGCCAGGAAGATCATCGCCAGATTCTCGCTTGCTGGGGCGATTTAGCGAGCATGCTGCACGAGCTGTCATCCGCCATTCCCGGCGGTCCCGACACTCAGACCGCGGAAGCACATGACGCCAATCGCACGACCCAGGCGAGTGGGCCACACCCATGAGTGCCAACGTGGAGGATTCTGGAGGTCCCGCCCCAACGGACCTGAATACCGACTCCGCAAACGTGTGCCGCCCTCCACGAGCGACGCCTCTGGACGCCGAGGAGCAGGAGTCGGGCCCGGCTTTCATGTCCGCGCGCGCACAGGTCTTCCGCAGACCGCCGCCTGCGAAACTCGGAGCGATCGACGTCGGGACGAACAGCATTCACCTCATCATGGCAGAGATCTCCCCCGAGGGAGATTTCCGCGTTCTCGGCCGTGACAAGGACATGGTGCAGCTCGGCAAGGACGGCTTCACCCGCCACGTGCTCACACATCGGGCCATGCACGAGGGCGTTCAGACGCTGAAGCGGTTCACGAAAATGGCCCGGCTGAAGGGGATTTCGCGCCTGCGCGCCGTCGCCACCAGCGCGGTCCGTGAGGCCACCAACGGCGGCGACTTCGTTGAGGCCGTCCGCGAACGGCTGGGTCTCCAGCTCCATGTGATCAGCGCCGAGGAGGAGGCCCGCCTCATTTACCTGGCGGTCCGCCATGCCGTGGACCTGGGCGGCGACGATAACCTGATCATGGACATCGGCGGAGGCAGCCTCGAACTGATCGTCGGTAACGCGGCCCGCGCCGGTATCCTCACCAGTGCCAAGCTGGGGGCCTCCCGGCTCGCCGAGCTTTTCCTGCACAACGACCCGCCTGCGGAGAGCGAGATCAAGGCCATGCGCCGCCACATCGAGGCGCATCTCCAGCCCGTGCTGAAGCAGGTGGGCGCCCGCTCCTTTGCCCGCTGCATCGGGACCTCCGGCACGGTGCAGTGTATTGCCGCAGTATGCGCCTACCGCCGCGGGACCCCGGAAATCGAGCCGTACACGCAATTGGCGATCGAACGTGGTGAACTGAAGTCCCTGCTCGCCGACATGCAGCATCTCAGCCGTGATCAGCGCCTCAAAATGGCCGGCGTGGATGCCCGCCGGGTCGATTCGGTGCTCGCCGGCTCGATCCTCCTCCTGATGGCGATGCAGGCTTGCGGCATCTTCCAGATGCAGCACTGCGAGATGGCCCTGCGCGAGGGCATCATTCTGGACGACATCGCGACCCACCGGGCGCATCTGAAAGCTCGCGCCATGTGGCCCGACCCGCGGATCCGCAGCGTCATCGGCCTGGCCGAAAGGTGCAACTACTATCCGGCACATGCCCAGCAGGTCTCGCGGCTGGCCCTGGAACTCTTCGATCAGCTCGCGGCGCTTCACAACCTCCAGGCGAACTGCCGCGACCTGCTCCGTTATGCCTGTCTTCTTCACGACATCGGCTATCTCATCAGCCACCGCAGCCACCACAAGCACTCCTACTACCTCATCCGTAACGGGGGGCTACAGGGTTTCAGCGAGCAGGAAATCGAGATCGTCGCCAACCTGGCTCGCTATCACCGCAAGGGCCGGCCCAGAAAGTCGCACTACAGTTGGCAGAATCTCACCCGTGAACACCGCCCGGCCGTCCATAAGCTGCTGCCGCTGGTCAGGATGGCCAACGCGCTGGACCGCACGCACGACAGCGTGGTGGATGCGCTCGAGTGCCATATCGCACCGCGAGGGATAGAGCTCGTCGTCCGAGCCCGCAAGGACGCGGAACTCGAGCTGTACATGGCCCGACGACAGGCCGGCTTTTTCGAACGGCAGCTCGGTACAGCCATACGTATCGTTCTGGCGGGCCAGGACGTACAGGAGAAAAGCCATGTCTGAAACCCCGGGCGCCCGGTTGCAGCCGCACAGCTACCCCGGCCGGCTGATCATCGTCGAGGGCATCGACGGGTCGGGCAAGTCGACCCAGATCCGCCTCCTGCACCGCTGGCTCGAGTCCCAGGGCTACAACGTCTATTTCACTGAATGGAACTCCGCCGAACTGGTCCGCAAAACGACCAAGAAGGGCAAGAAAAAGCGCAGCCTCACCCCCACCACTTTCAGCCTGCTCCACGCGACCGACTTCGCCCATCGGCTGGTCAGCAACATCCTGCCGCCGCTGAAGGCGGGCATGATCGTGCTCGCAGACCGGTACGTCTTCACCGCATTCGGGCGCGATGTGGTCCGCGGCTGTGACCGGGACTGGGTTCGAAAAGTCTACCGCTTTGCGCCACGGCCGGACATCGCCTTCCTGTTCCGCGTACCCATCGATACGGCCCTCAAACGCATTACCATGGCCCGCCAGGTGCTGAAGGACTTCGAGGCCGGCCGGGATCTCAACCTGCACCCCGATCCCTACGAAAGCTTCCGGAGATTCCAGGGCCGCATTCAGAACGAGTACGAACAGATGGCCGTCGAGCATGAGTTCGTCGTCATGGACGCCACCGCCAAAATCGCCGAGCAACAGCGCAGGGTGCGCGAGACGGTGCGCGAATTGCTGGCCAGGCAGAGCAAACAGCCGAGGATCGCATGAGTCTGTTGCAGTTTTTCGGGGCCGGATTGCCCTACGTCGAAAACGTCGACTACCCGGGAGTTCTGATCACCATAGAGGGGACCGATGGGGTCGGGCGAACGACGCAGATCCGCATGCTCCGCGAGTGGCTCGAAGTACAGGGCTACGGCGTCGTCGAGACCGGCTGGACGCGCAGCCCGCTGATCGGCCGGACCATCACCGAAGCCAAACAGGGACGCATCCTGAACCGCTTCACCTACTCGCTGCTCTATGCCGCGGACTTTGCGGACCGGCTGGAGAAGCAGATTCTCCCGGCACTGCGCAGCGGTTTCGTCGTGCTCGCCGACCGCTACGTATTCACCGCGTTCGCCCGGGACGTGGTCCGCGGCGTGGATCGGGCCTGGGTACGGGATCTGTTCGGCTTCGCGCCCATCCCGCACCTGGTGCTGTATCTGAAAATCGACATCACCACGCTCATCCGGAGAGTCATGCTTCGCGGCGTGATTGACTACTTCGAGTCGGGCATGGACATGGTCAAAGGCGATGATCCCTACGACGCTTTCAAGCGCTACCAGACGCTCCTGCTGCGCGAGTACAATCGAATGGCCGACGAATTCGGCTTCAAGCTGCTCGATGCCCGGCGTGAGCCAGAAAAGATTCAGGAGAGACTTCGGCAGATCGTTTCTACATTCTTCGCCAGCCGTGAGACACCCTACTGGCTGGAGCGGTCCGAAATTCCCCCGGCCGCGACTCAGTCGGCCGAAATCGACGCGAACGCGCCCGTGTCCTCGCCAGCGGCCATCCAGCCGATCATAAGCCCCGCGCCGGCGACAACGCCGCAGTCGATCACCAGGCGATGATCGAGCGTCCGGACGCCATCAAAACCCGGCCCACGGGTCAGCGGCTAAACGACTCAGCCTCAAGGACTTAGCTACTCACTCGGCGGAAGAGCCAGTTATCGGCCGATTTGCGAATTGCCCAGTGGCCCCCCTCTCCGCGAATTCTGGAAACAAAAGCATTGACACCGAACGGAGGTGCCAGCATAATAGGCATTAAGCGCGGCGGAGGTTGCGCTGGCAGGGTGAAAGATTGGAGGTCGGGAAAGGCATCCACTTCGTTCGTTCACCCGCGACATGTACTTGATCATTGTCTGGTATGCAGCGCCTGCTTTCGTGGCGCGCTGGGTCAGTAGACTGAGGCATTTGCTTTGAACGCAAGGGTGCGGGCCCTTGCTCATTTTGAGGGAATGTGAACGTTCACTTCTGTTTTCTTTCTATTGGAGGAGGAGTCAGTATGAGGTATCTCATTGGTTTGGCCATCCTGGCGATGGTGGCGGCACCGGCGTCGGCCAACCTGCTGTCGGCGACCGATGGCGGCTTCGAAGATCCGTGGACGGATGGAGCACCCGATTGGTTCAGCCAGAAGCAGAACGGGCTGATCGAACGTGACAGCGGCATCCATGGGCCGGGCCCTGCCCCCCAAGGCTCCCACTACGGTTCGCTGCAGACCGGTGGCAATGTGGGCCATGCGGCATGGATCACGATTCCGGCCTCTGGCCCCTTGTCGCTCGACATGTGGGTTGCCGGCGGCACTACGGGCGCGACCGCAACGCTGTTCGTCGAACTGCGGGACGGGAACGAGAACGGCGCCGTGCTCGATGCCTGGTCGGCCAACCTGCCGAACCCGTACGGTTTCGGCTGGACCAAGCTGTCCAGCGCCTCCCTGAACAACGAGCCGCTGACGGGCGTCGCCACCAGCGGTCAGGTCACTGTCAAGGTCGGATACAGCAACCTCGTCGGCTGGAGCAACGGCACCGCGATCCACATCGATGATGTCGTCCTCACGCCGGAGCCCGCCAGCCTGGCCCTGTTCAGCCTGCTGGGTCTCCCGCTGCTGCGCCGGCGTCGCCGGGCCTGAAAACGATGACTGGAGAGCCTGGATCCAGGTGACTCCAGCCATCCAGAAGGGTTTAAACAAGATGCCCGGGCAAGCGCTTGCCCGGGCATCT
>BTUC01000119.1:0-17274 GCA_045863575.1 Phycisphaerae bacterium
AGAGACCACTCGAGAGCCGTCTTGAGGCGGCCCCAGTAGATCTTGTGCTGCATCTGGCTGGCGAAGGTCATCTTCTTGTACGGCCCATCGAAATGCCAGTTCTCGGCGGCCGCATCGAGATCGCCGACCATCTCTATGTCGCGCGGATCACCACAGCCCAGCCCGCGCTCGTGGGCCAGCCGGAGGTACTTGCAGTCCTTCAGCGGGTCAAAGCCCATGAGGCGAGCGGCCGTTGCATCGATGGCCACCTGGTCGGCGGAGGCGAGAATCACGTTCTTCACGTGCGGCACCATGCAACGTGGACCCGGCCCGTCGCCCACAAATGTCCCGTCCATGACCGCGAACAGCCCCTTGTGGATCCGCTTCTGGATCATGAGCAGATCGACGAGGGTCTCATGAATCACCGGATGCGTCCAGTGCCGATGCTCGTTGAGCAACCCCCCAAACGCGTTCTTCATCGCTCCGGTGGTGGTGGTGAACACGTGCGTCTTTACCGTGGGCAGATGGATGATGTTCTCACCGATGAACCGCCGGGGGATGGAGAAGCCCTGGGGATAAACCTCGTTGAGGCAGAGGAAATCCTTGGTCAGATCCCCGACCGCATCGTGAACGTTGACCCACTCCTCACCTTCGTACAGATGCACATTCCGCAGCCCATGGGCCTGCACCACGTTAAGCTGCTTGTTCTCCCGCTCCCCGAGGTGGGCATCGATCACCACTGTGCGGTTATGACAGGCGTGAAGCAGATCCGCATCGTACCCGTCCCGCTTCATCGCCCGGATGACGCCCTCAAGCTGCCAGGGTGTGGTGCTCGCGGCCGGGTAGAAGAAATGCCACGAGATGTTGACTTTGAGTGCGGTATCCACCGAAGGGTCGATCACCTGGCGATAGCCCGCCAGATTCATCGCCCGGTGATAGTCTTCCAGAACGGTCTGCGGGGTGGTCCGAACAATAGCAACTTTGGCTGTGCCCATGGGCATATTCTACGAATGCGGTCCCCGTCTCGCCACGCTGTTGATCGCTCAGGTCATTTCATTGCGGGCCATCCGATTCTCTTCCGCGATGCGCAGCAGGTGCCCGCGGAACGCCGCTCCCGTCCGGGGCGGCTGACCCCACGTCCTGGACAGGCGGCAAAACGCAAGCTCATGAAAACCGGGCGCGCGCAACGGGCGAGGACCAAGCGACGGATTCAGGCCGTACCGAGCGAGCAGATACTTCAGGATGCGGGCCTGAACAGCCCATTGAAAGACTACAGGGCCAGTTGTATCGCCCCCCAGCAGTGCACGCAGTCGCCGCAGCCTGGCCTCCCATTCAACGGCCAGCGGATGGGGCCACACCTTCGATGACACGAGCGCCATGACCTCATTCCTTCCGCCCTCAGAAAACGGCACAGGCACTACGTTATCTTACGTCGCTCAGGAGGCTCAAGCTCGGACCCGACCGGAAAGCCAAAGGGCATCGGCGAAATCACGACGTGCCGAACTTTGCGTGCGGTGGGGATTCTTTTTGCCTAAACTAAAACCTTCATCCACGAAGCGGAGACCACCCGATGAACCATTACAGGACCATTCAGCCGGTTTCCCGGCGACGCAGTACCTGTTCCTCGCCAGCCCTGCTGCTCGCCGGAAGCTTGGTACTCGGGCTGAGCTTACCTCTGGCGGCCGCTCATCCCGCTCTACCCCTCACCCGTGAAGCCAGAACAGTCAAAATCAGCCCCGGGTTTGAGTCCGTCCAGTTGAAGGAAGCGGTGGCCGCAATCAACGACGGCCAGTTTGACGAGGCATTGCAGCGGTTCGAAGCCCTCGACGATGTCACCCTGCGTCTCACGGGGATCGCCTTCGTGCTTGGTGACCTCGATTACTATGAAAGGCCGGTTTACGGCCTGGGCGAAGGGCGCAGCAAGCAGGAACCTACCGAGGCGGAGCTGGCCCCCCACTTCGGCGAACTGGGCGTCTTCGCCGCGCGGTGGGAATCGGAGCTCAAACGTCACCCGGACAACGCGATCCTCAACGGCTACCGCGAGTACATGCGGCACGTCGGGCGGATGGTGCTCAACCGCGCCTACCGCCAACACGCGGAAGCCGTTGCCGCCCTCGACGCACGGGTCAGCCCGTTCCATTATAAGGCACAGCTTTATCTGGCCCGCTCTCTCTACTGGGATGGGGCCGAGGGCGGTCGGCAGGACATCAAGGAGCAAGCCCGTGCGCGCATGCGGAACCTGATGGCCCTCTGGCCGGACAACCGCGTGCTGCGCGAATACGCGGGCGAGCCGGTCGCCTGGGGCGAGGATCTGAACGCGGACACACAGCAGCATCCGGGCTGGGCCGCGTACCTGCGTGAGGCCTATGCCCGCGAGATCGCGGTCATGGAACGTTCCTGCGATCTCCGCCAGATGCCGGACGGCCAACTCGGTGGCGGGTGGGGAGACGACGTCGAGCTGTTGCGTCGCTGGACCCCCGTGGCCGCCATCTCCTCGTGCAGCGGAAAAATCACCCGGGGAATCGAGAAGCTCGCCGAAGGCATCTGGATCCACCGGCTCCAGGACGGTTACGACAAGGGCATCGGCGACGTCGAGCACTCGGCCGAACCGTCGGCGGACAGCCTGCCCATCATGATGCTGCTGCGATATGGCGATGCGCGCTGGGTCGAACGCAATCTGCGATCCTGCAAGACCATCAAGGAGAAGTTCACGGGCATCGATGCGAAAGGTTTTCCCCGCTTCCTGTCCAGCTACTTCGGGGCGGACGGCGTCGCCAAGCACACAACCGCGGGCGGCGACACCGCCTACAACGCCAGGGCCATGAAGCACTTCCTCTGGACTGCCTGGTACGGCAACACCGAGGCCCGGGACTTCTACCTCCGCTGGGTGGACGGGTGGCGGGCCATGTGCATGCAGGATGCACCGGACAAGCCGGCAGGTGTTCTACCGGGATCCATCTTCTTCCCCAGCGGCTCACACCAGCCGCCCAATAATGAGCCGTGGTTCCGCGAAAGCTCCATTCACCTCTACGGAGCCATCGGACTGCCGGCCATGATTCATGACTGCTTCCTGGCCGCCTATGGTTTTTCCGGCGATGCGAAATTCCTCAAGCCTGTGCAACGCATGATGGACTGGGCCACTCTCGGGCCACTCGTGCGCGATCAGGACCATGCCCGACTTGAACCCGGCACGCGCGACTGGTTTCGGCTGCCGCTGGCACATACCACGCGGGCCACGCACACGGCTCTTTATCGCCTGCTCACCGGAGAGCGTGTCTACGATGAATACACGCGCCGCTTTGGCACGCCGCCACAGCTCTACCAGATCGATCACGATCTGACTCATTACATGAAGGCCATCGAAGCCGCAGCCAGAAGCCTGCGAACCAACCTCTGGTTCCGCACCACCGAAGTGCAATCCACCGACCGGCTGGACCTCCCGGCGGTGGAAGCAGTCTTCGGAGCTTATACCGGGGCTATCCTGCTGACGGGCGACACCGATTTTCAGACGTTCGCCGTGACCTACGACACGCCGTCCGCGGATTTTGCCGCCCTGGTGGTGGAGAACACCCCGGCGCGTTTGCGCGTATGGTTCTACTCGTTCTGGGATGAACCCACCCCGATCACCCTTCGCGTCTGGCAACTGCAGCCGGGAGAATACCTGCTGAATGCCGGCGAGCGGGTTAAAGGCGAGTTCCCTTTCCAGCACCGCTACCAGTGGGGCGAGCCGCGTCGCGTGCCTGTGCTGCATCGGGCCACGCCTGTTCCCCTGGTTGTACCGCCAGGCGTCGAGTATGTCGTGGACCTGCGGCTCGACGAGCCCCTGGCAGTGCCTCCCACCGCGTGCGACCTGGCCATTCATGGTCGTGATATTGCCGTGCAAGGTAATCTGCTGACGCTGACCATTCACAACATCGGTAACGCACCTGCTGAAGATTTCGCCGTAGCTCTCCAGCAGTGTCAATCGGACAACTGGCAGACGCTGCAAACCCAGCGTGTCCCTCTGCTTTCGCCTCCGGCGGAACTCACCCCGACCCTGGCCCGGGCAAGCTTCCACGTGCCGCAGCTCGATCTCGAGCAGCGCTATCGCTTCGTGGTGGATCCAGAGGAGCGCATCCGCGAAATCTGCGAGACGAATAACGTAGCCGACCTGCCGGGGCAGCGGATCGAGCCTCTGGCTGCCCCGCCTGCCGGAGTCAATCTCGGCATTGCCGGGCTTCCCTCAGGGCTGGATCTTGACTTGGGTGATGGGTTGAAGATCGAGCTTGTGCTGATGGCTCCCGGCGAATTCGCCATGGGCCTGCCGAACGCCGAACCCCGTGCCGCCGCCTACGAGCGGCCGTCCCACCAGGTGCGCATCGACCGTCCGTTCTACATCGGCAAGTACGAGATCACACAGGCTCAGTGGCAGCGGGTGATGAACGACAACCCCGCGCACTTCAAGGGGAACCCGAGACTGCCGGTTGAGATGGTAAGCTGGGACATGGCTCAGGCGTTCTGTGAGCGCCTGTCACGGCGCATCTGGCGACGGGTGCGCCTGCCCAGCGAAGCGGAATGGGAGTATGCCTGCCGGGCCGGCTCGACCGCCTACTGGTCCCACGGCGATGATATCGAGCAGCTCGCCGATTACGCCTGGTATGGAGTCAACTCGGACGGCCGGACCCACGTGGTGGGGCAAAAAAAGCCCAACGCCTGGGGCCTCTACGACATGCACGGAAATGTGCGCGAGTGGTGCCTGGATTGGTTTGAGCCATACCCGGCGACCCAAGCTCCCCCGCAAGAGTTTGCGGAGCCGCGTCAGCGCATCCTGCGCGGCGGTTCATGGGACTGGATAGAACCCGCAAATCAGGGATCGGCTCGAAGAGACAGGGCCGCTCCGACAGCCAGGCGAGATCACTACGGCCTACGGATCGTGGCGGATCCGCGACCAGAATCCCCGAATCGGTAGTAGCGAACGCGCAGGCGTCCGGAAAACACATCGCCCCGGCCGGAGGTGAGGAGGACACCTCAACTCCGGCCGGGGCGAAATAATCTGGAGATCAACGATGCGGCTTAGCCTTTGGCCAGCAAAGCCTCAGCCGACTGCACGAGTCGCTCCATGCGGAACGGCTTGTTGATATAGCCGTCCGCGCCCAGGCTCTCGGCCCACTGCTGGTGCCGCTTGCCGGTGTTGCCGGTGATCATGATGACGTAGGGCTTACTGCCCCGCGGCTTCTTGGCTTTCAATTTCTCAAGGACGAGGAAGCCGCTCCGCTGCGGCAGCATCGCGTCAAGAATGAGAAGATCGGGGCTGTTCTCCAGCGCCAGGTTCACCGCGCTGTTACCGTCTGTGGCCGTGCTGACGGTCGCTCCGGTGTCCTTGAAGACCGCCTCAATCGCGCCGAGGATGTCCGTATCGTCGTCTACGATGAGGATGTTCTTGCCGTCAAACGGTTGTGCCATGGATGTTGAACCTCCGGCGGATGGTAGTCTGTATGCTTAGATCAGTATAGAGCACCTGGTGAGCGGATGCAACGAGATCCGGTGGCGGAAATACCCGAAAGCGCTTCGCGATCAGTCTCTAAGCAGCTAACCTATCGGACTTTGCGCGTAATATAAGCGGCAGTGAACGCTCCGCACCCCGGGTTAGCGTGCCGCCGCCTGCGGCAATGCCAGTTCGCGGAGGGGAATCTCCATCTCCATCGCGCCGACGACCACGACCGCCATCTGCTTATGCAGCATCATCCGGACGATCTGGCCTTCGCGGTCGAATCGCTTCACATGCACCTTATCCCCCGGGCGCAAGGCTGAGATGGCCGCCACCCACTGCTCGAAGGCGGTCTGTTGCTCACGGAGGGCCTGCAACTCGCGGTCGGCGTTCTGGCGTGCCCGGTCAGCTTCGATGCGGGCCGCTTCCGCTTCGGTGCGGGCCTGTTCGGCCCGGCGGCGTGATTGCAGCGTACCGCTGATGGCTCGCGTGAGCTGCTGGTGCGAGTCGCTCAGATGCTTCCGCGCGGATTCGATAATCGGCTTGGGCAGCCCCAGCCGCTCCGCGATATTGATGGCGTTGCTGTTCCCCGGCTCGCCGATGAGCAGCCGATAGGTTGGCCGGAGCGTCTGGATGTCAAACTCGACGCAGGCGTTCTCCGCCCCCGCCTGAGAGAAGGCCACCGCCTTCAGCGCCCCCAGATGGGTTGTGAGCAGCGTCGGGCAACGCCGCCGGAGCATTTCCTCGATGATGGCCACGCCGATGGCCGCCCCTTCATCGGGATCGGTGCCCGCACCCAATTCATCGATCAGCACCAGTGTCCTGGGCCCGGCTCGTTTGAGCATGGCCATGAGCTGCGTCAGGTGAGCGCTGAACGTGCTCAGCGACTGCTGGAGGCTCTGCTCGTCCCCGATATCCACGAGGATATCCTGGTAGACCGGTACGGTGCTGCCTTCCGACGCCGCGACGGGAAGACCGGCCGCCGCCATGGCACAGAGCAGCGCTACCGTCTTGAGCGTGACAGTTTTGCCGCCCGTGTTCGGACCGGTGATCACCAGCACGTGGAAATCTTCACCAAGCCGGACGTCGATCGGGATCACCTCGCGCTTTTCGCCCTTCTGAGCCGCTTCTTTCTGAAGCTGGATCAGCAGCGGGTGCCGCGCGCCGCGCAGCCGCAGGTGGCCGTTCTGCGAGATGGACGGGCAGCTCAGGCCGTGGGCGCGGGCGAACCGCACCTTGGCGGTAATGAGATCCAGGACGGCCAGCGCGTCCAGGGTCTTGAGAAGTTCGGCCTGGTTGAGGTGCACCTGGTGGGTCAGATGCCAGAGGAGCCGGCTGATTTCGGCCTGTTCATCCGTCTTGAGGGCCACGATGCGGTTGTTCAGTTCGACGGCCGCGGCCGGTTCGACGAACAGCGTCGCTCCCGAATCGGAGCTGCGGTGAACGATGCCCGGAATGCGCCCGCGGTGCTCGGCGGCCAGCGGCAGCACGTAGCGGTCGTCATGGAACGTCGCTTCCGGATACCGAAGGAAACGCGTGAGGTTGCGGTCGCGCAGCAGGCGATCGACCACGTGCCGGATGGAGATGCGTGCCTGGCTGATTTCCACCCGGATCTTGCGGAGCTTGGCGCTGGCATCGTCGCGGACCTGGCCGTTCTGGTCGACGACCTTGTGAATGATGTCCGCGATGGGCTTGAAATCGCCGATCCGCTCGCAGACCTCCCGGAGGCGGGGTGAATCTTCCCGGAGACCCGAGGCCCAGTTCACCATGTGGTAGGTGGCATCCAGCGTCTGAGCCAGGACCGCGAAATCATCGGGTTCCAGGCTGTGTGGTGGGACGGCCACCCGCACCGCCTCCCGGATGTCGGTCACACCGCCGAACGGCGGCAGGTCGAGCCGCGCGGAAGCGTCGATCATCTCCCGCACCTGCCCCAGCCAGTCCTCCACCAGGTCCACCCGGGACGACGGCTTGACCTTCATGGCCATCTGGCGCCCGAGCGCGCAGCTCGCGTAGCCCGCCAGGATCTGGCGGACCCGTTCGAACTCGATCTTCTCCAGGGTGTGCGGATCCATTCAGCTATTTTAGGCGTGCGACCGGACGGGCTCAAAGACGATAGGCGGGGCCAATAATCCGTTCGACTTTCGGCCGAAGGTAGCGGCCGGCGTCTCTGCCGGTCGTTGTGGCGATCCATACGGGCAACGTGTCTTCGGAGGCGCGGCAACGCGACGATCGTGGCATTGCTTGCCTACCAGGCCCCCTTGGCCAGCGGGTGACGAATGACTGGTCAGGTGCGGGGTACTCACGGGGGGAAGCCGCAACCGGCACAGCTACGACTGACAAAAGGACAACTGACCCAACAACTGACTACTGACGACTGACTACTGACTAAGTTCCGTTGCCTGCCAAGCCCCCTCCCCAACCCTCCCCCGGAGTACCGGGGGAGGGAGTTCATGCTCCGACCGGATGCCGGGGGAGGGAGTTTTACACTCCCGCCAGGCGCGAGACGTCGGCCGCGATCGACTCCGCTTTGCGGTCGGCTCGCGCTTTCGCGGCGGCCAGATCGGCCTGAGGCGGCTCTTTGATCAGGATGTAGAACTTGATCTTCGGTTCGGTGCCGCTGGGGCGGGCAATGACCTTGCTGCCATCCTCCAGCGTCAGCAACAGAACGTTGCTGGCCGGCAGATCGTAGCGGCCGGTCTTCTGAGCCGAGCGCAGGTCGCGGATTTCACCACTCTGCGCGTCCCCAAAGGTGGTCACCGCCAGGCCGGCGATGGATCGGGGAGGATTACTCCTCAGTTCCGCCATGATGGACTGGATGCGCGCGGCGCCCTCCTTGCCCGGCAGTGTAATATTGAGCGTGCTCTCCCGGTGGTAGCCATACTGCCGGAACAGATCCTGCAACAGGCCGTGCAGCGAACGCCCCTCGGCCGCAAGCACGGCCGCCAGTTCTACAATCCAGGCCGCACTGGTGACCGCATCCTTGTCGCGAACGTAAGTGGCCGGCATGTAGCCGTAGCTCTCCTCCGAACCGAAAAGATAGTGTTTGCTGGGCTGGGCTGGTGAACCTTCCGCCTCGAACTGGGCCACCTTCGCGCCGATCCATTTGAAGCCGGTCAGCGTCTCGATCACTTCCGCGCCGTAGGCTCGCCCGATGGTCTTCATCAGATCACCCGAGACGATGGTGCTGATCACGACGCCATTCTTCGGGAATCGTCCGGAACGGGTGAGCTGCTCGCAGACGTACCAGGTGAGCAGCGAGCCAATCTGATTGCCCGTGACCAGCTCGAATTCATCCGAGGGCGCCCGCACGGCGATGCCCATGCGGTCGGCATCGGGATCGCTGCCGATAACCAGGTCCGCCCCTTCGCGCTGAGCCAGTTGAATGCCCATATCCAAGGCCTCGCCCTCTTCCGGGTTGGGCGACTTGACCGTGGGGAAATCACCGTCTGGGGCGGCCTGCTCCGGCACCTCGAGCAACTGTTGAAAACCCCGCCGATGAAGGGCATCGGGAATGAGCGTGCCGCCGGTGCCGTGCAGAGAGGTGAACACGACCTTGAGAAGAGCCCCCTGCTCGCGACAGGCCTTTTCGTTCAGACAAGACGCCTGCACCGCACTCAGAAAGGCCTCGTCGACCTCTGGACCGATGACCTGAATGTGCCCATCGCTCACGCCCGCCACGAAGCTCATGGCCCGCACTCGGGCAAAACCTCCGACCTGGCGAACCTCCTCGATGATGTTCTTGTCGTGTGGCGGCACGACCTGCACACCGCCGGCCCAATAGACCTTGTAGCCGTTGTAGGCCGGCGGGTTATGACTGGCCGTGATGACCACGCCGGACGTGCACCCCAGGTGCCGCACGGCAAACGACAGTTCCGGCGTGGGTCGCAGCTTCTCGAAAACATATGCGCGGATACCGTTGGCGGCCAGGACGCCGGCCGTCCGCTGGGCAAAAAGATCGCTCTTGTGCCGGCAATCGTATGCGATGGCCACGCCGGCCTTCATGGCCGCCTCGCCCTGTTTGCGGATGTAGTTGGCCAGGCCCTGAGTTGCCGCCCCGACGGTGTAGATGTTCATCCGGTTCAGGCCCGCCCCGATCACACCGCGCAGGCCGGCCGTGCCGAACTCCAACTCGCGATAAAACCGATCGGTCAGCTCCTTCTCGTTGCCCTGGTTCAGCAGCGTCCGAACCTCCGCCTTGTACTCCTCAGCTATGGCGGGGTCGCTGAGCCAGGCATCCACGGCCGTCTTGATCGAGGGTTCCATCGTATCCGGTGCTCCAGCGAATCGGTTCTCAGGCTTCACGCGTCAAGGTCAATGGATGCTATCCCAAGAGCGACTGGGAACCAACCTGGCGGGCTCTGAACTCCTGCCACAGCCAAAAAAAGAGCGCCGGGGGTCTGGAGCCCTCGGCGCTGACATTTCGCCAGGATCAGCTAGTCCGCAGTCTAACCTGCGCAGCTTGGGCGGTTTACCGTCTTCGGCGACGGGCCACGAAAGGCAGCCCCAGCCCGAGCACGGTCATCATCGCAGGCTCCGGCACGGCCGCGAAGGACAGATCATCAATGTTCCACACCTTCCAGGCGTTCGCCGGTTGCGTGGTGATGTACGAGAACATGACCCGGGCGACCACCGAACCGGCGGGCGCTTCGAGGTTGGTCAGGACGAGTTGCTGCCAGGTGTCATTCGGGACTGAAGTCGCGTCATGCGTGGCCAGATTGCCTGAGCCATCACGGAACCGAATACGAAGCCGGAACGAGTGGGTTTCGTTGCCGTACACCCCGTCCCAGGCGTTTCCCTTCGCCCACATCGAGGCGTCATAGAGCGTTCCCACCGTCACAGGGATATCCTGATAGTAGGTGGTCGTCTGGGCGCTGCCGCCGTAGTTCCAGGCCCCGTGCCAGGACTTGGTGCCGCTGTGGGGTTCCTCTCCCAACCCGGTCCCGTCGAGGCTTCCGCCGTTGTTTGTCCAACCCGTTGTGTACCCCAGCTCGAAGCCGGGGTTGGTGAGCAGGTTACCGAACGCCGGCGATGCGAGGGCAATACCGGCCAGTGCGCAGGGGAATAACCACCTCAAATGCATGCTTTTCTCCTCACGAAAGCTGACTTTAACGGCCGTTCCGCGACCGCTGTACCTCCGTGAGCAATCCTACACCAAAGCATGCACCGTATCAATCAATATCACGAACCCAAGGTGCATTATTTTGAGAGCACCGTCGGCTCAACGCGTCGGACAGCATCCACCAAGGCGACATCGGCGAGCCTACCAGGGGCCGAAAGTCCGATAATCAGTCTCGCCCTGGCCGCAGTCGCCTCAATTTGCAGGCCTGCACTGCGGAGCGCGGTAAGCGTGGTCGGCGTCGTGTCCCGAGCCGCCACAGTGACCCGCAGCCGGCCGTCGGCCTCGGCCAGACCCTCAGGAGCGGGTCGGGTAGCCGGCGAGCCCTCGCCAGGCGGTGCCTCGGCCGCCTTGGCCAGCACCAGCAGGCGCTTGTCCAATCTCCGGGCGAGCTTCAGATCCCGAATGACCGGGTCGAACGCCTGCTTGGCCTCTTCTGCCAGAGCAGACATCCGCGTCTGGCGATCCTCGGCGGTGAGCTTCTCATCCGCGAGCACGTCGCGCATCTGCGTGCCGACACGGAAATCCGAATCGAACTCCACCAGGGCCTTGGCGAGCGCACGGGCATCCTCGATACGCCCGGCTGCCGCCAGCTCCGCAATCCGCAAGGCCACATGGGCAGGCACGCGCGCCTTCCGCGCCCATTCCAGGCGCCCGGCCGACTTCATCGCCTCCAGCCAGCCAATGAGCTGCCGAACGGCCGGATCAACCGGATCCACTTGCGCAGGGCGGGTCGTTGCCGCGTCACCAGCCGGACGTGTAGCAGCTCGCGAGTCGATAGCAGGTCGGGTGGTCGGCGCGTGTCCGTCGACGGGCGCATCAAGCGTGCTTACCAGCGTTTGCAACTGCTTGATGGTGCCGAGATCAGAGTTGGTGATGAAGACCGTGTTGGAGTTCTCATCTGCCCGCACGTTTGTGGAAGTCTCTTCCGTGCCGGGACCCCTGCGTTGCGACCCGGCCAATGTCATCTTAAGGATCTCTGCCACCTCGCCGGCATTCGCGTATTGAAGGCCAAACATAGCGGTTGTTGGCGCGGCGGGATCAGCACCGCCATAGCGACTATAGCTGTAAGGGCTGCTATGGCTGCCGGAACCACCTCCTCCACCGAATGGAGCCGCCCCGCCACCGCCAAAGCCACCCGCCGTTCCGCCACCCGCCATGCCCATGTCACCCATTCCGCCAAAACCGCCCATTCCACCGAAACCGTAGGAAGACTGCGCGTGGCCTGCACCCATCCCTACCAGTCTGCCTGCATCGGTTGGAGGTGTGGAATACGCAGGCCGTCCCGGCTGGTCAGGCTCGCGCGTGAGCGTCCAGATATTGTCATGCCCCCCCCCGCCGGTTTCGCCCCCGGAATGCGGGGTATACCACACGTCATTGATCTTCTCGACTCCGTTCGAAGCGCCAGTCACGATCGGCGCGCCCAACTTCCAGTTGAAGGTCAGACTGGCCGCTCCGGGCTGGTTCGACGGCATATCGGCCCAAGTCCCGTCGCCGGCGACGACCAGGTTGTTGCCAATCAGGGCCAGAGTATCCGTGCCGTCGCCGTTCACATCCCCCATCTGAAGATCCGCATAGTCGCCGTCGTCATCGAGCCAGTCCACACCCCCGTTCACGATCAGGTTTGGATCAGTGGCATCAACCACGCCGTCGGAGTCAGATTGCGTGATCGGCTCTCCTGCTGCTCCGACGCCAAACGGCTCGCGTTTTGCGATGCGGCGCCATTCGTGCTCCTCGCCGAAATAGGTCCGGAGCATCTCCTCAACCTCGGGACTCGCCGCATTGTTCAGGTAGATGACGCTTTTCGACCCGGGAGGCGCAGGAGTCGGCGCGGCCTCCCTCTGGCGTTTAATACGGTTCGCAGCGGCAAGCGCACGCATCTGGTCCGAGGCTTCCTGCTTGGTCGAGTCGATGGCGCGAGCCGCAGCCTTGTTGAGCTTGTGCTCCTTGAGAAGCTGAGTAGATTGTTCGAGCGGCTCCCCCCGCTTATTACGATCAGAGTAAGCCCTGTTCAAGCGTAGATTCTCGTGTTCACCAGCAGAGCCGGGCTGTGCCGTTGACTCCTCACCATCAGATGCCGGGTGTTCGGCAATCCGCGACTGTGGCTGCACCGGGCGAACGCCACTGAGTTGCATGATCCTACCCAGGGCAGCCGGGCCGAAGATGCCCTCGAAGCTGACGCCTTCGGGCAACTCGATCGGCACGGCCACCAGGCGCGGCTCGCCACCGATGGTGACCCGCTGGCGCTCGACGGCCACGAAGCTGGTGTACTGCGTCAGGATGCTGAAGGTTTCGCCGAGTTGGACCACCTCCTGCCGCAGCGCATCCGGAAGTTGGCCCTTCTGAGCAGCGGCCAAGTCGCGGTTCATGAGTTCCTCGACCTTCGAGCGGGCCCACAGCGTGGCAATCACGTCGTGCTCCGGCTGGATGGCCGGCAGGTCCAGATCGAGCTTCCGCTCGTAGCGTCCTTCGGCCGTCCGGCCGCGGATGGTCAGCGTGCCCCGGCCCGGCGCAGCGTACCGGCCATGGATGATCAGCGGCTTGACGTCGAAGAGGTCGATGACGGGAGGAATGCAGGCGGCAGCAGAAGGACCATCGGAGTTGCTCACCGGCGAGACGCCGGTGCCACCCTGGTCATTCACCGGCGAGACGCCGGTGCCACACCCGGCACCCATGCGGAAGGCGTTGCCGGTCAGATCGGTCACTCTCAGGCCGTCGCTGAAGACCAGCTCGATGTCGGTGAGCACAGGGGTCTGGATACGTTTGAGGAAGCGCTCGACCGACGCGTTGGCATCCCCCTTGAGCGAAACATATTCCACCTCGCCGCGCCCGGCAGCGGCCATGCCGTCGAGCAGGTAGCGGTTGACGCTGTTGCCGATGCCGAAGCTGAACACGCGCGTGGTCTTCGCATTGCGCTTGACAGCATCGATGATGGCCATGTCGTTGCCCACGGCTCCATCTGTCATGAAGCAGACGACGCGCATGGGGGCGAAGGTTTCCGCCTTCTTGCCGAGCGTGGCATGTTCGACTTTGAACAGCCGCTGGCGATCCTCGGTGACCCAGTGGCCGCGCATCTCGACATCGCGCGTGCCATTGGCCTCGAACGAACCTTGGCCGTGGAGCATCCAGTTGGCGATGCGAGCCCGGAAGGACTGACCGCCGGTTAGCGCGACATCGACTACCGAGGGAGCCATACCGTCCTGGAACACGGCCGTGAGGTTGCTCTCGCGCAGCCGAACGATCACCTGGCGCCCGTCCGCCGGCAGGTTGGCCAGCTCGTCGGGCGTCAGCGCCGCTACCTGACCGGCCGGCGCCTGCACCAGGGCGGCCTCGATGGCCTTCATCATCTCCGTGCCGCCGGAGCCGGAGCGCGTGGACAGGAACTGCTGCGCCGCTGCCACGTTCTCCGGCGTCCCCGGCCGGGGCTGTTCCCATAGAATATGCGTGTCGCCGGAGAACGTGATCAGGTTGAATGCATCCTGCGGGCGCAGGGCCGCGATGGCCTTGCTCATGGTTTCCTTGGCCTTCTCGATGGGCTGGCCGTTCATCGATCCGGAGGTATCCAGCACGAAGACCAGCTCGCGCGGGACGGCCTGGGCGTCGGTCGTGCGGGCGGGCGGCTGGAGCATGAGCGTGAAGAAGTTGCCCTGCTTGCCGGTGTGCGTGAAGGTGGCCTCCTGCACCGTATCGGCCGTCTGCTTCCACGTGAGCATGAAGTCGCGGTTGGGAATCTCGCGTTCCTTGCGGAGCTGGACGGTCAGCCGGCGCGGGGCAGCCGCGTCGCGCGGCACGGCCTTCGTGCGGATGATCTCGTGAAGCTCGGACTTGACGTCCAGGATGCCCGGCCCGCCGGTGTCGATGGTCACGTTCACGGAGATGTCGTGGCCGGCGCGGGTGCTGGGGTGCACGGGCATGGGCGTGATGCGGCCGGCGTCAGGCACCTGGTTGGTATTCGGGGAGAAGCCGGTTGCGGTGCGTTCAATCTGCGTGGCCGACACGTAGAACCAACGACCGTTCACATGCCCCGTGCCGTCGTTGTACAGCTCGCCGACTTCCTTGCTTCCGCCGCCGTAGACGACCTCGAACCGGCACCAGAGGGGCCGCTGGACGGAGTCGTCGGCCGGCGAATGGATCGGGCGGGCCGATCGGAGCAGCACGTCGAGTTGCTCGGCGCTCAGTGCGGTGTGGGCGACATCATCCGCGCCGAAAGGCTTGAGCTCGGCCGGGCCCAGGAGCACGAGCCCCGTTCGCGAACGCAGCGCATCAGGCAGCATGCTCAAGCTGGAAGTCGGCGTGCCGGGAATGTAGCGCGGTTCAACCGTCATGGGGAAGGCGAAGCTGAAGGTGCCGTCGCGGCTCTCGAGCATTTCGACATAGCTGATGTGCACGTCGATTTCGGCGCCGGGCTCGATGTTGGCCACCGACTGCGTGAAGATGTTCGGCCGTTCCTGCTCCAGCAGGCTGGCGACGTGGCCCTGCTTGCGGGCACTTTCGTAGATCTGCCGGGCCTGCCGCCGTTCCTTGACCTCGCCGAGAATCACGCGGTCGCCGATGGTCATGGTCATGCGGTCGACGGCCGCCCGGTGGCTCATCGGAAACGTGTAGACGGCCTCGATCTTGTCCGCGTACGGGTTGTGGAACTTCTGAGTAAGGGTCACGCGGGCGAATGGGCCTGAGACGGCCACATCGACGTCCGTGCCCTTCAACGGGCACGGACCCAGAAGGTTCCCCAAGGAGTCAATTGCTTCCAGACGGCCGCCTTCGGGGACGAAGGTAACGTCCTGGCCATAGACGGGCCGCTCGAGAGTCGGGAGGATCGTCGGCACGAGCGTGACCAGCAGGGCAATCACGGCGGCGATGGGCATGCAGCGGGTCATGACGAATCTCCAGCGGGAATGGGTTTGAGCGCTCGTGGCGGGTTTTTGAGCGGATCGGAAGTCGGTGGCGGCCGGAGAACCCCCCCCAGCCCCCCCTTGGTAAGGGGGGGAGACTGCCACGGCAGGTTCGGAAACTGACGTTGGTCTGAGGGGCGGACGCAGTTGGGTCAGGATGCGGTCGCGGGCCGCGGCGGCCTGGGCGGCGTTTTGCTGGTGCCAGGCACGCAGCAGCGCATCCAGTTCGTCCTTGGGCAGGTGATCGGGATGGATCGGCGGATCGTGTTCGTGGCTCATATGGTCTGTGCCTCCCGCATCAGGATGGCCAGTCGCTGGCGAGCCCGATGCAGCAGCTTGTAATACCCGCCGCGGGAGAGCCCCAGGGCAGACGAGGCGGCCGCCGGCGGGTCGGGTTCCAAGTAGTACAGGTGAATGGCCAGCCGCTCATTCTCCGGCAGCGTATTGATCGCGACGGTGAGACGGTCGAGCTGCTCGTCCAGCTCGACGGAGTCGGCCGCTGTGCTGGTCTGCGAATCCATCTCCACGCGCTCCTGGCTAGCCCGGGCTTCGTGGCGGATGCGGCGGGTGGTCGACCGCCGCCGTTCCGCACACACGCGCCGAGCGATGGAGTACAGCCACGGCCGGAACCCGGCCGGACTGGCCAACTGGTCGAGCCGGCGGAACGCCCGCAGAAAGGCTTCCTGCATGGCATCTTCCGCCTCGCCCGCCGATGAGCAGCGACGGCACAGCGACAAGACAACCGGCGCGTGGCGCTCATAGAGCCGCGCGAAGGCTTCCGGGTCGCCCGCGGAAGCGGCGGTGAGGTCGCCGATGTCGTCGTTCATCACTCTGTTCATGGCCGACCGGCCGGGCTTGTCTACCAGAATGGGATAATTTCCACAGACCCCAGGCTCAAAGCCTCAGAGCCCATCCCGCCAGGGGCGTGTGCCACTGCTCTGTGAGCAGCGCCTGGGAGCAGTGCCTGGAGCAGGTGCTCTCACGCTTGTACAGGCGCGTCCAGAACCGTCCGCCATCGGCGGGCTAACGCCGTGAAGGCGGTGACGTACGTCGTTTCCAGGGGTACCTGAATGTGGCCGCCCGCCTCCAGGAACAGCGGCATGTCCGGCAATCGTTCGCCGACTGCCAAGGCCTCGATATACGCCCGGGTGGTCAGTCCGCATTCATAAGCAACCAGCGTCAATGGTTTGCCCTTGGGCAGGACGAAAGGCTTGTCCTCCACCTGCTCCCAGATAACGGCGTGGATACCATTGGGATCTCGGGCACCGGGTGGGAATGGATCCACGATCAACAGGTGAATGCGATGCTCGAGCAGTTCACATGCCTTGCCCACGAACGCGTGCAGGGCATGCGTGCTGGCCTTGTTTCCAGGGGAGACGATCTCAAGCATGGCCACGATCCGGTCTCCGCTGACGTGGCGCACGGCGATGGAGCTCTTTTTGCGTCGGTAGAACTCGGCATCCGTTTCCGCAGTGAACTGCGTCTGCGGGCGCTTCTGGACGAGGGTGGCCGCACTGCCCGAACCCCCCGAGGTGTCATCGCGGTCGTTGGACGAGGGAGTCTGAAGCGTCAGCACATCTGGTCCGAACCCGGCCGCCTGCTGCTCCGGCAGAGCGTAATAATCATCCGGGAGCAAGCCGCCGTTCAAGGCCCGCGAAATCTCGGTTATCCAATCATGGTGGAACGCATGGAAGATCCCCGCCTCAACCCGGGTCCAGTCGTGCATCGGCATAGCATCTGTCTCCGCAGGGGCGAACGCTCACTGCCGCTATCTATTATAAACCTGCCGGTCCCTTCGCGCTGCTTACGGCGTGATCCGA
>BTUC01000120.1:0-17178 GCA_045863575.1 Phycisphaerae bacterium
CCCCGCGGAATTGGAGAGCGGCGCATACCTCGAGGTAGAGTAGACATCGACGTGCCGCATTTTCGATTCCAAGGGCAACCCGTGTGGGGAGATACAACCGAAAGGCGAGTGGCCCGTGCTGCGTGCTGGAACGAACCAGATACGCTTCGAGTGCGACCGTCCCGCGGATCTCCGGCCGCGCGCGCGGGTGACGGTCATCACGCTGGGCGATGTGCTGCCTTAGCGACGGTGCTCGCGCCGATAGCTACAGGCGCGGAGACCAACCGTCCGGTGTGTGTGCCGCTGCTGTGCCTGCAACGGCGAAGCTCGGGCTGCACCCGGCGAAGACGTGTCAGCAGTGTTGGGGTGTGACGAACGCTCCTACTGCCCCCCGGCAGCGTCAACCGAGCTTGCCCTTACCCATCAGCCTCTGCCCCAATAACAGCCCGCTCCCTGAGCAGTGGCACACGCCCACAAGACACGCTGCAAGCGACTACAGGTCCGTCGGCTTTCGCGCGGCCACTTCGGCTTGCAGCATCACGCCGGTCGCGTCACACGTCGATTCCACTGATTCGCGCCGCTGGCCGGCAAAGAGAGCGTCGAGCGTGAAGGTGGTCCCGCATTCCGGGCAGCGCGATTGCGAGAGTCCGGTCAGGTTGTAGCCGCAATGTGGGCAGGTCACTGCTCCTGACGACATCTGGCGAATGCGCTCGGCCCGTTCCCTCGGTGTTTCCCGCCAAACCAGAACCGTGACCGCCAGCCAGAGCACGACGGCCACACAACCGCCTAATATGATGCAGGGCTCGATTTCCGGCCACTGGCCCATAGAACCGTATAGCACGACCCCAGCCAGCAGGCCCGCGAGCACACAGGCCATCGAAGCCGCGACCGTATTCACGATCCGTCGGGGTGTCCAGCGGACCACCTGGTGCCACAACAGCAGCCAATAGATGCTCGCGAAACCGCCCGAAACGAAGACGGCCGCCCACCAGCCACCGGCGCTGGGCAAACCGCCGCTGAAGAGCATCAGGATGGTCATGATGAATACCAGCACGGTCAGCGGAAACATGACCATGGCCAGCAGAATGCGCGCGAGCAGGTTGGTCACAACAGCAGTCCTTTCCATACGCCCATACGAAGCTCATTATCCGGCTAACCAACCGCAATTTCGAGGGGTGCCCGTTTCCAGCAGCCTCCGCCAGGACGCGGAGACGCAAAAGGGATCATGTGGACGGCCGAGGTTACCGACAACCTATACTCGCAGGGGCGCGATGAAAGGGAGCCCACCAGGAGCCCGGCCATGCCCGTGAAAGCGAAGGGCCGCAGTGCGTCCGACTACCTGCCGCCGAAGCTGAGCCTGCCCGCACTCGTCAAGGCTGCCCGTCACTGTGAGGGTTGCGACCTCTACAAGCACGTGAGGGAAGGTACGGCAACGGGAGGTGACCGACGGCGAAGGTGAAACCGCGCTACTGGGCAGGATCCAGCTCAATGCGCCGGCCGCGGCCGTGACGAACCAAGCTCAATACCGGAGCCGCGCAATCCTCCCGCGGTGGCCGTGCTGGACCCCAGGGCAGCGGCCAGGAACAGCGTAGCCATTGTCGCGTGCAGCCAGTTCCCGGGCATGTTCAGATTCAGCAGATCCACGACCGCCGGCACGTCGAGAAACCCGCTGACCGCCAGGCCGGCATAAACGGTGCTGAACAGCAGGGCAAAGACGCGTGCCGATTTCTCGGCCGAGTAGCCGGCCCACAAGGCGGCGGACCCCGACACCACGTGGATGATGTTGTGGAGGGGGTTCACGTCGAACAGCCAGACGCGGTCAACCGTCTGAAAGCCCCATACACCCAACACGAGGAAACATACGCCCAGAACTCTACAGAACCAGGCTGCCATCAATGCACCTCTTCAAAACCGGATGCGGGTCATTCCTGCCGAACGGTCTGCCACCCACAGGGGCGCTTCCACCTGGCAGGAGCCGTACGCCCCATTCCCGCGTCTCTCGCTCGCCTCGAAATCCCGAGGCGGCGCCGCGTGAAAGCCTTGCGGCTTTGGAAGATTCTTGGAGCCAGTGAAGTGAAGTCAAGAGCGTGAAGAGGCTTTCACTGGTACTACCCGGTCTCGAGCCGGCAGGCATGTGAACGCGGCCACATGAAAGTGCGTTCAGCCTTCCTCAAGGCTTACGCCCTGGGCTATTGACCGGCGCCCCTTCGGGGCGGAGGACACGCCGCCGCCGAGTGGTGGACAACAGGAAGCTCAAAGCGCTGCGGCACACGACCCCGGGGAATGAGCTCGGGAGGATATGCTCAGATCTCGATCAGCATGCGGGAGGGTTCTTCGATGACGTCCTTGATCCGCCGCAGGAAAGTGACCGCCTCGCGGCCATCCACGATGCGATGATCGTAGGTCAGAGCGACGTACATCATCGGCCGGATGACCACCTGTCCCTCCCGGGCCACCGGCCGGTCCTGGATGGCATGCATGCCCAGGATGCCGCTCTGCGGCGGATTCACAATGGGCGTCGAGAGCAGCGATCCAAACACGCCCCCGTTGGTGATGGTGAAGGTCCCGCCCTCCAGTTCGCTGAGTTTGAGCTTGTTGTCCCGGGCCCGCGTGCCCAGGTCGGCGATGGCCAATTCGATCTCGGCGAAGCTCATACGATCCGCATCGGTCAACACGGGAACCACCAAACCCTTGTCGGTGGACACGGCCACGCCGATGTCGTAGTAGTTGCGGTAGAGGATATCGGTACCTTGCACTTCGGCATTGATTGCCGGAAATCGCTTCAGAGCGTCGACGGCCGCTTTGACGAAGAAGGACATGATGCCCAGCTTGATGTTGTGCTTCTCCTGGAACTGCTGCTGATGCCGGGCGCGCAGGGCCATCACCGCGGTCATGTCCACTTCGTTGAAGGTGGTGAGCAATGCCGCGGTCTGCTGGGCGTCCACCAGGCGTTCGGCCACCCGGCGACGCAGTGGGGTCATGGGCACCCGCTGCTCCTCGCGGTCCTCGCCTCGCGGCGCTGCGGCGGGAGCCGGCGACGGCCGCGAGGGGGCTGCGGATTCTCTGGCTGGTGGACGTTGAGCAGCCGCCGCGCGATCGGCGGTCGGCGACTTCCGTGCAGGCTCCGCCCGGGACGGGGGCGGCGGCTCGGCCACCAGCGTCTCGTCCTCCGCCGGTTCGGCGGCGGCCTCCGCCGAAGCCGCGGGAGCGCTCGCCTCCTTGGGCGGGGTACGGCGCGGCGGACTCGGGGGAGCTTGCGTTTCAGCCGCTCGCGGCGGCGAGTCGGCAGCGGCCTTCTCCGGTGCATCGACGGCTGGCTTGGGCTCAGCGGCCTCGGCTTGCGTTTCCTCAAGGTATCCGATCACGTCGCCCACACTGGCTGAATCGCCACCTTGCTTGAGCAACTGCTTGATCGTGCCCGCCACCGGCGCAGGCAGCTCCAGCGTCACCTTGTCCGTCTCCAGCTCGACGAGGGTCTCGCCTTTCTCGACGGTGTCGCCTTCGGACTTGAGCCACTGTCCGATCTGCACTTCGGTGATCGACTCGCCCACCTGGGGGACGGTCAGTTCAACGGCCATGGGCAACGGTCTCCTTGCGCGGCGGGGTCGCCCGCGTCTGGGCCACGAAACGCCCGGCCGGGGCCTCTCCGCCTACATCTCCGAACGCTTTCTCAATCAGTTGCCGCTGTTCCAGCTTGTGACTGGCCCCCGAACCGGTGGCCGGGCTGGCCGAAGCCTGCCGGTAGACCCCTTTCAGGGGAAAGCGGCCCAGCAGCTTCTCGCCGAACTTCAGTCGCATGTAACGCCAAGCGCCCATGTTTTCCGGCTCTTCCTGCACCCAGTACGCCTGCGTGCCGTCCGCGAAAGGCTCAAGCCGCGGGATCAGCGCATCCTCGTCCAGCGGATAGAGCTGCTCGATGCGGATGATGGCCACGTCCTCGCGGTGAAGCTGCTCACGCTCCTGGAGGAGATCATAATAGACTTTGCCGCTGCACAGAAGGATTCGCCGGACGCGCTCCGGGTGCGCGTGCGGATCGGCGATAACCCTCTGGAACCATCCGCGGCCAAGCTCTTCCATGCTGGAGACCGCTTTGGGGTGGCGCAGCAGGCTCTTGGGCGTCATTATGACCAGCGGCTTACGCCACTTGCGCAGCACCTGCCGCCGCAGGCAGTGAAAGTACTGCGCCGGCGTCGTGGGATAAACCACCTGTATGTTGTACTCGGTCACCTGGGTCAGGAACCGCTCCAGCCGGGCGCTGGAATGCTCCGGACCCTGCCCTTCGAAACCGTGTGGCAGCAGCAGAACCACGCCGCTGAGCCGGCGCCACTTGTCCTCCGCGCTGGTAATGAACTGGTCGATGATCACCTGGGCCGAATTGCCGAAGTCGCCGAACTGCGCCTCCCAGCACACCAACCCGTCGGGCGTGTCCAGGCTGTAGCCATACTCGAAGCCCAGCACGCCGATTTCAGACAGCGGGCTGTTGTAAATCTCCACGGGCGCCTGCCGCGGATCGAGGTGCTGGAGTGGCATATAGGCGTGCCCATCCTGCACGTCGTGCAGAACCGCGTGGCGCTGGCTGAAGGTGCCCCGTTCGGTGTCTTGGCCGCTGATGCGAACGCGTGTGCCCCCCACCGCCAGGCTGGCAATCGCCAGAGCCTCAGCCGCTGCCCAGTCCAACGAGCGTTCACCCCTGGCCATCTCGCGACGGGCGGCCAGGAACCGTTGAATCTTCGGATGCGGGCTGAAGTTTTGAGGCAATTGCGTCTGTTTTTCAAGCAGGCGGCGCAGCTCCTCGGGCGGCACGCCGGTGTCGCGTTCCGTTTCAGCCGGCTCCGGCCCACCGACGTAACCTTCCCAGATGCCCGCGGGCATCACGGCCACAGGCTTATATTCACGGCTGCGAACCTCGGACAACTCGCGCTCGAGGTGCTCCTGCCGCTGCCGGGTGATTTGTTCGGCCTCTTCGCGGGTGATGCCATTCAGTTTCAGCAGGCGCCCGAGGTAACCCTCGCGCACGGTTGCACGCTTCTCGATGACCTGATAGAGCATGGGATCGGTAAAGGAGGGCTCATCGCCCTCGTTATGACCCCGGCGCCGGTAGCAGTACATGTCGATGAACACATCACGCTGAAAGGTCATCCGGAATTCCATGGCCAGCCTCACGCACTGGGCCACGGCCTCCGGATCTTCCCCGTTCACGTGAAAGATGGGAACCTGCAACATCTTGGCCACGTCGGTCGCGTAACGGCTCGAGCGCCCCTGCTCCGGGCGGGTGGTGAAACCGATCTGGTTGTTGACAATCACATGGAGCGTGCCGCCCGTGGAATAACCCGGAAGCTGGCTCATGTTCAGGATTTCCTGAACCACACCCTGGGCGGCGAAGGCCGCATCGCCGTGGATGAGCAGAGCCATGCCTTTCTGGCGAGCCAGATCTCCCGCCCGGTCCTGCTTGGCCCGGATGCGGCCCAGGGCCACCGGATTCACGAACTCCAGATGGCTGGGGTTGAAGCAGAGAGACAGGTGCACCGTGCGTCCGCTGCGCGTTTTCCAGTCCGAGCTGTAGCCCAGATGGTATTTGACATCGCCCTGCCCTATGTGCAGGAGCGGGTCGGCATCCTCGAACTCGCTGAAGATGGCTTTCGGGCTCTTGCCCATGATATTGGCCAGCACATTGAGCCGCCCCCGATGGGCCATGGCCAGCACGATCTCAACCAGACCCTGCTCGCCGGCTTTTTCGATGGCCAGTTCCAGCAACGGAATGAGGCTCTCACCACCCTCCAGCGAAAAGCTCTTGGCCCCGACGAACTTCTTCTGAATAAACTCTTCAAAAATGGCCGCGTCGGTGAGCCGCGTCAGGATCCGGATCTGTTCTTCGCGCGAAAGCTGGAGACGGTTTTCCGTCCCTTCCATGCGAACCTGAAGCCACTCGCGCATGGAGAGATCGTCGATGTGCATGAACTGCACGGCAATGGAGCGACAATACGTGTTCCGCAGCCGTTGGAAAACCTCGCCAACCGTGCGAACGTCGGCCCCGGCCACGGTTTCACTGGAGCAGAGCCGGCCCATATCGGCCTCAGTGAAGCCCCAGAACGCCGGCTCAAGCTTCGGCTGGTGCGGCCGTGGCCGGCCCAGTGGGTCGATTTTCGCGGCCAAGTGCCCCCGAACGCGATAAGACCGCACCATCTGGTCGACGCGGTCCTGCAACACGGCCTCACGGCTGACCGCGCGGCCGTCTGTGCGCAGACGCTCGGGTGGATTAAAAACACTTCGCGCCTGGAACGTCGGCCCGGCCGAGCGGGCCAGTGTCGATTCAGGACCCTCGGCATTCTCAAAATACCGCCGCCACTCCGGGTCAACAGAGTTCGGGTCACGCAGGTACTCGGCCAGCATCCCTTCTACAAAGGCCAGATTGGATACATTCGAACGATCAGCGTCCACGCCCATGAGAGTTTTCCCAATGAGGTAGCTCTTCCGTTACACCCGCTCACCGTTAAGTATAGCCCGCCGCCGGTCGGAACTGCCCTCCATGCAGCATCTGTCCGTGTCCCTCCTCATTGTATTCGAATCGCAGAGGAGCACAGAAGTTAACGAGAGGACCGGTATTTGGGCGTCTGGCTTGTGCCGGGCTATGATCGGCTGCGTTCGAACACATGGGAGATCTGCATTGAGCGTGATTCACCTGCCGGACGGGAATCGGGCCGGGCTATTCGGGACAGTGGGTATTTCGGGTCTGATCCTGCTGGTGATGAGCGGGGGCGGCTGTGCGGCTGGGGGGCCGACTGCCGAGCCGGTCCGGGCGCCTGAGCAGATCGAAGCCCCCCAGACTCGCTACGAACAAGAGGGTCAACGCATCGCTGCCAACCCGGTGACCTATCTGCGCGAAGTGTATGCCCGGGTCGATGCCCTGGGGCAGTATCAACTCAGGTTCTATCGCCAGGAGCGGTTGGGAGGGCGCCTGCGACCGTTGGAACATATCCGCGCCTGGTTCCGAAAGGAGCCGTTCAGCGTCAAGTTCGTGTGGGAGGACGAGGACGCGGACTACTACGAGTCCGTCTACGTCGCCAACCAGAATGCCGGAAAGCTGATCGTCCGGGAACGCAAAGGGGCCCTACCGCTGCTACCGCCGACGACCCGCAAGCTGGACCCCATGCTGCCGGTCAAGTTGGGCCGGGCCCGCAACCCCATCACCGACTTCGGACTCGCCCGAGTTACCGCGCGCACACTGCTGCCCTTCGAGGATCCGGCTCTGAACGAACAGATGACCATCGAGTACCAGGGTCTGGTCAGGCTGGAACCGCAGGACCGGCCCGCTCACCACCTCCGGATCGATCGGCCGCGCCCGGTGCCGGGGATCGAGTACACCCGCCAGGATTTCTACGTCGATGCGGATACGGGCCTGCCGGCGGGAACGGACCTGTACTTGCCCGCTGGAGAATTGGGAGCCCGTTATCGCTATGCTGAAGTGGATTTCAGCGTGCAACTGAGCGACGCGGATTTTGAGTTGAGTACGGCCGGCAAGAAGTGATTGGGGATCCGCGCCGCCCTGGGCACGCACCACGGGATGGATGGTTTCCCAATGACCGCCCTGGCCACATGGCTGACGTGCGTGCTGCACCTGGCACCCGTACAGCAGGTGGCTTCTCCTTACCCGTTTATGTGCATTCAACCCGCAGCATGGCTCGCGGAGGAGTGCGAAAGCCCCGAGCCGGACGAGTCCGCGGAATCCCTCCGATTGCCCGGGCCCTGGTTTGTTGAACTGGGGGCCAGCTCCCACTTCTCGTACCTGCACGACAGCCACCGCATGGTCGATCGCTGGCTGACCGGCCCGTTCGGACGACTCCCCGGGTACACGCCGCCGCGCGATTTTCACGACCTGCGGCGGTCCGGAATGCTCTTCACCGGCGACATCGCCTTGGGCAGACGCCTCAACGAGTGGGCGGATCTGGCCGCCGAGGCCGGGCTGGGGAGCACCGAGCTCGACTCCACCAGCGAACCCCTGCTGCTCAGGATCCGAACGCAGATTTCCTACACGCGATTCAACGCCCGCGCCTCGCTTCGCCTCTATCCACTGGGAAGGCCCATCATGTCGCCAGCGGATGGCCTGGAGGTCCTCGCAGGGACTCGCCCCTTCGTCTACCAGGCTTTCGGCCTGTCGGGGGTCACCGGCACGGCCCGAGTCCCCATCGGGCTGAGGGCTTTGCCGCCCGTGGCCACCGTGCGGCTGCACCGTGACGACTGGATTCCCGTCTACACACTGGGGGGCGGCATCGAAGTGCCGCTCGGCCGGAGGACTTCGCTTTTGACCTATGGCTACTACAGCTTCTTCCTCGACCGGAGAGAGGAGTTCAACGGATTCTCCGCGGCCGTCGCCCTGCGAGTGGCTCTGTGAGGCCAACGAAAAACTGTCATTCCAGGGCTCATGTGGCGCAGGTTTTCATCCTGTGGGGCATAGGTTTCCAACCTGTCAACACCGGTTGAAAACCGGCGCCACACCATGCTGGGATGAGCTGAGTGTCAGATGCTTGAGGAGGTCAGGCGTAAGCGTCGAAGCCGCCGCCGAGCCCCTCGGCGGTCTCGGAGATGATGTTCTGGACGTTTTCCATGGCATCGCTGAGCAGGCTCGCGACGTTCTGAGACTGATTCTGGCTGAGCTTCAGGACCTTGACGCCGACTTCCGTACGCAGCTTGGCCTGGCTCATGGCGGTCGACATCCCGGCTATGTCGTCGATCATGCTCATACAGCGGGGTATCGGCTGTTCGGGCCATCTGCTTCAGTCGGCTTCTGCGCGTCCGATAATGAGGAGCGGATGAGCGAAAAACCAGAAGCGCCGGCACCTACACCAGGCAGGGTCGTCGTGCACCAGCTCGGTTCGCCGGCAGACGGCGCAAGAAAGCCCCCGAAGCGAGCAGCGGTTCGCACGGAGTGCCCATACTGCTGGCTTCGGGGGCTGATCGATTCAAGACGGTCCCACGCGACCTACCGCGCGAGCATAGGCCGACCCGAGCCGCCCTATTTCACTTCGCTCATCTTGATGGCGCAACGGTTTTGAGCTGCCAGCAGCGCCGCCTCGAGCACACGCTGCGTCTCGTAGGCGTCCTGGAAGTCGGGGATCGGCACCACCGGCTTCTGGCCGCCGAGCACGCGCATCATGTCTGCGGCCTGGTTGATGAACCCGTGCTCGTAGCCGAGGATGTGGGCATCCGGCCACCAGTTGCCCACGTACGGGTGATTGCCGCCGGAGGTGACCATGATCCGCTTCCAGCCCTGCTGCCGTCGCTCCTGGGTGGCATCGAAGTAATCGAGATAGTTCATGTCCTCGAAGCGGAAGCGCAGCGCGCCCTTGTCGCCGTGAACCTCAAAGCCGTTCTGGTTCATGTAACCGGTCGCCAGGCGCGAGGCCTCGAAGCTGCCAACGGCGCCGCCTTTGAATCGGGTGATGAACAGGACAGCGTCATCGACGTCGACCTTGCCCTTCTTCTGCGAACCCTTGGCGCCCGCGGCAATGCCGCCCGCGGAACCGGCCGTCGGGATGGTGCGCTCCTTCACGAACGTCTCGGCGATAGAGCCGGTGATCTCAACGATCTCGTCGCCGGTCACGAACCGGGCCATGTCCACGATGTGGGCGTTCAGATCGCCGTGAGCCCCCGAGCCGGCAAGCTTCTTCTGGAATCGCCACAACAGGGGCGTGGACGGGTGGCCCCACTCCTGGAGGTACTGGCAGCGGACGTGGAAGATCCGGCCGATGCGCCCTTCCTGAACGAGCTGGTGGGCCAAAGCCACGGCCGGAACACGCCGGTAGTTGTACCAGACGAATGTCTTGACCTTGGCCTTCTTGGCTGCCTGGGCCATCGCGCGGGCGTCGGCGAGCGTCCCGGCAATCGGCTTCTCGGTGGCGACCGGCTTGCCCGCCTCAATGGCGGCGACGGCCGGAGGCATGTGCATGTGGTTGGGCGTAACGATGTCGATGAAGTCGATCTCTTCGCTGCGGATAACTTTCTTCCAGTCGTTCGCGGCGTTTTGCCAACCCCAGCGCTGGGCGAATACCTCGGGCTTCTCCTCGGGCATGCCGAAGCTGGTGTGCATCACGGGAAACAAGGGCAGTTCGGTGAAAAACTTGCCGACCTTCAGGTAGGCATTGCTGTGCGTACGACCCATGAAACCCTGACCGATCAGGGCGACATTGCATGTCTTGGCCATCGTTTGTGCTCCTCTCGACAACGTCCGCTGGGGTGGAACTTCCTGGCCGGTGCATCCCGGCATTTACCGCGCTGGGCGCCTTGTATACTGGCCCGCTGGGCTGGAATCAAGGCGACCAGCAGCCACGAACAAGCCTGAGTGTGCATCACCGCCTGGGCGTCGGATCGCTTCGGAGCCCCGAGCGCAAGCGACGAGGCAAGCCTCTTCAGAGCCCTGAGCGCAAGCGAAGGGGCAAGTCCCTTCAGAGCCCTGAGCGCTAGCGAGGGGCCGAACCGCCCAGGCTCCCCCCTTCGTTTGCGCTTCCGGCTCTGAGGCTGGCGCGCGGAGCCGTGGCACAAACCCTGCGCGGATGCGGGCGACCACAGGCGACTGACGGCATACCGTCTCCGTCGCGGAAGCGGTCGGTCCTACAGAAGCTCCGCGGGTAGCTCGTAACCCTTTCGGCGAGGCCGCGCCAGCCGCTGGTTGGCCTCCGCATCGCCGACGAACCGCTCCGCCTGGGGATCCCAGTAGATTTTGCGGTCCAACTCGCGGCAGATATTCATGAGCGTGCACAGGATGGTCGCCCGATGGGCAATCTCGACATCCGCGTTGGGCGGCTTGCGGCTGCGCATGCACTGGAAGAAGTTGGCCACGTGCGGCACCGTTTCACCCGGAATGTTGGAGGGCTGCGACGTGGGGAAGTCCTTCATCAAGTCGGGCGGGTCCGACCGGCAGGCGCCACGCAGGATTTCGATCTGGCCCTTGTCGCCGATGAAAATTGCGCCCAGGTCATCGAGAACCGGCTGGCGCCGCGGGCCGTGGCACTTGAGCAGCGTACCGTTGGCGTAGCGCATGGTGACGCGGACATGCCCCTCGGCATCGGCATCTTCCGGCCAGATTTCCACCGGACCGGTGTCATCGGTGCCGAGGGCGCACTGGACCTGATCCAGGGCATGCGTGCCCCATCCGGAGACACCCCACGAACGTCCGCCGCCGTCGTAATCCCACCAATTGGCCCAGCCGAACTGAAGCTGCTTGTGGTACGGCCGCAGCTCCGTCTGGTTGCACCAGGCATCCCAGTCGAGCCCCTCGGGCATCTGCTCGGCAGGCTGCGGCTTCCATATCTCCGGGCCGATGAAGTTGCAGGCGATCACCGTGTGGACCTTGCCGATGGCTCCTTCGCGCACCATCCGGCTGGCCCAGGCGTTGATGGGAATTGAACGCTGCTGCGTGCCGGCCTGGAACACGCGCTTGTATCGACGGGCGGCCTTGATGAGAGCCTGGCCTTCCTGCACCGTCAGGCAGATCGGCTTCTCGGCATAGACGTCCAGGCCCGACTGCATGGCGTGGATGGCAATCAGCGCGCGGGCGTGCGTGGTCGTCGGGATGAACACCGCGTCGAGTCGCTCGGTGTCGAGCATTTCGCGGTAGTCCTGGTAGATCTTCCAGCGATCTGAGCCTGGGCCGATCTTGGCCGCTTCTTGAGTTCGGGGGAGGAAGCAGTCGGCGACCGCCACGATGTCGGCGTGATCCGTGATCCGCTCGCCCATCAACTGCCGGGCCCGGCCCCCGGTCCCGATGAAGCCAACCCGAATGCGGTCGTTCACCCCCAGGACGCGTCGGGTGGCCGAAGCACGCGTCGAGCCTCTACTGGGGGTCGTCTCGCAGCCGACGAACGGCAAGGTGAGCCCGGCGGCTGCGGCGGCGGTAGTCTGCCGGAGGAAATCGCGACGCTTCATGAGGGACCTCCCTGATGCGGACGAAGATGAATGTCCGGCCGCTACCGGACGCATCCGGGCAGCAGCACGGCCTGGAGTCGAAGCGAGCAAGCTACCCGAAAAGTTTTCTGCTGACAATCTGCTCGGGAAGGTGAATCTTGATCCAGACTGATACCGGTCGGCTTCAACAAACTCCCTTGACGCCGATGCAGGCCAGAGTTCTACTTGCGGGCGCAGCGCGAAACCGATGCTCGCACGGGAGCGTCGTGGCATAGACGGAGGAACGGCGGTGAGAAACTCGAATTACATCGCGGGGACGCTGTCGGCATGGGCCATAGCCGCCAGCAGCATCATGGCAAATGGGGGCGAAGCGCGGTTCACCCTGCCTTTTGTCACCGGCCGTCCCGGCACCCAGCCTTTCGCCGGCCATCCCGGCTGGGTCGACGCTTACCACGCCGGCCACGGCGAGGGAATCTCTGCGCGGATCAATGATCAGGCCGCTTTCAAGCTGCCTTCGCCGAAGAAGAACAGCCCGGTGGCGCTGATGGTCATGTTCGACCAGCTTGAAGCCCCCCCGCTGGTGATCCCCAACTTCGACCCGCAGACCGCTGGGGATGTGCCACTGCCCGGCCTGGAGTATGCCTGCGTTCCGCCGGGGTACCCGGAAGTGTGGGATCGGGAGTACATGGTCAGAGGCCACGACTTCTACCAGATGATCGTGCCGCGCTGTACGCAGCTTTACGGGCTGAGCGCCTTCGACGGTCCGAAGTTCGCCTGGTGGGGCAACAAGATCAACGTGAGCGTGCACGAAGACAGCCCCAAGGGCAGGCTGATCATGGTGACGGAGGCCGGCGAAGGTCCTTCCGAGCACGTGAGTGCGACCCATAGCAATCACGAACTGCCGCGCATCGGGTGGCGGCACGGGAACATGCCGGTGACGCCGGGCCGGACGTACGCGGTTCGGGTCGGTGCATATCGGCATGGCGGTCCTGACTTCCGGTTGGATGCTTTCCTGAGACCCGACAAGGCTGACGGCTATGCGGGCGGCAACGTGAGCGTGGACGGCAAGCCCATGGAAGCGGACCTCTGCGCCCTGATCTTCGGCAACGGCCACGGACAGTTGGTGGAGAACCACATTCGCAGTGAGGAGTGGGAACTGTTCGTGCCGTACTACAGGCCCTCGAGGTGCTGGGGGCAGTCTTTCCTGTCGCATGGCACCAGCCTGGCCGGCGTATCCTTCTGGGCCAGCAGCGGCCAGGAGGAGGAGCCGGTCCGCTGCGAGGTGGTAGTCCATCCGGAAGGTCCGTGGGAGAAGCCTATCGGCCCACGGAAAGTAGCGGTCGCCCACTCCTCGCCGCTCCGGCCGAAGATCCGCTATCCTCAGGCACCCAAGAAACTGACCGGCTACGAGTCGTTCTATCAATTGCCGTGCGAACTGTACCAGGTGGCGTTCCAACCGGATGAAGTGCCGCTCAATCCCGGCAAAACATACTACATCGAGTTGATTACGTCCCGGCCGCGGATGATGTATGCCGACGGCGACTACTACGCGGACGGGCACGCCTACTATGAACGGCTCAAGGTGGACCGGGCCGCGGGGACATATCCGTACGCGTTCCACTCGGAGCGGTGGACCCTGACCATGAACATCGTCACGTACGCCAAACCGGGCGGAGCACCGATCGCCGTCGCCAACGCGGAGTAAGACCTCGCCAACGCGGAGTAACACCTCCCCTGCCTGGAGGATCCTCCGCGCCGTTCCGGATCCCGCGGCATCAGCATAGAATCCACGCCCCCGGCACTCCCCGGAAGCAGCGTGCGCAATGCCCTGCCGCGGTACTCGCCGGACGCAGCGTACGCAATCCCCCCCCGGTACTCCGGGGAGGGGCAGGGTGGGGACTTGGCAGGCAACGGGCTGGACATCAGTAGTCAGTCGTCAGTTGTCAGTGGTCAGTGGTTGGGGCAGTTGTTCTGTTGTCAGTTGCAGGCTGTGGGTCGTTGGTTGTGGGCTGTTGATTGTTGGTCGTGAGCTGTCAATCTCCCCGTCTTTCCATCGCTCCGTCGCCCCAGGGCCGCCCGGTCCCCTTGTCGCTCCGTCGCTCCATCGCTCCGTCTCTCCGTCTCTCCATCTCTCCGTCGCTCTATCGCTGACCGCCCCGGTGGACGACCGGCCTCCCCGACGCTAAGCTCTCGCCCATGAGACCAGAGCTGTTCACCATTCCCGGCCTGAACCTGACCATTCCCAGCTTCGGGGCCATGAGCATGATCGGCTTCCTTGGCGCGGTCTGGTGGATGACGCGCCGGGCGGCCAAGGTCAAGGCCGACCCCGACCTGGTGCTGAACTTCGGCTTTATTGCGCTCATCTTCAGCGTGCTGGGCGCTCGAGCTTTCTACGTGCTGCACTACTGGGACACCCAGTTCAAGCATCAGCCCGGCCAGATCCTGAACCTGAGCGGAGGCGGCTTCGAATTCTACGGTGGGCTGATCGGAGCCATGGTGCCCTGCCTGCTCTACGCCATGTACAAGCGGCTTTCGCTGCGGCTCTGGCTGGACTTGATGACGCCGTCGCTGCTGTTCGGCATGGGCGTGGGTCGAATCGGGTGCTGGTTGTTCGGCTGCTGCTGGGGCGCCTCCTGTCCGGCAGACTTGCCCTGGGCCGCCCACTTCCCCTATGGCAGTCCGCCTCAACATTTCCAGTGGGAACAGCGGCAGGTAGCGCTGCCTGCCCGGCTCATTCTGGTCGATCCGGAAGGCGGGGCCACGCTGCTGACTGCCCGCACCGTCGAGCAAATCGACGCGGTCAGGGAGAAAGGCCGCAAGGCCGCCGAGGAAGCCAAGGCGAAAGGGGAAACCGCCCGCCTGGAGCGCATCGACCGGGCGCTGGCCCGGCTGGACATGGTGAATGCACACATGGAAGCGCAGGGCGTCACCCGGGCGGAGCTGGCCGCCCTTGGCGATGACCCGGAATTCAGCAGTGCGCCGCTGCACCCTTCACAGTTGTACTCGGCCGTCGGGCCCCTGCTGCTGGCCTGGCTCACCAATGCGTATTTCTATCGCCGCAAGCGGCACGGAACCGTATTCCTGCTGGGTATGGCTTTGTATGCGGTGGAGAGATTCATTGAGGAGTCGCTTCGTACCGACAATCCTCAAGATGTCTTTGGCCTTACCATTTCGCAGGCGGTCAGCGTAGTCGTCATCGTGCTGGTAGTCGTGGGCTATGCGGTTCTACGCCAGATGCCGCTCCGTTCACGGCGGGCAGTGGCCTACACGCCCGCGACCGAGCCCGACGGCAAGGCCGCTCCCGCAGCCGGCTAGAAGCTCCCCGCGAGCTTCACGGGCGATACTCCGTTCTCGAACCGCCACCCTGTCACTGCCACTTTCTACCAGTTCTCCGCTCTGTAGCAGCCAGTCTCCGTACGGCCGTTCACTCAGCAGAACCACCTGAGCGGAGGCCGACCGCTCCAGTTGCGGAAGTCGTCATGTGGCAGGGGCACGCCTGGTCCGGCCAACCGCGATCAGTTGTACTCGACGATCTGGTAACTCAACCGCTGCTGAGACTGTTGGGGGTCGGTCGCCACCGTCACGCTCGACGCGCCCAGGGAGAGCACGGCAGCACCGTTACGAGCCACAAGGGAACTCGGCGCGCCCTGGACCACCACGATAACCGCTTCGCTGAGCAGGACCACGGACTTGGCCGGATCAACGGAGGGCGAGAAGTTCTGCGACTTTTCGGTCTCGCCGGTATTGAGGGTGATTACGCCGCGAATAACCCGCTTCACGCCGGCTGGAGGCAGCGCCGCCTGGACTGCGGCGATCTGATCCGACAACTCGTTGAGCGTTTTCATGGTAGGGGCCACAGGACCGGCGGGCGGCGTAAGCGGCCCGGCCTGTACCCAGACGGCCGTGCCGACAACAACGAGCGCCAAAGCACAACAGGAAATCGCAAGGGATGCTCGCATGGGCTGCTCCACACTCGATGTGAATCACCAGGCCGGCCGGCACGCGCAGGCCGGACACCAGGGAAGCGATTGGGACTATTATGGTAGAGATGGAGTCAATTGGGAAGCCCCACCCCGTAAACTTCCTGCCGCCGTCCGTTCCTCTGTTCCGCGACAATGGCCTCTCCCCGCCCTGTCGAAGGAGGGCGAACGGGGGGGCTGGTCGCCAGGGGGGCCTTGCATTGGCGGCCATCATTCATGCTACAAAGCCGCCCAGTACTCCAGCCCGGGCATGTATGCAACCCGTGGCCAGCGCGGCTGGAAACCGTGCCACGGGGGGGCCTGAGGCAGAGACACTTCAGCCGATCAGCGACCGCCCGCGGAGACCGGCCGGCGGGGCCTGGCCGAGCAGAGCCAGACAAGTGGGCATCACATCGTACAGCGAAGCATCGTCGCGCCGCCCCTGGGCCGGAAGCGAAGGGTGTGCCAGGATGTACATGCCCTGTTGGGCGTGGTTGGCCTCGTCCGGTCCGGTGTCATTCTCGAAAACGTAGGGTGAAGGATTTCCGATCATGCCGACGCTGCGCCAATGCAGATCGCCGAAGATGACCACCAGGTCCGGCGGCACACCGTTCACCTTCCGGTAAATGTCCTGCGGCTTGTAGGCCCGGGTGCCCATCGGGCGGCCCTCATGGTCGGGCAGGGCCTCCAGCTTGGCGATCAACTCGTCGCGCAGCCGTTCGTAGCCTTCGCGCGGTACGATGCCCTGCGGCTCGCGTCCTTGGACGTTGATGAAACAGCGCCCGTAGTAGCCCCCCTCGCCCCACACGCGCGTTCGCGACCAATCCACCTGGTCGAACTGAAATTTCCGCGGCGCGGAGGCGGGCTCCTTCATCACCAGGTACCCCTCGCGAATCAGCCAGTCGTTGAAACAGAACCCCCCCACCATGCACTTGGCTCCGTGGTCGCTGACCACCCACACGGCCGTCCTGGAGAGATCCATGGCGGCCAGCAGTTCCCCGATCAGCGCATCCAGTCGGATGTAGTAGTCGCGTATGGCCGACTCGAAGGGATTCCCCGGCTCGTAGCGGCGGTGCATGGGATCCATGAATTGCCAGAATCCGTGGTGGATGCGGTCGGTGCCCATCTCCACCATCCAGAACAGATCCCACGGCCGGGAGGAAATCAGGTGCCGGGCCAGGCGGAACCGCTTCTCGGTCATGTCATAGATCTGATCGAGCAGCCACTGCTTGTTGTCGGTGCGGAACCCCTTGACGTCGATCAGGTAATCGCCCACCACCGAGGCGATCTCGGATTTCAATTCCCGCGGCCAGGTGTAGTCGCTGTCCACGTCCGGCGAGAG